>DATHQE010000277.1:0-2722 GCA_035483035.1 Streptosporangiaceae bacterium | reverse complement strand
CGGCGAGTGCGCCACCCCGATCGCTCCAGCACCTCGGCGCAACTGCGTGCCATCATTTCGTGGCCGAGTCCCAGCGGCCCGGTCAGCAGGACCGCGTCGTTCGTCACGTCACCTCCAGCGCCGAGCTCCGGCCGCAGAGTCGTTTGCGGACGGCACACCCGGCGGCCGGTCCGCGGTGCGCTAACTCCTGCGCTGGGAACTGGGATTTTCGCGCTGCAGTTCCTCTATGACCCAGTCGACCATGACCGCTAGCAGGCAGGCGCTAGCACCAAGCAGCAGCCCTACCCGTGCTTCTCGTCCCATGACGTCTCCTTTCGCTGGCACCGTGACGTGACAGGCCGCCGAGCCGAACCCGCCACCGCCAACACAACGTTCAGCTTCACCGGCGCCCGGCCGGCTCGCATCCTCAGAACTGGTAGTCCCGCCCGGGGAGGGCTCCCCCTGTGAGCACCGCCGAGGCCAGGATTACGGTAGTGATATGCGAGCAGATCCGGCGTTTCGTACCTTGATGGGGCGGAACGAGGAGTCTGAGACGCTTGAGCGCTTGCTTGCCGCTTTGCGTGACGGGTGGAGCGGCGTGCTGGTGCTGCGTGGCGAGGCAGGAGTCGGCAAGACAGCGCTCTTGCGGCAGGCGACGCGGGCCGCGGAGGATATGCGGATCGTATGGGTGACCGCGGTCCAGTCGGAGATGGAGCTCAGCTTCGCCGCGCTGCATCAGCTGCTGGTCCCGTTCCTGGGGTCGCTGGAGCGGCTGCCTGAACCCCAGCGGCAGGCGTTGGCTTCGGCGTTCGGGCTGGCCTCGGGGCCGCCCCCCGACCGGTTTCTGGTCGGGATCGCCGCGTTGACGATGATCACCGAGGCGGCCCTTGAACAGCCGGTGCTGTGCCTGATCGATGATGCGCAGTGGCTTGACCAGGAATCGGTCGATGCGCTTGGGTTTGTCGCGCGCAGGCTGTCTGCCGATCCGGTGGCGATGCTGTTCGCGGTTCGGGAAGGAGAGCAGCGGGCGGTACCGCTCGAGGGGTTTGCCGAATTGAGGCTGGCCGGCCTGCCGGACGAGGCGGCGCAGGAGTTGCTGGCGAGCGCCGCGGGGCGACAGCTGGACCAAAGCGTCGCGCGGCGGATCCTGGCCGCGACCGCCGGCCACCCGCTGGCGCTGATCGAGCTGGGCCGTGAGCTGTCAGCGGCCGAACTCGCAGGCGCGCTGCCCTTGCCTGAACCGCTTCGGCTCGGCGATCGGCTCGAGCTGATGTTCCTTCGCCGCGTTCGAGTGCTTCCGCCAGCCGCGCAGACCTTGCTGCTGCTGGCCGCGGCCGAGCCGTCGGGCGAGCCCGAGCTGCTGTGGAGAGCGGCCGGGCTGCTGGGGGTCGAAGCCGACGCCGGAGACGCCCCGGGGATTGAGCGGATCCTCCGGTTCGCACCCCAGATATCGTTCGTCCATCCGTTGCTGCGCTCGGCCGTCTATTACGGCGCGGCGGCGAGCGAGCGCAGGCGTGCGCACGAGATGCTCGCGGCCGCCAGCGACCGCGGGCTTGACCCCGACCGCCGGGCGTGGCACCTCGCCGCGGCGGCGAGCGGCACCGATGAGGAGATCGCCGACAAGCTCGCGCGGTCGGCCGACCGGGCGCGCAGCCGGGGCGACTGGGCCAGCTGCGCGGCGTTCCTCGAGCGCGCGGCGAGGCTGACGCCCGACCGGGCGGGGCACGCCGAGCGAACGCTCGCCACCGCCGAGGCCAGGCTCAACGCCGGCGATCCGGGCGCCGCGGCAGCCCTGGTGGAGCAGGCGGGACCATACGCCGACGACCCGTTGGCCCAGGCGCGGGCGAAACGACTGCAGGGAACCGTGCGGTACGTGCTGGGGAAGCCAGCCGAGGCTTGCCCATTCCTGCTCGACGCGGCCCGGGCGCTGCAATCGCTCAACCCACGGCTCGCGTGGGATGCGCTGCTCGAGGCGTTTGAGGCGGCCTTGGCCGCCGGCAGGTTCGCGAGGGGCGCAGGCACCGCCGAGGTCCTGCAGGCCGTCCGCACGGCGCCGCGCCCCCGGGACGAGAACCCAAGCGCCGCGGGCCTCGCTCTCGATGGCTTCGCCGCCCTGGATAAGCACGAAGACAAGGCGGGCATCGCCCGGCTTCGTCAGGCGATCGCGCTCGCCGCGGCGCAGCAGGTCCTCGACAGCGAGCATTTGCGCTTCGCGTTCATTGCTCCCATGGCGGCCTACGAGTTGCTAGACGACTCGGCTCTGCACGTGAGCTGCGCCCGGGCCCTGGCGCAGGCGCGCAGCCACGGCTCCCCGGCCGCAGTGGCATTGACCCTTGGGCTGCTGAGCTACTCCGAGGCGCTCGCGGGTCGCTTTGCCGCTGCTGAAGCCGCAAACGCCGAAGCGCGAGAGCTGGTCGCGGCGACGGGGGTCGCAGCCGATCTCAGGGCCGGGGTCAGCGAGCTGGCCGTGCTCGCCTGGCGCGGACGGGAAGCAGCAGTCCGTTCGCTCGCCCCGGCTCGTCTGCGCGAGGCTACCCAAACAGGGTACGGGTTCGTGATCGGCTTTACCGCGATCGCGCTGACCGTGCTCGAGCTTGGCGTGGGCGACTATCAAGCCGCGTTCCGGCATGCCCTCAACGCATCCGGCGAGGGCATGCCGGCGGAAATCGAATTGCTGCCCGAGTTGATCGAGGCGGCAGCCAGATGTGGTGCGGCCGCGGATGCTGCCTCCGCGCTGGACAAG
>DATHQE010000276.1:0-5078 GCA_035483035.1 Streptosporangiaceae bacterium | reverse complement strand
GCAGCTTGCGCGCAACGACAGAGCGCGTAGCCGCGCTGGCGACGGCAGGCGAGTTCGAGGAGCTGACGTCAGCCCTCGGCGGACTGCTGCCGGGGCTGGAGGCAGCCGTCCGGACAGTGCCGAAGGCCGTCCAGGCTGATGCCTACGAACTGACCGCGATGGCGTACCAGGCGTGCTCGGCCGCGCTGATGAAGCTCGGCGAGCCGTTGGCGGCCTGGGTGGCCGCCGACCGCGCGATGGCGGCGGCGGAACAGGCCGGCAACCTGCTGCTCGCCGCGGCGGGGCAGTACCGGCTCGCGTCGGTGTTCCTGGATTCCGGCGAGTTCGCGCTGGCGGACGAGATAGCGAGGACGTCGCTGATCGCACTCCGCGGCCTCGGCGAGCTCGGGGATCCCGGCGCGCTGTCGCTGAGCGGCAGGCTGACCTTGCTGCGGGCTACGGTCGCGGCCAGGACTAACCATCCCGCGACCGCGTTCGCCCACGTGGCCACGGCTCGCCTGATCGCGAGCCGGCTGGCTGGCCGCCCGGCGAACGAGCTGCCTGAGTTCGGCGCGCAGTACGTGGCGCTCGTCGAAATCGCGGTCAGCGTGGATCTCGGTGACGCCGGACATGCGCTGCGAGCCGCTGCAGCCGTCGATACCGCGTGCATGTCGGCCGGTCGGCTCGCGCGCATGCTCGTCGACGTGGCGCGGGCGTACGCGCTGCGACAGGACGTCGACGAAGCGACCACAGCGCTGGCGCGTGCGATGGATCTGGATCCAGGCCAGGCGCGTGACCCCGCCTGCGAGCTCATCGGCGAGCTCACCAGCATGCGTACTCCGCCGCCTGGCCCGCTCCTGGCGCTGGCCGAGCGGGTGGGTGCGCGTCCCCGCTAAGAGCGCAAGGCAAGCGGGCCCGGCGGCTAGCTGTCCGGGAACTCGGCGCGGACGCCCAGCAGCCGCACCGGCCTGCGATCGGTGAACTTGGCCAGCGCGGCGAGCGCTGCCCGCTCAATCTCGGCCTGGTCGGCGGACGGCGAATCGAGCGGCACCCCGTGCGTGCTGGTGAAGAACGGCCGATACCGGACCTTGACGACGACCCGGACGGCCGGCCTGTCTTCCGCGATCACGTCGACGGTGACCCGGCGGGCGAGCTGCGCCACCTCGGCCCGGACCTGGTCCCAGTCCGCGATGTCCTCCTGGAAGGTCACCTCGCGGCTACGCGAGCGGGGCACGTACGGCTCTGCGCTCACGGTTGAGCCGTCGAGGCCGCGAGCGATCTGAACTAGCCACGGCCCGGTGGTCGGGCCGAATCGCGCCGCTACCGCAGCGATGTCGGCCCCAGCCAGGTCTGCGACCGTCTGGATGCCCAGCTCGGCGAGCTTGCCGGCGGTCTTCGCGCCGACGCCCCACAGCGTGGTGACCGGCTCTGCGCCGAGCTGCTCGAACCAGGTTCCGTGCGTCAGCCGGAACACCCCGGCCGGCTTGCCGAAGTTCGTGGCGAGCTTGGCCTGCAGCCTGTTCTCGCCGATGCCGACCGTGCAGTCCAGCTCGGTCGCTGCCTTGATCGTCTCCTGGATCAGCCGGGCGAACTCTTCCGGATCGCCGGTCTCCACGGCCAGGAACGCCTCGTCCCAGCCCATGACCTCCGTCACGGCGCCCAGGCCGCGCAGCGCTGTCATCACCGAATCGGACGCAGCTTCGTATTCGGCCCGGTCGACCGGTAGGAACACGCAGTCCGGGCAGCGCCGGGCCGCGGTGCGCATCGGCAGCCCGGAGTGCACGCCGTGCTGCCGAGCCTCGTACGAGGCGGTCGCGACGACACCGCGCTTGGCCGGGTCGCCGTCGCCGCCGACCACCACTGGCTTGCCGCGCAGCTCAGGCCGCCGCAGCACCTCGACCGCCGCGATGAACTGGTCGAGGTCGACGTGCAGCACCCAGGAGGTCACGCCTCTAGTCTCGCGCTCGCCCGCTAATCTGGCGCCATGGCAGGCCGGGGCGGCACCAGGGCGACCGACCTGCTCACCAGACTGGGCATCGATCACACGATCCACCGCTACTCCCACGACCCGCGCCACCCGTCGTACGGGCAGGAGGCCAGCGAGGCGCTCGGCGTGCCGCCCGAACGTGTCTTCAAGACCCTCATCGCAGACGTCGACGGCCAGCTCACGGTGGCCGTCGTCCCGGTCGCCGGCAGCCTCGACCTCAAGGCGCTGGCAGCGGCGGTCGGCGGCAAGAGAGCCGCCATGGCGGACCCGGTACAGGCAGAAAAATCATCAGGATACGTAACGGGCGGTATCGCGCCGGTCGGGCTCCGCAAGCGGCTGCCCGTCGTCGTGGATGAGGCCGCGCTCAGGTACGCCACCGTGTTCTGCAGCGCGGGACAGCGCGGACTCGAGATCGAGCTCGCGCCGGCGGACCTCATCTCGGCCGCTGGCGCACGGACCGCGGCCATCGCTCGCGACTCCGGCGTTGGATGATGGCGAGATGACGGAATCGTGGCCTGATATCCGCGCGACCTACGACGCGGTGGCGCAGGAGTATGCAGCCGCCTTCGCTGACGAGCTGGACGCCAAGCCGTTCGACCGCGCATTGCTCGAGGAGTTCGCCGCGGCCTGCCCCGGCCGGGTTTTCGACGTCGGCTGCGGCGCGGCTGGCCACGTGACGCGCTACCTGGCCGACCGCGGCGCCGATGTCACCGGCATCGACCTGTCGTCCGCCAGCATCGACATCGCCAGGGCCCGCCAGCCTGAGCTCAAGTTCGAGGTCGCCGACATGCGCCAGCTGCCGTGCGGCGACGGCGCGCTGACCGGGCTGGTGGCGTTCTACTCGGTGATCCACCTGCCGCGCGAGCAGGTGCCGGTTGCATTGGCCGAGTTCAGGCGGGTGCTGCGGACCGGCGGCGTGCTGCTCGTCAGCATGCACGGCGGCATGGGCGAGATCCAGGACGACCGCTGGTTCGGCCGACCTGTGTCGGTCCGGGCCACGCTGTGGTCGCTGCCTGACCTGATGGCGGCGATTCAGGAAGCTGGTTTCGTCGTCAGGAGGCACGTCGGCCGTGATCCGTACCCGGCCGAGCACCGCACGCAGCGCCTGTACGTCTGGGCTGAGGCAGGCCGAGCGGAGTGTGAGCTGAACTGACTCGAGCTAGCGGTCAGTCAGCCTGCCGCGCTCGTTCGGGTCTGGCTCGTCGATCAGTCCGAGCCGGTCACGGCGGCGTAGCTTGCCGTTTCCGTACCGCGGCCGCTCCGACGCGGCGCCTTGCGACTGGCTGGCCTCCTCCTCGTCGTTCTCGATGACGTGCATCACCGCGTTGATGAGGGCCAGGTGGGTGAAGGCCTGCGGGAAGTTGCCCAGGTGCCGCCCGGACGTCGCCTCGATCTCCTCGGCGTAGAGCAGCAGCGGGCTAGCGTAGGACAGCACCTTTTCGCACAGGTCACGCGCCCGGTGATGCTCGCCGATCTCCGACAGCGCCGACACCAGCCAGAACGAGCAGATCGTGAACGTGCCTTCCGCTCCGGACAGCCCGTCGTCGGTCTCCTCCACCCGATACCGGAGCACCAGGCCGTCCTGGGTCAGCTCGTCGGCGATGGCGAGGACGGTGGCGCGGATGCGCGGATCGCCGGGCGGCAGGAACCGCAGCAAGGGCATCAGTAGCAGCGACGCGTCCAGCGCCGTGGTTTCGTAGTGCTGGCAGAAGACGCCGCGCTCGTCCACCGCGTTGGCGCAGATGTCGGCGTGGATCTCGTCGGCGGCCTGCTGCCAGCGCTGCGCTGCGTCCGGGTCCTCCCTGATCCTGGCCAGCCGGGCACCGCGGTCGGCCGCAACCCAGCACATCAGCTTGGATGAGGTGAAGTGCTTCGGGGCGCCACGGACTTCCCAGATACCGCGGTCGGGCTCGCGCCAGTGCTCAAGCGCGTGCTCGACCTGGTTCCTGGCCATCTGCCAGACCCGCTCGTCGAGCCGGTCGCGGGACCGGGTGTGCAGGTAGAGGGAGTCCAGCACGACGCCCCAGACGTCGTTCTGCTGCTGCGCGTAGGCGTCGTTGCCGATCCGCACCGGCTGCGCGCCCTGGTAGCCGTGCAGGTGCTTGAGCGTCTGCTCCGGCAGCTCGCTGCGGCCGTCGATGCCGTAGACAATCTGCATATCGCCGCGGTCCCGCTCGACGACCTCGGTGAGGAACGCGAAATAGTCGCTGGCCTCCCACTCAAAGCCGAGCGTGAATAGCCCCCAGAGCGCGAAGGTGGCGTCGCGGATCCAGCTGTACCGGTAGTCCCAGTTGCGCTCCCCGCCGGGTGTCTCCGGCAGCGACGTGGTCGCCGCGGCCGCGACGGCCCCGGTCGGCGCGAACGTCAGGCCCTTGAGCGTCAGCGCGCTTCGTGCCAGGTAGCTGCGCCAGCGGTGATCGGGGAGGTCGCCGCGAGCGAGCCAGTGCTGCCAGTGATGCGCAGTCCAGACCAGCCGACGGTAGGCCTCCTCGTAATCCTCCGGCGGATCGAGACTGCCCCACGACAGTGCGCAGAATCTCGTGTCGCCTTCGTGCAGCAGGGTGCGCGACCGTGCGCTCGGCCCTTCCAGGCCGATCCGGACATCGGAGGTGAGCGTTAGCGTCAGATCGCTCTCCTCGGGCGTGATCTGCGCCTGGTAGTAGCCGCGCTCGGTGTGGCGCCAGCTTGAGCGGGTCCGGCCGTAGTCGAACACCGGCTCGCAGTCGATGATGAGCTGCGCCGTGCCGTTGACGCAGCGCACGGTGCGCAGCAGCGTGTGCTCGGCGTCGTAGTCGGTCGGTGGCCTGGTGTGCGAGCTGCGGCCAGGTTTCTCGTGTCGCCACGGGCCCATGAGGAGGCAGTCGCGGACGATGATCCAGCCCTGACCACAGTCCCAGCTGGTCTCGACGACCATCGTGCCTGGCAGGTAGCGGCGGTCGGCAGGTTCGGAGATGTTTTCCGGGCCGAACTTGAACCGGCCGGCATCCCGGTCAAGTAGCGCGCCGAACACGCTTGGGCAGTCCAGCCTCGGCAGGCACATCCACTCGATCGCGCTGCTCGGCGCGACGAGGGCAGTCACTTCGCAGTCGGACAGGAAGGCGTAGTCGGCGAT
>DATHQE010000275.1:0-1511 GCA_035483035.1 Streptosporangiaceae bacterium | reverse complement strand
GACCTGGCGATCGGCGAGCAGACTGTCAAGACCCACGTCCGCGGCATCCTCACCAAACTCGGTCTGCAAGACCGTGTCCAGGCAGCGATCTTCGCCCTCCGCCACCAAGCCCGTACCGAGGAGTACCGGCCGTAGCCCCGGCCCGATGGCCGCCGCCGGCGGCCGTGGGCGCGGAATGTGGCCCGGGCGCGTCGCGTTGACGCTCCGATGAAGAAGATTGGCTTCCTGTCCTTCGGGCACTGGTCGCCGTCACCCGGCTCGCAGACGCAGACGGCGTCGGACGCCCTGCTGCAGTCCATCGACCTGGCGGTGGCCGCCGAGGAGCTTGGCGCCGACGGCGCCTATTTCCGCGTGCATCACTTCGCCAGGCAGCTCGGGTCGCCCTTCCCGCTGCTGGCCGCGGTCGGCGCGCGCACCCGCCGGATCGAAATCGGCACGGCAGTCATCGACATGCGCTACGAGAACCCGCTCTACATGGCCGAGGACGCGGGCGCGGCCGACCTGATAGCCGGCGGGCGTCTCCAGCTCGGGATCAGCCGCGGCTCACCGGAGCAGGTGGTCGACGGATGGCGATACTTCGGCTACGAGCCGCAAGACGGGCACACTGACGCTGATATGGCCCGCGGGCACGCCCAAACATTGCTCGAGGTGCTGCGCGGCAACGGTTTCGCGCAGCCCAATCCTCGGCCTATGTTCGCGAACCCGCCCGGCTTGCTGCGCGTCGAGCCGCACTCAGCAGGACTGCGCGACCGCATCTGGTGGGGCGCCGCATCGCAGCGGACTGCGGTGTGGGCGGCCGAACTGGGCATGAACCTGCAGAGTTCTACGCTCATCAACAACGAGTCGGACAAACCCTTCCATGTGCAGCAGGCTGAGCAGATCCAGGCATTCCGCGACGCATGGCAGAAGGCGGGTCACGAGCGCGAGCCTCGGGTGTCGGTGAGCCGGAGCATCTTCGCCCTCGTTGATGATCAGGACCGGGCTTACTTCGGTCGGCGCAACCAGGACAGCGACGAGATCGGGTACATCGACGCGGCGACGCAGGCGATCTTCGGCCGCGCGTACGCCGCCGAGCCAGACGTGCTCATCCGGCAGCTCAAGGAGGACGAGGCGATCGCGGCGGCCGATACGTTGCTCCTCACCGTGCCCAACCAGCTCGGCGTGGCTTACAACGCTCACGTCATCGAGAGCATCCTCGCCCACGTGGCGCCCGCGCTCGGCTGGCGATGAAACCGGACTGACGATAAGCCAGGCGCGGGTAAGCCGAATTCTGGCGCCCGTTAATCGAGTTCCAGCACGCGGACATGCAGCACCGATCGCTGCTGCAGCGCTGCTCGCAGGGCTCGGTGCAGGCCATCCTCCAGGTACAGCTCGCCATGCCAGCTGATCACGTGCGGGAACAAGTCGCCATAGAACGTCGAGTCGGTCGCCAGCACTGTGTGCAGATCGAGCACGTTCTTGGTCGTAATGAGCTGGTCAAGCCGCACTGGCCGGGGCGGTATCTCTGCCCA
>DATHQE010000274.1:0-30466 GCA_035483035.1 Streptosporangiaceae bacterium | reverse complement strand
CATGCCGACGGCCTGGCGACCGGCGCACAAAAGGCGGCCGCCGTGCCCGGCGGTCGCCTGTGTAGTGGTCTGCTGAATGCGCGAACCTGGCACCGCCTAGGGGCGGCGCCACCAGCCTGCTGCTGGAAGGTCGGCGCGCATGCGGCGAGCATAGCAGGCCCGCGCGGTCGGGCCAGCCTCGCTGCGGCCGCCGCCGCCGCGGCCCCCGCCGCGGCGCCACAGCCGCATGGCTGTGGCGGCGACGTCGCTGTATAGACATCGCTGCCACACCCATGACGTTGCGGCCATCATGAACACGCGCCCGAATCGGCACATATCACGCATACCAGCTCGCCGCGGCCGCGGTTGGTCGCTGTGCGGCCGCGGTTGGCCCGATCAAGCCGCGTAGACGACAGTGATCGAGACGCTGACCTGCTGGCTGCCGGGCGAGATCGGGACCGACGCCTTGGCCGCGTTAGCCTGCGCGCCGTACATGATGGGCACGGCCTGGTCGGCCGACGAAATGCTGATGACCTGGCCGAGCGGCTCACCCAGCGCCCTGGCGAACTGGGCCGCCTTGGCGTGCGCGTCCCTGACCGCGTTCGCGCGGGCGCTCGCGAGCAGCGCGCCGTCGTCGGCGAGGTTGAGCGAGATGTTGTCGACGGTGACGACGTTCCCGCCGGCATGTACGGCCGCCTCGATCTGGCTCCCGGCTGCGCTCAAGTCATTGAGCGTCGCCGTCAACGACTCGCTGACGCCGTAGCTCACCGGAACCTGGGACTCGCCCTGATAGTTCGGGTAGATCGACATCCCGGAGGTCTGGATGTCGGCGGCCGCGACGCCGCGCTGCTGCAGAGCTGCCGTCACGGCCCGGACCGCGGCATTGGCCTGCGCCAGGGCCGAGCTCACTGACGCGCCGTTGACCTGAACGCCCATGGAGAGCATGAGCTGGTTCGGCGTCCCGGTCACGGTGCCGACGCCGGTGACGGTGATGCGGGCCGGGCTGGACGGCGCGGCGGTGAGCGTGGCGGCCTGCGCGGCGGGCGAGCCGCCGTTGTGGCTGTTGCCAATGCTGAAGGCGCCCACGAGGAGCGCAGCGGATGCGACGCCGATGGCGGCGGCGCGGTAGCCGGGGTTGATACTGACGGCCACGATGAGGCCTCCTGCTCCGCGGGGACGGTGTGTTGTCCCTGCGACGCAGCAGACGCGCCCGTGGTTCCGTCAAAAACTCAGCCAGGTGCCGATCTGCGCGGCTGTTCCCCGCGTCCTGGTCGCGGCGGCGCACGCGCGGGCCGCCGCGGCGAGGTCCTCGATGGCGAGGCCGAGGGACTCAAAGACAGTCAGCTCTGCCGCGCTGACCCGGCCGTGCCCCGTCCCGGCGAGCAGCTCACCGAGCTCAGCCCTGATCTGGTCCGGCCCGACGGCGCCCGCCGCGGCGGCCAGCAGGTAGTCACCGGACTCGGTGAGCATCGAGTCGCGGCGGTCGGCGATTAGCGCCGCCGCGCTCATCGTCGCGGTGTCGAGCTCACGCACGTTCGGCAGGCAGGCGCCAACCGCGTTGATGTGAGTGCCTGGCGCTAGCCAGTCCCGGTCCAGCACGGGCTCGGCTGAGCTTGTCGCCGTGACGACGATCCCTGCGCCCTCAACCGCCTCGCGGGCGGTGTCACAGGCGCGCACCGGCGCGGTCGTCTGACCGCGCAGCGCCGCGGCGAACTCGGCTGTCCGGGCTGGGTCGCGGCCCGCCACCCGGATCGTCGTGAGCGAGCGCGCGTCATCCAGGGCGAGTATGTGCGCCCTGGCCTGGACGCCGGTGCCGATGACCGCGAGGTCGGCAGCGTCCGGCCGCGCGAGCAGCTCAGTGGCGAGGACCGAGACAGCCGCCGTCCGTATCTCCGTCACGGCCGAGGCATTCAGCAGGGCGACCGGCTCGCCGGTGTCGCCAGCAGACAGCAGCACGACACCCTGATGGGTGTCGAGGCCAGCGGCCGGGTTCGATGGCGTGATGCAGATCGCCTTCAGCCCGTAGGTTGCCATCGCCCGGTCGCCAGCCTCCCCCGACAGGTACGACGGCATCAGCGCCACCAGGCCGGCCGCACCCGCCGGCCTGGTCACGGTGCGCAGCGGCATCTGTGCACGGCCAGCGGTCAGCGCAAGCAGCGCCGTCCGCATGGCGTCCGCGCACTCGGCGAAGCTGAGCGCGGTGTGCACGTCGCTGGCGGATAGCACCAGCAGTTCTTGTGTCACTGATGCTGGCCCTCAGGACGCGGCCTGGCCGCCGACTGCGACCAGGATCTGGTTGACGGCCGTCTGGATCTCTTGTTGCCGCCCCGGCATGTCCCTGCTGGCGAAGTTATTAAGAATCGCCAGCACGCTGTCCTGCTTGTGCAGGATGTTGATCTGCTGCTTAGCCATGGTGTGCAGCGCAATCAGCGTCTCATGGTCGGCGATCGCCCGCTTGTCGCTCGCCGCCTGCGCGCGGTTGGCGCTGACCTGCAGGGAGATCATGATCGACAGCTGCGGCAGGTTCAGGATCGTCAGCAGCAGCGGCCACGGGACGGGGTCGAAGCCGACGACCTGCCCGAGGATGAGCCAGGCGATGATGCCAACTGTGATGCCGATGAACACGTACATGGAGCCGCAGAACTTGTTCACTCCATCGGCGATCTTGTCGAGGATGCTGCTACCCCGCACGTGCTCGGACAGCACAAGCTTGGGGTGGAAATCCTCCGGCGCCTGCTTGATCTCCTCGGCCTTCTCGTGCAGGTGCCGGAACTCGTGGCTGATGTCGCGCCGCGCCTCGGCGTCCGTGGCCGGCTTGGTGTACTGAAAGCTGACCGGGTCGACAGCGGTGATGGGCTCCTGGATGGCCGTCATGGTTGCCTCCGTAGTGCCGCCGGGCTGACGCAAGCCAGCCAGCACGTGACTGATCACGGACAAAGTAGCGCGCTAAAGTCGGTCACGTGGCAGGCGTCGTCATCGTCAACGGTGCAGAGCAGCAGTTCACCGAGCGGCCAGGCCAGACGTTGCTGGCGTGGCTGCGCGACGTGGGGGTGACCGGGCCGAAGCTCGGCTGCGGCGAGGGAGCGTGCGGCGCCTGCACCGTGCTGATCGGCAGCCGTCCGGTGCGGGCGTGCCAGGTCGACGCCGTCAGCGCGGTCGGCCAGCGCATCACCACGGCCGAGGGCCTCGCCGAGGACGGCATCCTGCACCCGGTACAGCAGGCGTGGCTAGAGACCGGCGCCCTGCAGTGCGGCTACTGCACACCCGGCTGGCTGACGGGTACGGCCGCGCTGCTCGCGCGGGTGGCGAACCCGGACGACCGCCGGATCAACGCCGAGCTTGAGGGCCACGTCTGCCGCTGCTGCGCCTATCCACGGATACGGCGGGCTATCCACCGGGCAGCCGAGCTAATGGAGCAGCCGGAGCTGCTCCAGCCGGTCCCGGCCGGCACGCCGGCCGCGGCCAGCCTCACGCCGGACGAACCATGGGATCTGGCTCGCGCCCGGCCCGAGTCGTTCGCGCGCGCCATGCCTGAAGGCCTGCTGACCGTGGTCGCGGACGGCATCGTCGACGGCGAGCCGGGTTTCGCCGGGCCGGACGACGCGTGGGTCCACGTCGGCGCCGACGGCTCGATCACCGCGTTCACCGGCAAGGTCGAGGCGGGCCAGGGCACGCGGACGGCGCTCTCGCTGCTGGTCGCCGAGGAACTGGCAGTGCCCGCCGGCATGGTGCGGCTGGCGATGGCCGATACCGACGTGTCGCCGTTTGACCTCGGCACCTTCGGCAGCAGGGGCATGCCGCATGCTGCCCCGCCGCTCCGGACGGCGGCTGCCGCAGCCTTCCGGCTGCTCACTGAGGCGGCCGCGCAGCGGTTCGGGCTGCCGACCGGCGACCTGACGGCCGGCAACGGGATGATCGCGGGCCCGGACGGCGCGCCGAGCGCGAGCTACGCCGAGCTGGTCGCCGGGGAACGCCGGGTAGCGCGCGTGCCGGCCGACGCGCCGGTCACGCCCGCCACCGCCTGGCGCCATGCCGCCGGACGCCAGGCCAGCGCGGCCGGCGCCGGCGCCGCAGTGACCGGTACCAAGTCGTTTCCGTCCGATCTGCGGCTCGACGGCATGCTGCACGGCCGGGTGCTGCACCCGCCCGTGGCTGGAGCCACGCTGGCGCGAGCCGACACGACCGGGGCGGCCGCGCTGCCCGGTGTCACGGTCGTCAGTGACGAGTCGATGACCGCCGTGATCGCACCCGACGAGCTGACCGCAACCAGCGCGCTCGCCGCGATCGATGCGGAGTGGACCGAGCCGGACGACGCGGCACCGGGTCCGGCCCATCTGGCCGCCTATCTCCGCGCGCATCAGCTGCCCGGCGCGGGACGTGACGCGGCGGTCGAATCCCGGACCGGCGATCCTGGCGCGGCGCTGGACAGGGGCGCCGTCAGGCTGGCCGCTACCTATCATGCGGCGTACGTCGCACATGTCCCGCTGGAGCCACGGTCAGCGCTAGCCCGCTTCGACGGCGACCGGCTGACGGTCTGGACTGCGACGTCGACCCCGTTCCGTGCGCGGCAGGAGCTGGCCGCCGCGCTCGGCATCGGTGAGGCCAGCGTCCATGTCGTCGTGCCGGACTTCGGCGGCGGCTTCGGCGGCAAGCACGGGTCGGCCGTCGCGCTGGAGGCGGCGCGGCTGGCCAGGGCGGCCGGCCAGCCGGTGAAGGTGCAATGGACCCGCGTCGACGAATTCACCGCCGGTTATCTGCGCCCGGCCGCGGTCATCGACGTCGACAGCAGTGCTGACAGCCAGGGCCGGCTGCTGGCCTGGTCGTTCACGGACATTCACGCCGGCTCGGCTGGCCTGGCGACCCCCTATCGGGTGCCGCATCGGATCGAGCGCTACCAGCCCGCAGCGTCCCGGCTCGCCCGTGGGTCCTACCGAGCGCTCGCCGCCACGGCCAACAATTTCGCCCGCGAATCGCACATGGACGAGCTCGCCGATGCGCTCGGCATCGATCCTGTTGCCTTCCGGCACCGCCACCTCGACGACGAGCGTCTCGCCGCGGTGCTGGATGCGGCGGCCGCGGCGATCGGCTGGTCGGCGCGTGCTGGCGACGGGGCGGGTGCGAGTGGCGCTGGCGAGCCGGGGCAGATCGGGACCGGCATCGCTCTCGGTTTCGAGAAGGGCGGCCGGGTCGCGACCGCTGCCCGCGTGCATCTCGCTGACGACGGCACGCTGACGATCCGCAGCCTGGTCACCGCCGTCGACTGCGGCGCCATCGTGAATCCGGATGGCCTGGTCAATCAGGTCGAGGGCGCAGTCGTCATGGGCCTCGGGCCGGCCCTGTTCGAGCAGATCGACTTCACCGGGGGACAGATCCGCAACGGATCGATGAGCGAGTACCGGGTGCCCCGGCTCGCGGACGTCCCGGCCGACCTGCGCGTCGTTCTGCTGGACCAGCCCGAGCAGCCGTCGGCAGGCGGCGGCGAGGCTCCGATCATGGCAGTCGCCCCGGCGATCGCGAACGCGATCTTCCGTGCCTGCGGCGTCCGGCTGCGATCGATGCCGCTGGTGCCTGGCGGGCGGGTGCCACTGGCTGGGGCTGTTTAGCGGCTCCTGCCCCTGCCAATGAAATTAGCTCCACCACGTTTTGGCCACCCAACGTCACGGGTACATGACGTTCCGTAGCAGCCTGACTACGCGAGGTAGTCGGATCGGTCCGCGCCTATCCATTGCCTCCGGCGCTAAAGCGCCTTGCGGCGGCCTGCGTGATCACGGGCGCTCGGATAGTGGTACGCGCGTCATTGTGTAGGCAGTTTCTCGAGGTAATGGGTACATGACTATCGACGTCTCGACAGACCAGCGTGATCTGGCGCCAGCAGACTCCCCCGGCTGCCCTGCTGAAGCGCGCGAGACGGTCCGCCACCTGGCCCATGACCTGTGCCAGCCACTCGCGGCCATCCGCGCGCTCGCCTACGCGACGCCTGCCGAGGCGGAAGCGCCGGTGCTCCAGCGGCTGCGCCAGATCAGCGAGGAAGCAGCCTGGATCGCCGAGATTGTCGATGATCTCCTTGGCGGGCCGCGAACGTCGCCTCCGCACCGCTCCGATCGCGCCGATATCCACGAGCTGATCCGCGATGTTGTTGCATCACAGCGGCTCACCTACGCAGGACGGATCGAGCTGCACCAGGCCACCGGCACGGCGTGCCATGTCGCCGGATCGCCAGCAAAACTGCGACGCGCGCTGGCCAATGTCGTCGCCAATGCGACCAGAGCGGCGGGCGCTGACGGTTCGGTTGAACTGACCGACAGGACGCTGGCGGATATGGCGGTCATCGAAATCGCCGACAGTGGCCCTGGATTCGGACACATCGCGCCCGTGCATGGCATTGGCCTCCGGATTACCCGGCGTCTGCTAGCCGAATGCGAAGGGCACATCAGCATCGAGTGCCGACCGCCGGGCCAGACAGTAGTCCGGCTGCGGCTGCCGATCATCTCCGCAACTGGCGGGACTGACCGCCAGTGAGACTCGTCCTCGGCAACGATCAGCGGCTGTGCATGGATGCACTGGCCGCGGCGCTCTGCCAGCACGGCGCAACGGTTCTCGCGGTGGCGCGCACCCCCGGCGAAGTCCTGACGGAAGTCGCCAGGCATCAGCCTGATATCTGCTTGCTGGCCGCCCGCTGGCCAGCGGGAGAGGTCGTCGACGTCGTACGCGCGATATGTGCCCATCATCCGGCTGTCAAAGTCGTCATTCTGACTGACGGTGCAGACTCCGCGGTCCTGCTAGCCGCCGCCGAGATCGGCGCAGCAGCCCTCGTCAGCCGCCGTCAGCATGTGACGGAACTGGTCACACTGCTCCGGCGCGTACGGGCATATGACAGACCTCCTGGCGTCAGCTCGACTATTGCGGAGGCCAGTAGCTTCGCCAGCACCGTCAATGCCGAGAGTGATCCCCGGCTGGGCCATCTCACCGTCCGCGAACAGGAAGTTCTGACACTCATGATCGAAGGCCAGGCAACCAAGGAGATTGCCCGGTCGCTTGCTATCACCGTGCATACGGCGCGGACTCATGCGCAGAGCGTGCTAGTCAAGCTCGGGGCACACTCGCGCCTCGAGGCGAGCGACGTTGTCGCACGCGGTCGCTGGCTCGGTCCAGCCACTGACAACACGCTGCGGCCAGCGTCTCGGCCGGCCAGCGCAAGCCGATGACTGCTCAGCTGGGGCAGCCAGATCCGGCCGAGCCCAGGGTGCCCGAGCCGTCAACTGCGCGACTGCTCGTCGTCGACGACTATGTCACCTTCGCCGACGCCCTGGCCGCCAGGCTGGACGCCGAACCTGGCCTGCAAGCGTCGGCCGCAACGAGCATCGAGCAGGCGCGCTGGGCGTTGCGCGACCGACGTTTCGATGCCCTGCTGCTTGACCTCGATCTTGATGGGCGTAGCGGGCTCTGGTTCGGGGCCGAGGCGCTGACCGAGCAGCCGAACCTGCGGATCGTCATGGTGACCGGCGCGACCGGCGAGCGACAGGTCATTGACGCGGTCCACCTGGGGGTCTACGGCTGGGTGCTCAAGGACTCGCCGATGGAGCATCTGCTGGCAGTGGTCCGTGGTGTGCTGCGAGGCGAGACGTGGATCCCGCCCCGCCTGCTCACCTGCGTCATCGCGGACCTGAAGTGCGCGCACCGCGAGATGACCGAATGCAACGTGCTCCTCGCAAGGCTCACTCAGCGCGAGAAGGAGATCCTGGGCTTGCTGGTCGAAGGCCTCAGATGCGATGCCATCGCGCGCCAGCTCTACCTCTCAAGGAATACCGTTCGGACACATATTCAGCACCTCATGGAAAAGCTCAACGTCCATTCTGCCGTAGCCGCGGTGGCGGTGGCCCGCCGGGCTGCCTTGCGCGGCCCGCCAAGGCCGCGGTTTTATCCAGAAGATGGGTGCGGCCAGCAACGCTAAGCGACCCAGCCGGCTAAATACCAGGAGATCCAGTGCTGAGCGGCTCACACCAAATTGTGCTACGCAGTGTTTACGCCGGAGCCGCTTTCCTTGCCGCGCTCGGCCTCAGCAACCTCAGTACGGTGTCGGCGTATGCCTCGACCACCTACGTGGTGGATGGCACGTCTGCTTCCTGCGCAGATACCGGCCAGGGCAGCACGTCGCAGCCGTTCTGCACGATTGCCGCCGCCGCCAAGAAGGTGCAGCCGGGCGACACTGTCCTCGTTAGCGCCGGTACGTACACCGGAACGGCCGTGAATCCGGCTAACTCGGGTACGGCATCCAGTCCGATTACGTTTGCGGCCAACCCTGGCGTCACCGTCAGCGGAGGCACGAAGGCCTTCTCGCTTTCCAGCCGGGACTACGTCGTCATCTCCGGGTTCACGATCACCGGCACGTCATCGGCCGGAATCTCGATCTCGAACGGCTCCAACGACACGGTCTCGCACAACGTCATCACTGCTACCGGGTCCTACGGCATCTCCGTGACCGGCGGCAGCAGCGATACCCTCGCTGGCAATACCGAGTCCTTGGCTGGCGTGCCCGTGTCCCACCCGGCGGCCGGCATCTATCTGAGCAACCTCACCGGCGGGCTTATCCAGGGCAACGTCACGCACGACAACTCCGCGCACGGCATCTACCTGACCGGGTCGACTACCGGCGTCCTCGTTACCGGGAATACCTCGTATCACAACGCCTATCAGTATGAGCGCAACGCCAATGGCATCGACGATATAGCGCCGTCGAACTCCATCATCGGCAACGTGACCTACGGCAACGAGGACACCGGGATCAACATTTACACCGGCGGTAACAATGCGCTGGTGGCGGACAACGTCACCTACGACAACGGCGATCATGGCATCGACGACTACGACGTCACCGGCGGGCGTATCATCAACAACACAGTCTATTTCAACTGCACCGACGGCATCAATGTCGAGGGCACGAGCGGCAATTACAACATCGAGAACAACATATCGATGAATAATGCGACTGGTGCCGTCATCAACCCGACGCCCATCGCGCAGACCAACGGCAAGCCTGACTATACAAACTCGTGCAACCGGCGAATCGGGAACATTGGCGTCTACGACTCGGCCCCGGCCACGAGCACGGCTGACGACAACCTGGTCTGGCAGAGCGGCGCGGGCGCCGAGTACACCTGGGCGGGCACGGCCTACGGCAGCCAGCAGGCCCTCTACGCCGCGACCGGACAAGAGCAGCACGGAGTCTTCAGCAATCCGCAGTTCGCAAATGCCGGAGCCGGTGACTTCTGGCTGACCGCGGGATCCCCCGCCATCGACGCAGCGAATACCTCGGTCTCCGGCCATCAGCCGTCAGACATACGAGGAGTCTCGCCATTTGACGACATGGGCGCGTACGAATACACCTCGGATGGAACACAGACGGGGCCGACGGCGGCGCTGGCGGTGAGCCCGGCTTCCGGTACCGCGCCGCTGGCCGTCACCGCCGACGCATCACACTCGGCCGCCGGCAGCTCCTCAATCAGCAGCTACACCTTCAGCTTCGGTGACGGCAGCACCCTCGGCCCGCAGCCGGGCGCCACCGCCAGCCACACCTATCAGAGCGCCGGGAACTACCAGGTCGCGGTCACCGTCACCGACGGGAACGGGCTGACCTCGCAGGCAACGCAGGCCGTCACAGTCAGCCCTCCCGCCACCACCGCGGCGAAGTACGTCAATCAGATCGCGACGAACTACTCAACGTCCTCGCACACCTCCGGCTACGTCACAGTCTGGCGCCCAGGCGGCGTCGCGGCCGGCGACCTGATCATCGCGACCGTTCAGCTCACCGGTGCCTCCGCCGCCGGAGCGGTCACCGGAACTGACACGATGGGCGACGTACTCGACGTGGTGAGCGATATCTCCGATGGCAGCGGCGATCGCCTCGTCACACTCGCCGGAGTCGTGCCGGCCGGCTTGCCCGTCAACGACCAGGTCCTGCTCAAGTTCCCGACGGCGGCCAGCTACCGGCTCACTGCCGACGAGGTAGCTGGCGTCACCACGGCCGACCAGGCGGCCGCAGCCAGCGGAAACACCACCACGTTCTCGTCAGGCGCGACCGGTACCACCACCCGTGCCGGGGAATTTGTCTATACGGCGGTTGCCACCTTCGGCAGCACGTCCATCAGCTGGGGCCCCGGCTGGACCGGACTGGCAACTTATAGCGTGGGCTCGAACTCCCTGGGACGCGCTTACCAGATTCCGTCGGCTACTGGTACGTTCACCGGCGCGGGAACGGCAGGCGGGCCGTGGCTTGCGCAGGTCATCACCTTCACGTGACACCTGAGAGCGCCGGTCAGCCGGTGACGCTAAAGTGGCCGGCCTTCGGGCGCCACCCGGCGGGCGGGTCTTCTCCAACCCGCCCGTCAGCCGCTTCGCGCAGCAAGTCGGCGTGGCCGGTGTGCCTGCCATACTCCTCGATCAGGTCGCAGACCAGCCTGCGCAGGCTGGCGTGGCGGCCGTCGGCGTCGGCGAGGTGCACAGGCTGGTCAAGCCCGCCGTCCGCCAGTGCCGCGTTGAGCCGGGCGCGGGATCGTTCGACGGCGCCATCCCACAGGTCGTAGAGCTGGTCGGGGGTGTCGGCGGCGGCCGACGTGAGCTCCCAGTCGTTGTCGCCGTCCCAGTCGGCGCCCTCCCACGGCGCGCCGATCGATGCTCCGCTGAGCTTGACGGTGAACATGTAGTCCTCGCACACGGCCAGATGCTTGAGCAGTCCGCCAATGGTCAGCGCCGAGGCGCCGATCCTGACCTGCAGTCCGGCCGCGTCGAGATCATCGGCCTTGAACCGGAACGTCGTGCGTAGCCGGTCGAGCGCACCGGTCAGGTGCTCGGCCTCGGTGCCGGCCATGGGTGGGTCCCACGGGTAGTCGCTGTTCTTCATGTCGCCACCGTAGGACCCATTCCGGACGATCAGGATCCGGAACGTCCTGACGTCGGTGCGGCCGCTGATCGTCGGCAGGAAACATGGGAACACTAAGAGGGGGCGAGGGGGTCTGTAATGCGAATGCTAAGGCCGTCACTACTGCTCATGAGCACGCTCACGGTCGCCGTCCTCGGGCTGACGCTCTCCATCTTCGTGCCGCTGACCAGCCCGGCTTCAGCGGCATCGACACTGAACGTCTTCGTCGGGTACTTCGACACGCACTCGGTCCCCTCCAGTGCGAATCAACCGAACCCATGGCCCTATAAGGACCCGACTAGCTTCGTTGGCACGCCATGCCCGAATTTTCCGAATGATACGACCTGCTGGGATGCCAGTGCCGTCCGGCTAGATAACCCGACGGGCACGGATATCACCGGCGTCAAAGTTGTTGTCACTATTGGGAGCAGGACCTACGCACTCTGGGGTTCCAGCCAGACCGTCAAGGCGCACGGAATGCTCGTGCTGACCGAGACAGGCAGTTCGAAGAACTCGACGAACTTCGACGGCTCTGATTTTCCGCCCAACTCATACAACGGCGGCAACACCACCTCATGTGCAAATTCCGGGGCAATCCCTAACGTGCAGGTCACCGTTGGCGGAGTCACCACCAGCTACCTCGACACCGGTCAGGTGCTCAACACCAGCGGCGTCGACATTAGTCATTGCCTCAATGGCAAGTTCGTCTCCGGACGCATGGATGAATCGCATCCCTGGGTCCAGATCGGCACTGCATCAGTCGCGGCGCCATCCGCGCCCCAGTCGCTGGCCGCGACGGCTGGCAGCGGCTCAGTGGGCCTGACCTGGAGTCCGCCGACATCGAACGGCGGAGCGGCTATTACTGGCTACAACGTCTACCGCGGGACAAGCCCCGGCGGCGAGTCCGCGACGCCAGTAGCGACAAATGTGACGACGACGAGTTTTACCAACACCGGGCTGACCAACGGCACCAAGTACTACTACACGGTGGCGGCCGTGAACTCGGCTGGGACTTCGGCAAACTCGAACGAGGCGAACGCAACGCCAATGCAAGTGCAGGCCACTGCGCCCTCGGCACCGCAATCGCTAGCCGCGATAAGCGGCAATGCGTCCGCCACGTTGACGTGGACCGCTCCCGCGTCGAACGGCGGTTCGGCGATAACGGGATATAACGTGTACCGCGGGACAAGCCCCGGCGGCGAGTCGTCCACTCCGCTCGCCACGAACGTTTCTGCGACGAGCTTCACTGACGCAACCGCGAACAACGGCTCGACGTATTACTACAAGGTGGCGGCGGTCAATGCCGTCGGCGTGTCCCCGCAGTCCAGCGAGGCATCGGCAACCCCGCAAGCGACCGTTCCGTCGGCACCCGCGAGCCTGGTGGCATCGGGAGCCAATGGGCGGGTGGCGCTGTCCTGGGCGGTGCCCGCCAGTGATGGCGGCTCGCCGATCACGGGGTACAACGTGTACCGGGGCACAAGTCCGGGCGGCGAATCGGCCACCCCGGTCGCGACCAGCGTGCCCAGCAATAGCTTCACCGACACGAGCACGACCAATGGGACTACGTACTACTACACCGTGGCGGCAGTCAATGCGGTCGGCGTGTCGCAGAAGTCCGGCGAGGCATCGGCTACGCCGAATCAGCCTGCCATGGCACCGTCTGCGCCGACCGGGCTCACCGCGACGGGCGGCACCGGCAACGTCATGCTGACCTGGTCGCCGCCTGCATCGAACGGCGGGGCGGCGGTCACCGGATACAACCTGTACCGGGGGACGACCCCCGGCGGTGAGTCGTCGGCGCCAGTGGCCACCAGCATCACCGGGACCACCTTTACCGACACGGGACTGACGAACGGAACCACCTACTACTACACGGTGGCGGCGGTGAACGCGGTCGGCTCTTCGCCGCAGTCCAGCGAGGCCTCAGCAACCCCGCTGGCAACCGCTCCGTCAGCGCCGCTCAATGTAGTGGCAGGTGCCGGGAACGCCCAGGCGACCGTGGCCTGGAGCGTTCCTGCCTCCACTGGAGGTTCGCCAATCACGGGTTACAACGTGTACCGCGGGACAAGTCCGGGCGCCGAGTCGTCGACGCCAGTGGCCACCAGCATCACCGGGACCAGCTTTACCGACACCGGACTGACAAACGGGACGACCTATTACTACCGCGTGGCGGCAGTCAACGGGGTCGGCGTCTCGCCGCAATCTAGTGAGGCATCGGCGACGCCACACGTGCTTTCGGCTGCGGCTTTCGTGCGCAGGGTGGTCTCGGCGACCGCATCGTCTGCGCGGACGACAACGACCGCGACCGTTAGTTCCCCCGGAGTCCCCGCTGGCGACACGCTGGTGGTGAGCCTTTTGCTGTCCACCACTAACTCGCTCACTGGCCCGGTCACCGCGACCGACTCGGCGGGCGACACGTATGTCGTGGCCCGGGACAATAACGACGGGTCAGCAGGCGACCGCACAGTCGTGCTGGTCGGCGTCGGCGTGAAAGCGCTGGCAGCCGGGGGGACGGTCACGCTGACGTACCCATCGTCTGCCGAGACGCACGTCAGCGTTGATGAGTTCGCCGGAGTAACCGGGATCGACACATCGGCCGGCGCAACCGGGACGACCGCCGCGTTCTCCTCCGGTACGGCTCCGACTACCGCCCAGCCCGCCGACATCCTCATAGGTACGGTTGGCATCGAGTCAGGAAAGGCGCCGACCTGGGCTTCGGGCTGGACGGCACTGCCCGTCCTGTCGGTCTCGTCCGACTTCCTCGATACTGCCTACCAGCTGGCCACCACCAGTGCTTTCGCTGCGACCGGCACGACCGGTGGTCAGTGGATGGCCAGCATCGTTGCGCTCAAGACCAGCTGACAGCAGCGAGCTAACTCGTCGCCTGCCGCGCTCGCCACCGACGGGGCTACGGCAGCCGTGCCGAGTGCGGCAGCGGGATGCGGTCGGCTTACTCGGGCTAGGTACAGCGCCGTGCCGACCAGCCATCTGACGGTCAGCGTCAGCGTCGGGTTGGTCAGGTAGCTGAGATCCGTGGCGACCCGGTGCGGCACAAGCTGCGCCAGGTAGAAAGTCTCCACGTCGGCGACCTCGCCGAGCACCTTTTCATCGCGCACCAGTACCTGGCTCGGGCCGGTGACGCCCGGACGATACTGGAAGATGAACTGGAACTCGCGTGGATAGCGGGCCGCGAGGGACACGGACTCAGGTCGCGGACCCACTAGTGTCATGTGGCCCAGCAGCAGGTTCACCATCTGCGGCAGCTCATCCACACTGGTCTTGCGCAGCAGCGCACCTACGCGTGTCACTCGGTGATCACCGGGGGCCGTCACGCCAGGACCTGAGAGCCCTGGGCGCATGGTGCGGAACTTGTACAGCGTGAAGGGCGCACCGCCTTGTCCGATTCTGCGCTGGCGGAAGATCGGCGAGCCGCCGGTACTCAGGTACGCAGCCATCGCGATCGTGAGCAACAGCGGCAGCGACACGGCCAAGATCAACACGGCGATCGCGATATCGAGGAGCCTGCGGCTCAGGCTGGGCCCGACTCCAGCGGGCCGCGCCGAATTGCCCTGGGCCAGGGCCTGTGGGGCTGACGGCATCAGAACGCCTCCAGTTCCGGCGAATCGATGGCTTCACTGGCGAATGCGAGCTGCTTGGTCACCAGCGGGTCGCAGCGGGCATTGACGCAGGTGCCGGTTGCGAGATCGAACTGCAGATTGTGTCCGAGACAGCGGATCATGCCGTCCGCGACGGTGCTGCCAGTCGCGAGGTCTTCGCCCGCGTGCGGACAGTAACGACTGATCGCAAACCGAGCCCCAGCGGACTCGACAACGATCGTCTCGCCGGTTGCCCTGCCTCGCTCGTACGCTTCGACGCATGCCAGGGCAGCTGGCTCCGCGTGCTTGAGCAGCCCGATCAGGTAGTCGTTGTAGATGTCAGGATCCCGCCAGGCGGAGAACCGTAGTGAGAGGAACAGATCCTCCCAGGCGATCTGGCCGAAGATCACGGGCGCGAGCCATCGTGAGTCGAGCCGGAAACGGTACTCGGGCCGCCTGGCCCGACCTCGCAGGTCGACGCGCACGCCCTCGGGTCGCAGGTCGACGTCCCAGCGACCTTCGATGGCCCCGGTCAGCTCGAAGCGCACCGTCATGTCGATGCGCTCCAGGAAGTACTGGCTCATCTCACCAAGGCGCCGAAAGTGCTCGACAAAAGCATCGCCGAGCTCCGCGGCCGGGTCCGGGAAGGCGGATCGGACGGACTCGACCTCGACGCGACGTGCGCGGGCGTAGGCATCCAGGTACTCGTCGCAGTCACTGACGTCGAAGTCACGCCAGAGGCTGTCTGGTACATACCGATGCGAGAGCGGCTCGTACACGTCGCCGGGTAGCCACAGGCCGACGCGCTGGCCGCTCAGTCGCTGGCGCAAGAACTCCGCCGCCTGCTTCTGGTCCGGAAACAGGCCAGGTGCCCGGAGCCAGCGGTTATGCCGCCTGATCTCGGGATCAAGGAAGCACATGGGACCGGCGAAGGGGACGGCGAGCTCCGGTCTCACCACGCTGGCGAGCCTTCCGGCCGCCCGGAATTTACTCGCGCGCTTGGCTTCGGAGATCTCGGCGATCTGCTCTGGCGGGTACTCGTAGCAGATTGGGTGCCAGGTCGCGCTCGACATCTGCAACGCCAGTACGTCCAGCCGGCCACCGCATTCCGTTACCGCCCGGCGTGCCTGGCCGGCCGTGAGCCGGGCGTCGTTGCAGTGCAGAAGCGACGCGCCGCCAGCGCAGACCAGTACAGCCGCGTCATGGCACATTGGCGACTGCTCGGGGATGAACGTCAGCCAGTCGCCGCGGTCGTTGAGCCGGAACCTGCTCCAGGCCGGCACTTCCCGCACGTTGACGACGCCCGCCGCGGCCAGCCGGTCGCGGAAGCCCGGTGCTGGATACCGGGGTATCAGTACCGTCGTCTTCTCGCCAAGCGCGGTGAGCACGGACAAGTCCATGTGGTCGAGATGCTCGTGCGAGACGGTGACGTAGTCACAATCCAGGAGCGCCACCTGGTCGAGATGAGAGTTGGCCGGAAACTGAAACCATGCGGCCTGGAACGCGCCCCGGGCAGACAGCCACGGATCCATCAGCAGCCGAAGGTCGACACCATCGACGCGCAGCCCGGCGTGCCCGAGGCAGGTGATCCGCATCGAGTCTCCGGTCATCATCCGGTACCTGCCGGGAGAAAGACGTCGGTGAAGACGGTGGCGATCGCCGCAAGATCGGCGCTCAGCCCGGACTCCACGGAATGCGGGCTCATGTGCGTGAAGAGCACGTCGCCGGCACGCCGCAGTTGCTCAAGCTGGTCCCATAGTGCGTTCGTCCGCATGCCGGAATTCATGAGCTGGTACATCTGGCCGTCGTACTCCTGGTGCCAGGTCCAGATGTCGACGGCATGGGCGCCGCTGGTCAGCGGGATAGAGACGAAGACATGCACGTCGGCGGCGGCCTGAGCGGCAGTACCCGGGTAGTCGCCTGGATGCGCGAGGGCCTTGCGCGCCTGCAGTCGCACCAGGTGCGGCCAGCCGCGTCGGTTGACCTCCTGCCAGGCAGCCTGCTGGGCCGCAGCCGCGGTTGCGCCCCACGCCGCATAGGTGCTGTCCGACAGGAGGCCGGTGCTGAGATCGAGCACGTCAATCGCACGCAGTCGCAGGTAGCTGTCGACCGCCGGCAACGCCAGCTGCGGGTAGGCGGATTCCGCCATAGTGGCGCACGCTGCCGCGGCCGAAGCCGCGGCCTGATGGCCCGGCATGCAGCCAAGCTGGGGCACCACCATGTCGATGAGAATCAGCTTTCCTGGCGCTGCCGCGTGCAGAGCGCTGGCGGTCTCGGACAGGAACTGCCGGATCCTGGCGGCGCTGTCCATGCCGTCCTTGTAGCCGAGCTCATCGGCGACCTTGATGCCGACAACACCGGGCCGGTCAGCCAGCGCGGCCACTCGGCCCACGGCGGCGTGAAACGATGCTGATCCTTGCTGCCACCGCTTGACCAGATCGGCCTCGATCCAGACTCGCAGGTGATCGGCCAGCGCCGTCGTCACCGCGTCGCGGTACGCCGCGATCGGCGCTAGCTCGGCCTGCGACGGCGGCACGGACGCCGCCACCGCCGATCCGGACGCGCTAGCGCGTTGATGAGCCCCCGCCGGCCCGCACCCGGCAGCCGCGATGGCGGCGATGACGGCGCCCGCAATCGCGACGGCCGGCCGCCTTATAGCTGCCCTGGCGGGGCGCCGGGCCCTCATGATGCGCGCGCCGCGGCTGCCTGGCGCCGAGGGCGCTGGACCCACCTGCGCACCGTGAAGTAACACAGAAGCAGTGCCCCGCTGCTGGTCAGGTACGCGGCCGCCGACGCCGCGGCGGCGCCCACCGCGTGGAAGTGCGGAATGAGCAGCACGTCGAGCACGATCGTGACGACAACGGACACGCCGAGCGCCAGCGAATTCGCGCCCGGCCGGCCGACCCCGTAGAGGTAGGCGCTCACCAGGCCGGCCACGCCTTCACCGACCAGGCCGAACAGCAGGATGTACGCAGGGATCATGGCGCCCGCGAAGGCACTGCCGTAGATCAGGGGCAGCAGCGGAACAGCGGCGGCGAGCGGGATCGCTGCGACGGCGGTGAAGACGAACGCGCGCGGCAGCAGCTTTGCGACGTCCTCGGCCGCCGCCTTGCCGTCGCGGACAGTCAGGCGCGGGTACAGCACGTACGTGATGGCCAGTCCTGGCAAACGCAACAGTTCTGCGTACTTCGACGCGACCGCGTACACGCCGAGCGTGCCCGGTCCGACGAGCGCCCCAAGTATCGCCACGTCAAGCCGCAGGTTGACCAGCGATAGCATGCCGCCGACCTGGCCCCGGATGCCGTATCGGCAGATCTCCCCGGCGAGCCGGACATCAGCTTTCCCCCAGCCGCGCAGGTATCCGCGCAGTGCGAGCCGGGCGGCGATGCCGGCGACAACGAGCACATCGGCGCCGACCAGGGCGCACATCAGCAAGCTTGTGCCATGCAGGAACGGCAGGAGCAGCACGTACACAGGCAGGAACGCGGCTTCCTCACTGGCGATGGCCCAGTTAGCTCCGCGCATGTCGTTCTCGCCTTGCAGAAAGGACTTGCCCGTCGCCACCCAGAGCTGGGAAAAGACGGGAACCGCGGCCGCCAGCACCACGCCGATGTGCCACGGCTGGAAGAAGATCCGGTGCAGCAGCGGGCTCAGGGCCAGCCAGCACGCGCTCGCCGCCAGCGATCCGGCAAGTGTCATGGCGATGATGGTCGTCCGCAGCCGCGACTTGTCCGCACCGCGGTGCCCGGCCAGGAAGAACGGGATGGCACTCGGCAGGCCACAGCCGACCAGCACGCCGACCAGGCCCGGCAGGACACGCAGCAGGGTGAGTTCGCCCAGCAGCTTGGGTCCGCCGGCATGCGCAACCAGGATGGTGGCGAGCGTCAGCGCCGCCAGCGCCGCCACGCGGGCCAGGACGTTAGCGGTCAGCACGGCGGGTACGAGCTTGCTGACGCGGTCGCCAATGCGCTTCATCAGACCATCGCGCTATCAGGGTCGGACCCGCGCGATTCGTGATGCCGGCCGTCGCTGTCGCGCCGGCCCCACAGATCGACAGCCGCTACTACTCCGAGCAGAGCCCACAGATGCCGGAAGTGCAGGACCTGGTAGAGCGTCGCGGAGATGAGCATGGCGATGACGGCCGCTGCGAGCAGCTCAGGGCGGGGGAAGATAGCGGCGTAATCACGCCGCAGGGGCCGGGAAGCTACCCGGCGACACCGAACGGCAATGATGACCAGCAGGAAGATGAGGGCCAGTCCGCCGAGCACACCGCGCTCGACGAGCGAGGCCGTGTAATCGTCGTGCGCCATCTTGACGTAGGGGTACAAGTGAGCCTGGAACGCGGCTTTGGTGCCTCCTGGCCCGAGGCCGAGCGGCGTATCACCGGTCAGGTACAGCTGCTCCGTCTCTGCCAGGATGGTGCTGCGAGACCCGCTGCTCTCTGCCTGCCGACCGATCGAGTCTTTGAGCAATGGCGAGCTTGTCTGCGCCTTCGCCGCGATGGCCGACACATTCACCTCCGGCCCGATCGCCACGCAGGCGACGATGAGCGTGCCTGCCGCGATGAGGGCGGGTACCGCGCCGCGACGCCGCGCCAGCCTGAATATCGCGCCGAGAACCGTCGCCGCGACGAGTACCAGCGCGCCGCCATTGGAGCCGGTGAGCCCGATGGCAGCCACGATCAGCGCGCAGCACGACCACCGGACCAGGCGGCGGCTGGGGTACCGCATGGCCCGCAGCACGAGCAACGAGCAGATGAAGTAGTTAGCCGCCAGGTTGGGGTCGCCCAGAGTGAACGCGGCCCGCACGCCGTCCCTGGCCGTCTCGCCAGACAGCACCGATATATGCCCGGTCACGCCGATGATCATGAGGGCGGCCCAGACCGTCGCACTGATGACCCAGGCGCGGCTGATTGCCCGTAGCAGGTCAGCGTCGCGGCCGAGGTTGGCGATCGCGATGCCCCAGGCCAGCACGAAACCGTCCTGCACAAGGGAGACCAGACCGCCGCCAACGCTGTTGTAGGCGCGCGCATAGGCGACGGTACTGGCGAGAGCACCAGCCAGCACGGAGATACCGACGGGGAAGATGTACGGGAACCGCATGACCTGATGCCGGCGAGCGAACCACATCGCGGACGCGATGATGGCAACGGCCAGGAAGACATCGGCGGGCGCCGTGTTGCCGGGGCCGGGCGGAGCCAGCAGCGGCATGGCCGCGATAGCCATGACCGTCACGACCTTGACGAGAGGTGCCCGCCGGCGAACCGACCGCCCGCCGGGCAGATCCGCCGGCTGGCCCGGCGCAGCCGGTCGGCCTGGCGCCGGTGCTGGTGGTGCCGGTGCTGGTGGTGCCGCCACCCTGGTCATTACTGCACCTCGCTGATGAGCTGCAGGGCCAGGTCACGGTGCCGAGCGGCGAAATCGGGGTGATCGGCAGTGACGGCCACCTCAGCTATGCCGGCAAGCAGCACATCGCGCCACAATCGCGCCGGCGCGCCGAGGCGATCCAGTGCGCCGGCCACGAAGTCGCGTACCACGCGCCCGAACCAGTGCTCTCCGGCGATCCCGTACCGGATGCCGGCCCCCCAGGCGTCCGCCCGCAGCCCCGGATGGCCGGCCACCACGCGGCGAGGCCGGGTGTGCCGGTCTAGGTAGAGTGCGTAGCTCAGCGCGAATCGCGCGACGTCACCGAGCGGCTCGCCGGCCAGCTGACCGCTCGGCCAGTCCACAACGCCGGTGACCACGTTCCCGGTCAGCAGGATGTTGCCAGCCCAGAAGTCGCCATGGACGACCGTGCGCGAAGTGTGGCCGGACGCCAGGCGGGCAGCAACCGGCCCGAGCTTCGCCGCGAGCGCGGTAGCACGCGGATCGGCCGGCCAGCGGGCCAGGATGAGCTGCGGCACGCCATCCAGCAGCGAGATCGGCGCGGCTCCCGCCTTGCTGTCGGCTTGGAGGTCGGCGAGCCAGCTGCTGGCGGCGGCGAAGTCCGCGCGCACGAGCGCAGGGCGCGCCAGATGGCGGTACCGGTGATACCGCGTCCGCATAGGGATTCCCGGCACCACAGACGTGGCAAACGCGAGCATCCCGTCCACCTCGAACTCGCCCGCAGGCCGCGGCAGCGTCGCGTCGACCCGGGGCATTGGCAGGCGCCGCAGGTCCGCCAGCAGCCTGGCTTCGCGGTCGATGACCTCAGCCGCAGCCTGGCTAGTGGCAACCTTGACCGCCAGCTGAGGCTGTTCAGCCCCGGCCGGAATCAGGAGCAGGGTCAGCCCGGCATTGACGTCGCGCGAGCCGTCCAGCATGACGGTCCGATTGCCCGGCCTATTCATCAGGGCCGGCAGATCGGTCAGCAAAGACTCGTGACGCGCCGTGGCCATCGGGACCGTCACGCCGCACGCCCGATGACGACTCGGCCTGCCGCCAGCCGGGAGGCGAGGCGCGGACAGCGGCGCAGCAGCCAGATGCCCGCCTGGGCCGGCCCGTGGGTCCAGGTAAGGCCGGGAGGCGGAGTTACCAGCGACCGGCAAGCGAAGCGCAGCGCGTTCGGAGAATCCTCCACGAAGACGATGGCCGCGCGCAGCGACGGCAGCGCGACGTACTCGCGACCGCCGGCCAGGGCGCTGGCAGCGGCGACTTTGCGCGCCCGCAGCGAGCCGCGCCGGTGGTCCAGCAAGATCACCGGGGAGCCCGCGGGTCGCGCCCGCACCTGAGCGACTGCATGACGGACGGCGAGCGGCCCCGATGAGATGCCGATGACGACGGATCCCGCCGGCGCGAGCAGTCGCCAGCGCTGGCCCTGAGTCATCCACTGCGCGCTCACTGGTGCCCCTTAGTGCAGTACCGCAAGTGGACGCATCCTGGCCACCGGGCGGACCAGGCCGCCACGGACAAGGACGCTGAGGACCTCATTCACGCCCGCGTCATCGAGCTGGGTGGCATGTGCAGGCGCCGCGCCGTCATAGCGGAATCGCAGCGTGCTGCGCCCGCGCGGATCTGCCCCCGATATTCCCCGGCGTGCGAAGTCGCTCACCACCGTGCCAGCGCCGTGACACGCCGAGTGCAGTGCTGGCGCCGATCCGGCGCCAACGCAGAGGTACGAGGACGTTCGGTGCGTACCGGGAACCAGCACCGCCTGGCCGGTTTCGGCGAAGGTCGTTCCGGACGGCATCAGCTCAGCTGGATAAGCGCGGCAGGAGTTGTGCCGGTGCACGACCGCTCGCTGCCCGGCAACCTGCTCCTCGTAGATCGAGTTATGCGGAGAATCGACCACCAGGGCTCCGCGCGAGCCGCCGAACACGTCCGCGGCGATCCGCTGCAAGCTGGCGTAGATGGCCAGCCGGAAAGCGAAGCCATAGTTCATCCCGGCGGCGTTGGCGAGCATCAGCCGGCGTCCCTCGTCGCTGTCCAGCGCAACAGGCGGGCAGCCGCCGGCGAAGTACAGCCGGTACCGCTGCCGCAGCTGCGCGGCGGACCGAGCTGTCATGCCGTGGTACAGCGGTTTGACCAGTGACATTGCGAGCCGGATCTGCCGGGGATAGTGCTTCCTGCGGCCGAACATGGCGCCGACAGCGCCCGGCAGGACGCCGCCGCCGGCGTGATACTGCAAAGTCAGCTGGCCCGGTGCCACGCCGAGCTTCGCCGCGGCGGCGGGGTCGAGCACCTCCTCCACCTCCTGCAGCTCGACGAAATGATTTGTCGGGCCGACGGCGCCGAACCTCAGCCGGGCAAGGTGCACCACGAGCGCAGGCAGCTCGCGCCGGAGCCGGTCGGCGCCGTCCCAGCGCTCCAGGTCGAGGGTGCCGAATTCCTCGACTCGCTCGAGGATCGCCGCATCAGCCCCGAATCGGCTGGCCGCAAAGCGGCCGCCGTCCGTCGCGCAGCTGAGCACGTCCCTCGCAGTCAGTTCTGTGCTGGTGCCAGGCGGGTACGGGAAGCGCTCCCGGATCCGCCGGAAAAATTCGTCGATCCCGGCCCGGTCCGGGCGATCAGAGTCGAATGCCATCAGCGCCATGCCACAGTTCACCGAGGCGCTGGTCAGGGTGGGCCGGATGGAGGCCCGCGTGGCGACGGCCACCGACGACGGGAGCTCCATGTTGGCCTTGTGATGGAAGTCCGGCAGGACCACGGGCGGGGCGGCAAGGTCAGCGCCGTCAACAATGGTGCGCAAGTCCGCCAGCGCCCTCGGGGCCGCGGGTATCTGGGCGCTGTCGAACACGCGGGGATCCGGGTCCGCCACCTGCGTCTTCCTGGAGATGACCGTCACATCCATGAGGTCCTCGGGTAGCTTCATGCGGCGCCCACTAGCGCAGGGTTCCGGCGCGGGTGCATGACGCCGACGCCGCCCTCGTAGCTGGCTTCCAGGATTCCGGCCAGAGCCTGCGGGGCGAAGCTGTCGCCGATCAGGCGTCGTCCTGCGGCGGCCATCCGGGCGGCCTCGGCCGGCTGGCTGAGCATGTAGCCGATCGCCGCAGCGAGCTGGCGCGGCCGTTCAGGGCTGGCCAGCAGCCCCGTCTCGCCCGGAATGACGACATCCGGGACAGCATTGACTGCGGTGGCGACCACGGGCAAGCCAGCGGTCATCGCCTCAGCGACAGCGCAGGGCAGCCCCTCATATCTGCTGGCCATGGCGAACACGTCCAGCCCCGCGAGCAGATAGGGCACATCGTCGCGATGACCGGTGCACACGAAACGTCCGCCCAGGCCGAGACGCGCGGCCCGCCGAAGCATCCGCTGTCGCATGGGTCCGTCACCGATCCAGACGGCGTAGACGTCTGGCCGGCTGAGGGCAGCGACCGCGTCAACGAAGCACTCCGGTGCCTTCTGGTAGTCGACCCGGCCGACCGTGCCGACAACCTTGCAGCCGACCGGTACCCCGAGCTCGGCCCGCGCGGCGGCGCGGACTGCCGGACTCGCGGTTGACTTAGTCCGCTCGATAGCCGGATTGATGACTCGCGTCCGCTCGGGGGCTGCCACGCCCTTGCGCACGGCCTCGGCGGCGACCGAGGCGCCGACAGCCAGGAACACGTCCGTGCGGCGGGCGAGGTAGCGCTCGACGCCGATATAAGCGCCGCGACGGACTCTGGACTGGAATTCGTGGAACGGGAAGCCGTGGTACGTATGGACGACCCGTGGCACTCCGGCCCGCCCGGCTGCGATCCGGCCGAGCGCTCCGGCCTTCGCACTGTGGGTGTGCACGACGTCGTAGCCGCCCGCTGTCAGCTGCTCGGTGAGCCGGCGCAGGGCACGAGCATCGTTGACCGGCGAGATTTGCGGTACCAGCTCTGGCACTCTGATGACGTGCAAGCCAGCCTGAGCGGCCCGCACAAGCATGCTGTCGCTGCTGCCGTCGGCGTCGGCACCACCATCGGAGTCGCCGGCAATGATCGTCACCTCGTAGCGCAACGGGTCGATGGCAAGGGCTCCGCGCAGTGCCACACCGCCCGCGCCTGCCTGCAAGCGGGTGACGACTACGGCCACCGACAGCTGGCTCATAGCGCGCCTGCCGGGTGCAGCAGCTCAGCGACGCTTCGTCGCGAGCCATGCGCGACGCTCAGCTCAAGGCAAGGCAGCCGGGCGGCGAGCACAGCGGCGACGCCTGACACGTCCGGATGCGCGGGTCCGAGGCCCGTAGCGAGTGCCAGCGTCGCCGCAAATGGCCAGAAGCGCCGCAGCTCGCCGGCCATGTAGGTGCCGGCCACCAGCGTGCGCGCTGCGTCCGCCGACTCCAGCGGCCCGACCGAGGATGCGGCGTCTGGCGTTCCCCGCCGCAGCACGACTAGCCGATCCGGATCGAGCGACGGAACCCGGCCCGGCAGTGGGCGCTCGGTGCGACCGTGCGTCGTCGTGGCCAGACCGGCGCGGGCGCTGACCCTGAGTGGTTCTGCCAGGCCATGGGCACTGCGTCCGTCGCAGGCGCAGACGTTGTCGGCTGTCGCGATCTCGCCGTTCGCCAGGCCGACCGAGAGCAGGGTAGATTTGCCGACCCCGCCCGGGCCGGCGACCATCGTGACGGACCCCGCGGCTGCCGTCACCGACACGTGCAGCGGCACCCGTCCGCGCACCGAAGCCCACCACAGCGCCGGGTAATGCAGCAAGGTCTGCGCCGCTAGGAGCTTGAATCGCGGTCGGATGAACGTGTTGGCGGCGCGTGTCCGCGGTGCGGGCCGGTACCGCGCGGTGACATCGAGCGTCTCGCCGCGAGGCTCGACAAGCAGATCGAAGCCAGATGAGCATGCATCGACGATGAGCGCGGACGCCGGCGACGCCCAGCAACCGCGTCCGATCAGCGTCCATCCGTTATGCGTGAACGCCTCGCGGCTCGCCTGGATCGCCACCCGCACGGTCCCGTCAGCAGGCGTCGCCTCCGCGAGCTCGCCACCCGTGCTGTCGGTCAGCAGGCACATCAGCCAGGGCAGCGCGCAGTCGACCACGACGCGCTCGCCAGCGGTGCTGAGCGCGCGCATCAGAATCCGTCCGGGTACGGTGCGCCCACGCTGACCGGGGTCTCCGCGCAGTCGGCCGGCTGGTACTCCGGCACGAGCTGCCGGAGCAGCTGCTTAGTCTGGACCGCGTCGCCGTCGTCGGCGGCGGCGTAGAGGCTCGCCAGCAGCCCAGGGAAGTCGTCAGGCGGTTCCGGGCATCTCGCCGCCCAGATCTTCGGATGAGCGCTCGGCACCCGATGCTCGGCGTCCGAGAACACTTTCTCTGCGAGCTTCTCGCCTGGCCGGAGCCCGGTAAACCGGATCTCGACGTTCGCCAGCTTGAGCTGCTCGGCATAGTTGCGTACGAGCGTGACGATCTCCACCGGCTCACCCATGTCGAGCACGAATGTCTCGGCATACTCCGCCATCGCCGCGGTCTCCAGCACGAGGCCCACGGCCTCCTCGACGGTCATGAAGAACCGGGAGACGCCCGGATGGGTCACCGTCACCGGCTTGTCGTGAGCTATCTGGTCCGCGAGCACGGACAGGAAGGAACCACGACTGCCGAGCACATTGCCGAAGCGGACCGAGGCCACGATGACCGGGCCGCCCGCCGCCCGGCGGACAACCAGCTCGGCCAGTCTTTTGCTGGCACCGAGCACGGAAGCCGGGTCCGCCGCCTTGTCGGTAGAGATGAGCACGAAATGGCTGGCGCCATGACGGACCGCGGCATCTACGACGTTCTCGGTGCCGAGGACATTCGACTTGACCGCCTCGCACGGATGGCGTTCCAGCAGTGGCAGATGCTTATGCGCGGCCGCGTGAAAGATTAGCTCGGGCCTGATAGCGGCGAAGACCTGGCTTATCCGCCGCCGGTCGCGGATGTCAGCGATGATGATCTCGTCCGCGTCCAGGAGGCCGCTGCCCGTTATCTCGAGCTGCAGCCGATGCAGGTTCGACTCGTCGTGGTCGAGCAAATACAGCGACGCTGGCTCGAAGCTGCGGATCTGGCGGCACAGCTCGCTCCCTATTGACCCGCCCGCGCCGGTGACCAGCACCCGCCGGCCAGCGATCAGTGCCGCGGCCTTATGGCTGACGACGTGCAGCTCGCGGCGGCCAAGCAGGTCCTCGACCCGGAGCTGGCGCAGGTCAGACAGGCGCGCATCGCGCTCGACTGCGGCCAGGAACGACGGCAGATACCGAACGTGCAGCCCGACCGTTCCGGCGGACTCGACGATCTCGGCCAGCCGTGCCGCGGGCAATGAGGGAATCGCCACGATGCACGCCTCAGCCCGATGTTTCCGCGCGATCTCGGGCAACCCTGAGATAGGCCGGTACACCGGCAGCCCCATGACCCGAACCAGGCTGTGGGCATCGTCGACAAATGCGATCGGCGCAAGACCATAATTCGGGCTCCGGCGCAATGAGCGGGCCAGCGTCCGGCCAGCTTCGCCCGCCCCGACGACCAGCGTCGCCAGCCCGCCTGAACTACCACTAGGCCGTGTGCCGGACAAACTCAGCAACTTCTCCTCCTCTCGTCTGTGCGCCGTCACTGGCCGCGGGATGGCGCGCCAGGGCCGCCAGGGCAGCCGCGACGTGATCGACATCGGCATCAGCTAGACCCGGATACATCGGCAGCGACAGCAGCTGGCCTGCTACCTGGTCAGTGACCGGTACCGATCGGATCTCGGCCGGGCGCAGGACGCGCCGATACCCGGCGAGCTGGTGCACCGGAATGAAATGCACGGACGTGCCGATACCCGCGCCGCCGAGCGCATCAATGACGTCATCGCGCGAGGATCCGAACGCTGGCGTCACGCGCACCTGGTAGAGATGCCAGGCATGCTGGCCGGCGGCCGGCCGCGATGGCAGCACGAGACCGGGAAGCCCCGCCAGCGCGTCGTCATATCGGGCGGCGAGCTGGGCCCGGCGCGCCTGCCATGCGGGCAGGCAGGTCAGCTGTGCCCGGCCGATCGCCGCCTGGATATCGGTGATGTTGGCCTTAAGCCCGGGCTCGGCCACGTCGTATCGCCAGCTGCCGCCCGGCTGGTATCGGCGCCAGGCGTCGCGGCTCATGCCATGCAGCCGCATCGTTCGGGCGTAGTCGGCCAGCTCGGCGTCATCCGTGGCGATCGCGCCGCCTTCCCCGATGGGAAGGTTCTTGGTCGCGTAGAAGCTAAAGCAGGCTGCGTGCGACGCGCCGCCCACGCGAGTTCCGCCTAGCTCCGCGCCTAGTCCGTGCGCCGCATCTTCCACGACTCGACTGGCCGGAAGGCCCGCCGCAGCAGCCAGCATGGCCACGTCAGCGGGGTGCCCGGCCATGTGCTGGACGATCATCGCGGCAGGCTGGCCAGCCCTGCGGGCCGCTGCCGCGACAGACTCCGGCGTTGGCAGCAGCGTCTCCGCAGCCACGTCGACGAGAACCGGGCGCAGGCCGGCCTGCAGGATCGGGGCGACCGCCCCGCAGAAGGTCAGGCTCGGAGTGAGTACCGCCGCTCCTGGCGGCAGCCGAAGCGCCCGGACAGCGATCTCGATCGCCGCGGTGCACGTGGCAACTGCCACGACGTGACTCGCACCCAGGTAGCCGGCAAGGTCGCGCTCGAACTCACAGGTCTGTGGCCCCATGGTGATCCAGCCCGATCGCAGGGCCTGCAGCGCGGCCTGCTGCGCCGCCGGCACGATGTCCACTCGGGCGAAGGGGACTGAGCGCGGCACCTGCGCCGTCAGTGCACGCGTCATCCGCGGCGGTCCTCAGCATGTGAGCTGGCGGCGCGCAGCTTGCGCAGCCGCGGGACGCCGACGACGCCCAGAATCGGCCAGCCGGATGACGTGGCGAGGCCGACGAGCGCCGAGATGCGTGACACCCTGGCCACCGGCCCCGACAGGACCAGGATCCCGACCGGGCCAGGCTCGGCGCACGACTGCATCTGCGCCATCGCGCAGACCCGGAGCACTGGACTACGCACCGCGGCGAGCTTGTCCATCACCAGCGTCGTCCCAGGAGATCCGGAGCCACTGGTGGCGTCCCCGTTCCCATTGAGATTGTCCGTCGCCATCGGAGCACCTGCCGCCGACCGATGGTGGTGCGGAGCAGGAGCCAGTGCATGCTCGAGCTCGCGAGCCAGCTCGGCCAGATCACGTTCGCCATCGACATCGACATCAACAAGCGCGACTGTGGACACGTCCGCGTGCGAGGCCGCCAGCCGCACCCGTAGCACGAGACTGGCGAAATCTGGCTCGTGTTCCGCGCGCAAATCAGGATCGATCAGGCGGCCGAGCATCGGCACCTCAAGGCGGCGGCTGACTCGCTGTGAGCCGGGCAGCGTTGGCCGGATCAGCTCAGCAATCGCGGCCAGCAAGATGCCGATGACGAGGCCGAGGAGTCCGGCGAGGGCAAGCTTCTGCGGCAGCGCCTTCGATTCCGCGTGGAGTGGCAGTCCTGGCTCATCGATGACGGACGCGAGACCCGCCGTGCTCGCCTGGATCAGGAGCCGTGCGCGGTCGCCGGTGAAGTTTGCTATCACCTGGTCCAGGCCGGCCAGCTTGGCCTGCAACTGCTGGTTCTGCGGGCTAGCCGCCGCCCGAGCCGCGAGCAGCGCGCGGTTCTCCGTGAGCTGGACGAGGTCAGCGTCAATGACCGTCAGCGCCTTGGACATGCCGCTCACGCCGACCTTGTTCAGCCCGGACACCACCTGGTCGGCGAGCGCACGCGTCAGCTGCTGAGCGGCCTTCGGACTCGGGTCGGTCACGGTGAGGTTCACGACCTGCGAGGTACCGACGCCCGCCACGGAGATGCTGGCGATGAAAGCGCCGAGGTTGCGCCGAACGCCCGCAGCCCGCAGTGCCTGACTTGCGGCCGTCTGACCCGTGGCGATGCCCTGAACCTGGCTCACCATGGCGTCGGCGACAGCCGCGCTGGCTGGTACCTCGCTTGAGGTGATGATGCGCGCGTTCGCGGAATACGCGGCGGGCTGCCGGGCAACGATCACGCTCACGACGACGAGCGGCACCAGTACGCAGATGAGGAGCAGTGCCCAGTACTGCCGTAGGAGGCGCGCCGCGACCTCGTCTGTCTCCACCGAACCTCCTTAGCTCACCGCGGGCACGGTCGTTGCTGCCCGGGTACGGAGAGGCTAAGAGAGGCGCCACCTGCGACGGATCGCCCAACGGCACGAGTTGCCCTACTGAAAATGCATGAACATCAGGGAACGGCGCCATGAAGCCGGGGTGTCCGATTGGCTAACTGTCCGTACAGCCAATCACAAGACTTTGCCAGGGTTCATGATGCCTGTCGGGTCTAGCGCGTCCTTGATCGCGTGATGTACGGCCATCGATTCCGCGCTGAGCTCATCGGCTAGCCATCGCCGCTTGATCATGCCCACTCCGTGCTCGCCGGTCAGGGTGCCGCCGAGCGCCAGGGCCGCGCGGAACACCTCGTCGGCCGCCAGCCAGACGGCGGGCGGCACCTCAGCCAGCCCGCGGTCGAACACAAACACCGGATGCAGGTTGCCGTCCCCGGCGTGCGCGACCGTCGCGATGAAGACCCCGTGCCGCTCCCCCGCTTGCTCGATGCGGGCCACCATGTCAGGGAGCCGGCTGCGCGGCACGCACACGTCCTCGACGAGCGGAACGCCGAGCCGCTCGATCGCCGGATAGGACAGCCGGCGCAAGTCGAGCAGCTGACGCGACTCCGCCTCGGACTGCGACAGCTCTGCCATGACGGCGCCCTCGCGCAGGCAGATCTCCTGCATCAGCCGTCCGCCGCGCTCGGCTGACTCGCTGTCGTCTTGCGCGATCAGCAGCGCCTGCACGCTGTCGCCGAACCCAGTGCTCTTCCAGTCGTCGATCGCGCGCAGCGTCGCCGAGTCCATCAGCTCCAGCAGGCTCGGCCGCAGCCTCGCCGCCAGGATCGCCGTCACCGCGCTCGCGCTGGCTCCGACACTCGTGAACCCGGCCGCGACGGTGACGGGGTACTGCGCAGGCCGGGGCCGTAGCCGCAGCGTGGCGGACGTGATCACGCCCAGGGTGCCTTCCGAGCCGACGAACAGCCCGGTGAGGTCGTAGCCGGTCACTCCCTTCATGGTCCGGCGGCCGGTGCGCAGCACACGGCCGCCCGCCAGTACGACCTCGAGCCCGAGCACCGAATCGCGAGTGACGCCGTACTTGACGCAGCGCAGTCCGCCAGCGTTCGTCGCCAGGTTGCCGCCGAGGGTGGAGATCTCGTAACTCGACGGATCCGGGGCATACATCAGGCCGTGCTCGGCCGCGGCGCGGTCAAGGTCGGCGTTGATGACTCCGGCCTCGGCGACGGCGATCTCGTTGGCCGGATCGAGCTCGCGGATCGCAGTCATCCGGGCGGTCGAGAGCACCAGGCAGCCGTCCGTCGCGGTCGCGCCGCCCGCCAGGCTCGTGCCACCGCCGCGCGGTACCACTGGTACTTGGTGGCGCTCGGCCCAGGCCAGGGTGGCCGCGACCTCCGCTGTGCTGCTAGCCAGGACGACGCAGCGGGGCTGGCCGGCCGACACGACCGGCGTCTGGTCGCGCCGGTAGGACTCC
>DATHQE010000273.1:0-9183 GCA_035483035.1 Streptosporangiaceae bacterium | reverse complement strand
GCGTGCGTTAGCTGCGATCCGGTCCAGCCAGGTCCGTACCGGCGCGCCATGTACCGCGGCGCCAGGACGGTAGGTGCGTGAAGTCCGGATCGGCTCGGCCACCCGGCTGAGCGGTGGCGGGTTGACAGGTTTGCCGTCCTTTTACAATCAGGTCATGGGGCGGGGCATTCTGGAGCGCGACGCCGAACTGTCGCTGCTTGCCAATGCCGTGCGGGAGGCCGCCGGCAGGCACGGGTCCGTTGTGCTGGTCATGGGCGAGGCTGGGATCGGCAAGTCCAGCCTTGTCGAGGCGTTGCGCTCCCACCTGCCCGCCGAGGGCAGGATGCTCGTCGGGTACTGCGATGACCTGACGACTCCGCGGACCCTTGGCCCGTTCCGCGACCTGGTCGGCAGCGTCGGAACCGAGCTCAGCCGCGCCGTAGCGGACGGCAGCGAACGGGACCGCGTGTTCACCGCCCTGCGCACGGAACTGACCTGGCCCGAACATCCGACCGTGCTGGTGATCGAGGATGTTCACTGGGCTGACGACGCTACGCTCGACGCGCTGCGCTACCTCATCCGGCGGATCGCCGACCTGCCGGCCGTCCTGGTCCTGACATACCGCGATGACGAGCTGAATCGCGACCACCCGCTTCACGGCCTGCTGGGCCAGGCATCCCGCAGCGACCATGTGCGGCACCTGCCGCTGCGCCGGCTGTCGCAGCAAGCGGTGCGGCAGCTCAGCGCGGGAAGCCCGGTCGACGCACATGACCTGTTCGCGCTGACGTCCGGCAATCCATTCTTCGTTCATGAGCTGCTCGTCTCGGCGCATGGCCAGCGTGTTCCGCCAACGATCGCCGATGCCGTACTGGCCAGGGTCCGGAGCCTGGACCCTGCAACGCAGGACGTGCTCGAGCAGCTGGCCGTCGTCCCGTCCGCGCTGGACCGCTGGCTGGTGGACGCGCTCGTCTCCGGCACGGGCCCGGGGGCTGTGGCGGCGCTGGCGGCAGCCGAAGAACGCGGCTTGCTCTCGGTGTCCACGCGCAGGATCGCATTCCGGCACGAGCTGACCCGGCGCGCCATCGCCGACTCTGTGCCAGCGGCGCGGCTCATGGCCTTGAATCAGCGCGTCCTCGCCGCCCTGATCGACCATGACGGATCGGACGTGTCGCGGATCGTCCATCACGCCGCGCAAGCAGGTGACCAGGACGCCATCATCCGGTACGGTCCGGCCGCCGCACGAGACGCGGCCGCTGCTGGCGCCCACCGCGAGGCCGTTGCCCATTTCGGTCTCGTGCTCGAGCACCGAGGCCGGTTCGCCCCGGGTGAGCGCGCCGAACTGCTGGCACAGTACGCGATCGAGTGCTACACGGTCGGAGCGATCGACAAGGCGGTCAAAGCCGGGCAGCGCGCGGTCGACCTGAACCGCTCGCTGGGAGATCTGCGCCAGCTCGGCGCTTGCCTGCGGTGGCTGTCGCGGATGTGGTGGATGGCGGGCGATCGCACAGCCGCGGAACTGGCCGGCCGGGAGGCGATCAGCGTGCTGGAGCGGGCCGGCGACAGCCGGCTGCTCGCGCTGGCCCTGAGCAACGAATCGCAGCTGTGCATGGCCGCCTGTCGCTTCGCCGAGAGCATCGCGTACGGTGAGCGCGCCGCTGCGCTGGCCCGGGAGGCGGGCGATGCGGCGGTCACGGCGCACGCCCTGACCAACATCGGCGTCTCCCGCTGGGGGCTCGGCGATCCTGCTGGTCAGCCCACCCTGGATGAGGCGCTCCGGGTCGCCCTGGAGGCGGGCGACGTCGAGGACGCCTGCCGTGCGTACGTGAACCTTGTCCGGAACCTGCTCGACTGGTGCCGCCTGGAGGAGGCCGAGCGCTACCTGTCCGCGGCCATGAAGCTCGCCGAGGATTCCGAGTTCTTCGGAATCCTCTCCTACATGCAGGTCATGCGGGCGAGGCTGGAGTTCGCGCGGGGCTCGTGGGACGAGGCTGTTCGCGCCGCCGAAGCTGCGGCACAGGCGTTCCTGCCGGCGCGATGCCCGGCGCTGATCGTGCTCGGCCGGGTGCAGGTCCGGCGCGGGCAGCCGCGGGCCGCCCGGCTGCTCTCGTCGGCGTGGAAGCTGGCGGTGCAGCTCGACGAACTGCAGCGGCTGGGCCCGGCCGCCGCCGCGCGCGCGGAGGACGCCTGGCTCCGCGGCGACCACGCCCGGGTGCGCGACATCGCCATGCCGGTCTACCAGGACGCCAGGCAGCTGGGTGACCGGGTATATCAGGCGGAACTCGGCTACTGGCTCGCCAAGGCGGGACAGCCCGCCGAGACGGCCTCCGACCACCCCTACGCTCTGCAGGCAGCAGGCCGGTGGCGAGAGGCCGCCGCCGCGTGGGAGGCCGCAGGATGCCCGTACGAGCACGCCGCGGCGCTGGCGGAAAGCCCCGAACCGGACGACCTGCTGACCTCACTGGCGATCCTGGATGAGCTCGGTGCCACACCACTGGCCACCCTGGTCCGCGGGCGCCTGCGCGCGCTCGGCGCAACCCGCATTCCGCGCGGGCCGCGAGACGAGACGAGGGACAATCCTGCGGGCCTAACCGCCCGTCAGATCCACGTGCTGCGCCTGCTCGGCAAAGGCTACACAAACGCCGAGATCGCCAGCCAGCTCGTGGTTTCGGTGCGCACAGTCGACAGCCACGTCGCGGCCGTGCTGGCGAAACTCGGCGCGGCCAGCCGCCGCGAGGCCGCTGCCCGCGCGGCTGACCTCGGTGTCCTCGACGCCGAGAACCGGTAACCCAGCCGCTGACCTCAGTAGCGGCTACCGATGCCCGGCCGCCGTCCGGCGGCATACCTCTTGGAGTCAGGCCAAATACACCATGGCCTGACCGGGCACCTGGTCAGGCCGCTCAACGGAGGAACAATGGCAATCGACCAAGACAAGCTGACCGACTTCCTGCACAAGTTCGTGGGAGACCTCGGCGCGACGATGGCCGCGGGCAACGTGCTCGTCGGCGACCGTCTCGGCTTTTACCGTGCGCTCGCCGGGCGCCCGATGCTGCCCTATGAGCTCGCCGAGCACACCGGCACCGCCACCCGCTACGTCGATGAATGGCTCTGCGGCCAGGCGGCTGGCGGCTACGTGGAATACGACCCGCAGACCGGGACCTACTCGCTGACACCGGAGCAGGCTTTCGCCCTGACCGATCCGGAAGGGGCCGTTTTCGCGCCCGGCGCATTCGAGCTCGCGCTCGGTGCGCTCCGGTCGGAGCAGAAGGTCGTCGAGGCGTTCCGCACCGGTGCGGGCGTCGGCTGGCACGAGCACGACGACGAGGTGTTCTCGGGTTGCGAGCGCTTCTTCCGGCCCGGGTACGCCGCCAACCTGGTGGCGAACTGGCTGCCCGCCCTCGATGGCGTTGAGGCCAAACTGGCCACCGGTGCCAAGGTCGCCGATGTCGGGTGCGGCCACGGCGCGTCCACGACATTGATGGCACGCGCCTTCCCGAACTCGAGCTTCACCGGCTCTGACTACCACGAAGAGTCGATCATCCAGGCGCGCAAGCGAACCGCAGAAGCGGGCCTTGACGGCCAGGCCAGATTCGAGGTCGCGTCGGCGCAGACCTTTGACGGCGGCCCGTACGACCTGGTGACGAGCTTCGACTGCCTGCATGACATGGGTGACCCGCTCGGCGCGGCCCGGCACATCCGGGAGATGCTCGCGCCGGACGGCACCTGGATGGTGGTCGAGCCCTACGCCGGCCACAGCGTCACCGACAACCTCAACCCGGTCGGGCGGGTCTACTACTCGTTCTCCACCTTCCTGTGCGTCCCGAACGCGCTGTCCCAGGACGGCGGCTACTCCCTCGGTGCCCAGGCCGGCGAGGAGCCGATAAAGCGGCTCGCCGCCGACGCCGGCTACACCCGATTCCGCCGAGTGGCCGAGACGCCCTTCAACATCATCTACGAGATCCGCCCATAGACGTCCGGCAAGCGTCGACGCTCCGCGGTGGCCGTCATGGATCATTTCCGAACGGCTGCCGCGGATGCGCTGTACACGGCCATTGCCTAGGAACGGCCTGCCTGCTCCGGACGCTCCTCTGGCGCTTCAGCACGAACGCACGGGACCCGAAACCTGCGCGAACGCCGCGGTTGTTACATGCGGCCGTGCACGGAATCGAACGATTCACCTGTAGGGACAACATGGCTACATCAGGTGGCATTGCCACCACACGGGACGAGGAACTGGCCGCTGTCGCGAGCGGTACCGGGAGGTCCCGGTGATGACAATGCGAGCGATGCGAGCTGGAGAACCGGAAACTGGCCGGCAACGGTGGGCGGTGCTAGCGGTGGTGTCGGCGGCTCAGTTCCTCATCATCTTGGACCTCTGGGTCGTCAACATCGCGCTCCCGGCGCTGCAGCGCGACTTCGCTCCTGCCACGCTGCCGGATGTCTCGTGGATCCTGGATGCATACGCCATCGTCTTGGCCGCGCTGCTATTGCCGGCCGGGCGGGCCGCCGACAGCATCGGCCGCCGGGAGTGCTTCCTGGCTGGCCTGCTGATATTCGGTGTCGCGTCGCTGGGGTGCGCAGTGGCCCCGGATCTGCTGGCGCTGATCGCCTGCCGGGCACTGCAGGCGGCAGGCGGGGCGGTGCTAATGCCCACCTCACTTGGGCTCGCGCTACAAGTGTTCCCCTCGCATCAGCGGAGCACCGCGGTCGGTATCTGGGCTGGAGTCGGGGCGGTGGCCGCTGGCAGCGGCCCGGTGCTAGGCGGGCTGCTGATCGAGTCAAGCTGGCGCTGGATCTTCCTCATCAATCTGCCGGTCATCCTCACCGCCCTGGCCGCGGGCGTGGCCATCTTGCCGCGCCGTCCCGGCGTGGTCGATGGTCAGCGGGCCGGCCGACCCATCGATGGCGCGGGAACCCTCCTGGTGCTGGGCGCGGTAGGGCTGGTCTGCACCGCGCTGACCGAGTTCCCGCGGTGGCCGCCGTCGCGCACTTGGCCGGTACTAGCCGCGGGGCTGGCTGTCAGCGCCGCGTTCGTGGCTCACGTCCGCCGTCACCCTGATCCCCTGGCCTCACCCCAGCTCTTTTCAGTGCGCGCTTTCCGGGCCGGCGCGGCCGGGCTGGTCGCTTACTACACCGGCTTTGCGGCCATGCTCTTGGGTACGACGCTACTGCTGACCACGCAGTGGCGCTTCTCCGTCTTGCAGGCCGCCGCGAGCATCGCACCCGGTCCCATCACGGCGGGGATCGTTTCACCGTTCTCGGGCCGGCTGTCGGCCCGCTTCGGCGTGCGGGGCACGGTCGTGGCGGGCGCCGCGCCTTTCGCAGCGGCCGGGGCCTGGCTGCTGGCCCGCGCCGGGGACAGCCCCGCCTATGCGGCGGTCGTACTGCCGGCCATGCTGCTATGGGGAGTGGCCAACGCGCTCATTCAGCCTTCGCTGTTCGCCTGCGCTGACGCTGCGCCGCGAGCGCAGCTGGCGTCGGCGTCAGCCGTGCTGGCCACGGCACGCCAGCTCGGTTCGGCCCTGGGTGTGGCGACCTTCGTCGCCGTGCTCGGCGGCCGCACGGACAGGGGCCTGGCCGGGTTCGACCGTGCCTGGATTGTCGTCGTGATCACCGCAGCCATCACCGCCTTCGCCGGACTCGCCACCAGCCGGCGGCTGAACGCATCCGCGAGGTGGCGGCCAAGGCCGAGACGGCTGGCGATGTCGTGCAGGCCCTGCTGCACCGGAAGCGGACCGCCAGTCCCGCTGCCCGCGGACCGCCGCTGCGCTGGATCCGCACCTGGCCGACAGGGAGGTGGCCGGGTTGACTGCTGAGGGTTTCGACGACGGGCAGACGGATGTTCCCGTCGGGGTGGCGGGGCCCGTTGAGCGTGTGCTGGTGGTGGGCGCGGGGATCGCCGGGTTGACGGTCGCGAACGCTCTTAGGCACGGCGGGGTTGAGTGCGTGGTGGTCGAGGCTCGCGATCGGATCGGTGGCCGACTGCACACGGTTGACCTGGCGGGCTCCCTGGTGGATATGGGCGGTTCGTGGATACACACGCCTGCCGGGAACCCGATGCGTGCCTTCGCGCAGCACGTCGGAGTCCCCTGCCGCGGCGCGGACCCGTCGCCTGAGCTGGCCGGCTTTGACTGCGGCGAGGGACGGCGGCTGTCGGCTGCCGAGGTTGAGGCGAGTCTCAGCATGCAGCTGGAAGGCTTCCCGGAGGCAGCGGGCCGGCTGCTCGGCGAGCTCGGGCCGGATGCGTCGGCCGCGGATGGGATCGAAGCATTTGTGGCCAGGGCTGGCCTGGCGCCGGGTCCAGCGAGGCGAGCGCGCCAGGCGCTGCACGCGCTCATCGAGGCCGAGTCAGCCGACCTCGCCGAGCGCCAGTCGCTGCGCTGGATGTGGAACGAGATCGAATACGGGGGCCACTATTTCGGTGACGTCCCCGTGGGGGGCTACCGGCGCCTGGTGGAAGCGATGGCAACCGGCGTTGACCTGCGCTTGGGCGTGGCTGTGGAGGAGGTCACCCGTTCGGCCAGTGGTGTGCGGGTGCGGCGCGCGGACGGCACGTCCGAAGACGGCTCGCACGTGGTGGTGACGGTGCCGCTGGGTGTACTCAAGCGCGGTGTGCCGCGGTTCCGGCCCGCGCTGCCACCTGATCGGCTGGCGGCGATCGAGCGCCTCGGGTTCGGGCGCTACGAGAAGGTGGCGCTGCGGTTCGACGGGCCATTCTGGCGTGCCGCGGGCATCCCGCACGCGATGATCTTCCCTCGCGACCCCGGCGCCGTGGCCGTCTGGGCCATCGGGCAGGATGCGTTCGGCGCTGGCCCGGTACTGGTCTTTCAGGTCTTCCACAGTGCTACCAGCCATGTCCTCGACGCGGCCCCGGCCGACACCGTCCGGTGGGTCCTTGACATGCTCGCCGAGGCGATCGGCAGCTCCTGCCCGGCCCCGGCGGCCGTGGCCGTGACCTCGTGGGCGAACGATCCGTACAGCGGCGGCGCCTACACCCATATCCCCCCGGGAGCAAACCCGGCCGACGCTGATCTGCTGGGCGAGCCGATCGGCGGGCGCTTGCTGTTCGCCGGAGAGCACACCCAAAGCGCACGGCTGGCTTACGCTGACGGCGCGATGACCAGCGGCATCCGCGAAGCCAAGCGGCTTCTCGGTCGGCCCAGCGTCCGCCTGGGCCCGATCGTCACCGGCCGCGGGTGAGACGTGTTCAGGGCTGATCCAGGGAGCCCATTCACCGCTATGAAAGGCAGCGCCAATGACTCGGAAGGCAATCTCCACCGACACCGCGCCGGCCGCGCTCGGGCCCTACAGCCAGGCCATCGTCGCCGGCGGCCTTGTGTTCTGCTCGGGCACGGCCGGCATCGACCCAGCCACCGGCGTGCCCGGTGACGGCATCGAGGCGCAGACCGAACTGGCGCTGCGCAACCTCGACGCGATCCTGACCGCCGCCGGGACCTCGTTGTCTGCCCTGGTCAAGACCACCATCTTCTATGCCAACGTCGACGACTTCGCGACCATCAACGCCATCTACGCGCGCTTCATGCCCGACCCGCCGCCAGCTCGCTCCGCGCCGGCCAACGTGGCGCTGCCCCGCGGCCTGCTTATCTCGATCGACGCTATCGCCGTGCTTCCGTCGGCATAGGACGCTCTGACGAGCCAGACCGGCACACCGAAGACGACCAGAACCGGGCGATCTGAGCACAGGTGCATGCACACTCGGCGAAATTGTCAGCCGTTCCGAATCGGCGTTACGTGACGACGAGACGGTGAAGGCACAGCGAGGCATCGTGCGTGCTGCGGGTGCTGCCTCTCCTCTCCCCGCTAGCCTCGCACTACGTGGCACGGGGTTCCGGCCTGACGGCTGCGCCGGGGAGATCCAGCGGAGATCCTCGGCCGGGAGCTGATGCCATGACCGCAACGGAGGCCACCGGTGATCGAATCCACCACGAAAGACGGCGTGGCCGTGCTGGCCATGCGGCACGGCAAGGCCAACGCGCTGGACACCGAGCTGTGCCAGGCGCTGTGCGACGCGCTGGATGACGCCGCCGCCGCCGACGGCGCCGCGGCGGTGGTGCTGACCGGCGCCGGTCCGGTGTTCTCGGCCGGGGTGGACCTCAAGCGGGTGACCGCGGGGCGGGAGGGGTACCTGGCTGCCTTCCTGCCGGAGCTGCGGCGCGCCTTCACCCGGCTTGCGACTTTTGAGCTGCCCGTGGTGGCGGCGGTCAACGGGCATGCGATCGCGGGCGGGTTCATCCTGTTCGCCGCTGCGGACTGGGCGGTCATGGCCGAGGGCCCGGGCCGGGCCGGCGTGACCGAGCTGCGGGTCGGCGTCCCGTTCCCGGCGGTGGCGCTGGAGCTGCTGCGGCTGCGCGCCGGTGACGCGCAGACCCGGCCGCTCGCCCTGAGCGGGGCCACTTTCGGTGCCGGGGAGGCACTGGCCCGTGGCCTGGTCGACGAGGCCGTGCCCGCGGCGGAGCTGTCCGGCCGCTCGCTGGCCGCGGCCCAGCGGCTGGCCGCCCTGGGCCCGGCGTTCGGCCTCACCAAGCGCCAGCTACGGCAACGGTTCCTGCAGCGCGTTCATGACCTGGCGGGCCTCGACGCCGAGGTCGACGCGATCTGGCAGGCCCCGCCCACCCTGGAACGCATCCAGGCCTTCATGACCGCGCTCAAGTAAGCCGGGACCCCTCGGAGGCCACCCATGAGAGATTCCACGGACGAGGTCACCGTGGCCGCGCCTGCTACTGACCCGGATTCGCCCTGGGCCTTGCGGAGATGGCCATTGATCCGACTGACCCTCGCTCACCTACCGTAAACGGTCGTCCGCTGTACTTGGATTCGGGAACCGCCGTTCTGGTCGGCTAGTGGCTCGTTGGCGTTCATCGGCTGAACCGTGAAGGCCGTCCGGCGCGCTGCGTTCGTGCCGTCTGGCAGGTGCCGCTGGGGATAGGGCGCGGTGGCCTTCAGCGCGAGCCGGGGCTGGCTGCAGGGCGTGCGCCAGGGATGGGCTGACGCTCACAGCGGGTGTCCGCAGCGGTGGCAGCGGCAGCGAGGCGTCTAGGGCGGCGTTGGTGCCTGCTTAGGCGGTGGGCGGCCTGGGATTAGGTCATTCGCCTGATGCGGTGAGGCACGTCTTACGGCGATCCTGAAGTACATGACCTAACCGAGGTCATGTTTCGAGACCAGGAAGTCTGTGATGTGAGTGCCGCC
>DATHQE010000272.1:0-6563 GCA_035483035.1 Streptosporangiaceae bacterium | reverse complement strand
GCGTTCCGCGACGTGCACCGGCTGATCGACCAGCACCCCACGCTGATCCGGTTCGTCTTCAGGAACTTTCCGATTGCCCAGCTGCACCCGCACGCCGAGCAGGCGGCCGAGGCCGCCGAGGCCGCTGCTGCCCAGGGCAAGTTCTGGGAGATGTATGAGCTACTGCTCCAGCCCTACTCGCATCTGGACATCGACTCCCTGGTGACGTACGCCGAGGTACTAGGCCTCGATATCGCCAGGTTCCGGCGCGACCTGACCGACCGCGCCTATGCAGCCCGGATCGAGCATGATGTGCAGGAAGGCATCAGCAACGGGGTGAACGCGACGCCGAAGTTCTACGTCAACGGCGAGCGCGTGGACGGCAAGGTCCCGTTGGAGAATCTCGCCGAGGCCGTCCAGCGGGCCCTGCCGGCCGGGGCTCAGGGGTTAGGGGCTCAGGCGTTAGGGGCTCAGGGGTCAGTGGCTCAGGGCTAGCACAGCAGCGCTGACGTCCTCCCGGCCGTGACCGGCCGCGACGGCAGAGTGCCACGCTCGCGACAGCGCCGCAAGCGCGGGCAGGGTGTCCTTGCCGGCTGCTGCCAGCGCCAAGTCGACATCTTTCAGCGCCCACTCCAGCGGGAACTCGGGCGAGAAGTCGCCGCGCTCCATCTTGTGCAGCTTGGCGCCGGCGAGCGGCGCATCGAGCGGGCCGCCCTCGATCGTCGCGTCGAGCTTCGCCGGGTCGACGCCGAGTCGCTCGGCGAGCGTGAGCGCCTCGGCGACACCTTCGATCAGCGCGGCCAGGTAGGCATTGATCGCCAGCTTCATCCTGCTGCCCTGTCCCGCCGCGCCGAGCCACATCGCCGAGCGGCCGATAGCAGCGAAGACGGGGCGCACGATCGGCTCCGCAGAGTCCGGGCCCGACGCGAGGATCAGCAGCTGGCCGGCCTCGGCCGGTCCCTTGGTGCCGGAGACTGGGGCGTCGACGAACAGTATGTCGGGGCGGATCTTGCCGACTTGGCCGGCGATCTCATCGGTGGCGTCGACGCCGATGGTGGCCATCTGCGCCCACGCGGCGCCTCGGGCGAACGCGCCGACCACGACATCATCGAGCATCACCGAGCTCACCGCGTCGGCGGTCGGCAGCATCGTGATCACCACGTCCGCATCCCTGACCGCATCCTGCGCCGAGACCGCGGCGCGTGCTCCCGTCTCGGCAAGGTGCGCCGTGGTGGCTGACGACCTGTCCCAGACGGACGTGTGCAGTCCCGCCCTGAGAAGGTTCCGGGCCATGGCTGAGCCCATGATGCCGGTCCCGAGTACCGCGACCGACGGGTCCTGGCCCGTGTGTGAGGCAGCCGTGTGTGAGGCAGCCAGGTTGCTGGTAGCAGACATGTACACCGGTGTCCCCGGTTCTGCGCCAGAGACACTCGATCACGCAGGTCCTTCGCTCGGCCCCGGCGCGCTGCCCGGCGCCGGGGGCTGCGCGGATGAGCAGCGAGCCGCCGGGCGTCCCCGGTCGTGGCTGGAGGAGCCGATACCGGCGGACCCGGCAGGCCGCAGGCGCGGCCGACAGGCAGGCATCCGTTTGCCCGAACCGCCACCTGGATCCACGCGCCCCCGCGCAGGTGACGGCCTCGCCTGCCGAGGCAGGCACCGCCCAGCTACCTCCAGACAAGGCGGCGCACGCTGTCTCGTGCGGCTCCCGCCGTCCTGTCCATTCATCACAGCGCAGGCTTGTGAAGGCTAGCTGCTGCCGGTATGTGCGAGATGTGGAGGATCTGCCTTACCGTCCATGCGTGACCGCCAGACCGCGAGATTGCTCGCCCGTGACCCGGGTATGGACGGATCGCCGGTAACACGACCGATATGCGGTTGCCCCGGGGGCGGGCCAGCCGGGCACGGGCACGGGCGTGCCTGGCAGCGCGGTGGCTGGCCGCGCGGAGGGGGGCGCGGAGGCTATGGCGAGCACGCCGGCGCACGGATCGCATCCGACGCCGGGCGGGAGCCCGTTCCCGCCCATCGCGGATTACGGATTCCTTCCCGACTATGAGGTCGCTGCCCTCGTGGCGCCGAGCGGCAATGTCGAATGGCTCTGCCTGCCGCAGATGGATGGGCCGAGCGTCTTCGCCGCGATGCTGGACCGCGGCGCCGGCTGGTTCCGGCCGCCTGCCGGGCCGCTGGCCTTACCGTGGAGCACATCGCTGAGCTTCAGTTTGCTTTCCCGACCTGCACCGAAGGTGTGAGCGTCGCCGCACAGATGATCTGCCGAGACATCGGGATCGGGCACTGCCCGCAAGTCTGGAGCTATCTCGGTGCCGGGGAAGAGAAGGGACTGAGCAGCCATGGCAGCGACAATCCTGCTCGTCGAGGACGAGCGCAAGCTTCGTGACCTCGTCCGCTCTTATCTGGAGCGGGCTGGCTTCACCGTCCTGTCGACCGCATCGGGAGCCGAGGCCCTGAGCCTGGCTGCTTCAGCGGCGCCGGATCTGCTGGTCCTTGACCTCGGACTGCCCGACGTCGCCGGCGAGACGGTAGCTCGCGAAGTACGCGCAACCGGGACGATCCCTATCCTGATGCTCACGGCCAAGAACTCAGAGGAAGATCGTGTGCGTGGTCTGGAGCTGGGCGCGGACGACTATGTGACCAAGCCGTTTAGCCCGCGTGAGCTGGTACTGCGAGTGCAGGCAATTCTGCGGCGCGGCGGGCAGTCGAGCGCTGACCAGGCCGCGGCCAGTTACGGGGGCGGCGCTCTGGTGATCGACGAGCCCCGCCGGGTAGCGACAGTGCGCGGATCCGCCATCGAGCTCACACCCACCGAGTGGGGGGTCCTGCTGGCCCTCGCCAGCGTGCCCGGCCGCGTGTACTCGCGATTCGAGCTCATCAACCGGGTCCGCGGATACGAATTCGAAGGCTACGAGCGCATCATCGACTCGCACGTCAAGAACCTGCGGCGGAAGATCGAGCAGGATCAGGGCAACCCCGAGATCGTCAAGACCGTTCTCGGCGGGGGGTACCGGCTGGGTCTGGCCCGCGATGACTGACGAGACCAGCCCGCCGGGCGACAGCCCGATCGCGCCCAGCCGGCCGGCCGCGCCGGAGCCGCGCACAGACTCCCTGGGCGTGCACCTGACGCTTGGTTTCCTCGGCGTCGCGCTGGCCGCCGTCGCGCTGCTGACCGTCCTCACGGTCGCGTTCACGACCGCCGACGTCTCGCATCTGGTGACCCAGCAGCGCAGGGACCTGACGAACGCCATCGCGGCGGCCGCGGGCGCGGCCTGGAGACCCAATAACACCTGGAACGGCGCCGACCTGTCGTCGGCGCTCGAGCTCGCCTCGCGCACGGGCGCCGATGCCGAGATTGTGGATGCGAACGGAACCCTGATCGCCGCGTCGCCTGACTTCACTGCTGAAGCCGGCTTGCCACAGTACAGCGCCAATGTGACCGTGGCCGGGCACCGCGTGGGCACGGCGATCGCCCGATTCAGCGGATCGGGTCTGGGCACGGCAGACCACGCGCTCCGCGCGGCGCTCGTGCGCGCCGTCGCAGCAGCCGCCGGCCTCGCGGCGCTGCTCGCGCTGCTCGCCGGGCTCGCGCTGTCACGTCGGATTACCCGGCCGGTCCTGCACATCATCTCGGTGCTCAGGGCGCGCGGGAGCGGCGAGCGAATGGCTCGGGTTGGGCCAGTGCGCGGTCCCAGTGAGCTGCGCGAGATGGCGACCTCGCTGGATCAGATGGCCGAGATGCTGGACGCGCATGAGCGAGTGCGCAGGGACCTGGTCGCGGACGTCGCGCACGAGCTGCGGACGCCCGTGGCGGTGCTGCTGGCTGGCCACGAGGCACTGCTGGACGGGATCGCGGAGCCGACTCCCGAGCAGCTCTCCTCCCTGCGGGACGAGGCACTGCGGCTGGTCCGGATGGTCGATGACCTGCAGATGCTGGCCGCAGCCGACGCTGCGTCGCTTCAGCTGGACCAGCGCCTGTGCGACCTAGCCGAGATCGTGGCCACCGCCGCCGACAGTCTCGAAGGACGGTTTGCGACGGCGGGCATCGCCCTGGAGCGTGCCCTGGAGCCTGCGCCAATCCTGGCTGACCCACGGTGGATGCATCACGTGGTCACCAACCTGCTCACAAACGCGCTGAAATTCTCCGCGTCGGGTGCGAAGGTCGTTGTCGACACCGCGACCGCGAGCGGCGAGGCAATTCTGCACGTGACCGATTCCGGCATCGGTATCCCGGCGGCCGAGCTGCCACGCATTTTCGACCGGTTCTGGCGCGGGCGTCAGGCGGGGAACATTTCCGGCAGCGGCATCGGGCTCGCCATCGCGGCCGAGCTTGCTGGCGCCCACGGCGGCAACCTCACCGCCGAAAGCGAGCCCGGCGTTGGCACGCGGATGACGCTGCGCCTGCCGAGCGCATAACCAGCTAGCAGGCCGCGCAGCTCGGGCAGTACCTGGTCTCAGGGATCACCGCCAGGTTCGCTGCCGGAATCTCGACCGCGCAGTCCTCGCACCGGCCGAACGTTCCGCGAGTCAGGCGGCGCAGCGCCGCCTCCGTCTCGCCAAGCGCCTGCCGCGCGGCCACGGATTGACGCATCAGCCGGCGCAGTGAAGGACGCGGCTGCTCGCCGAGTGCCTCGGACCCTGATTCGTGAAAGGCCACGCAGTAGTCGGTGAGCTGCCGGAGCCGGTCCCGCCAGCGCACCTCCAGCATCGTCCGCCACGTGCTGGTCGAAGGTGCCTGCGTTCGCGCCGCCGGCACGATGGCATGCCCTGGCCGGTACTGCGTCAGTGTCATTCGTCGGGTTCCTCGGGTAGCTCGTGAAGTGGGTGGCGACAGATCTCACGCGGCGCTGGCCACGCCCCTCGGCAGGGGAATGAGCACGTGCAAGCCTGGTGCCGGCCGACCTGAACGCGGCCGGGGCAATACCGGCGGCGCGTGGTCGGCCGGCTGCTGCTCACGGCGGCGTAGATCGGCGCGCCGCACCGATTCATCGGAAATAGCCGCTGTCACCTTTGCTGCCAGGTCTGCCGGTATCGGCGGCGCCGGCGGGCTGACTGGCAGCTTGAGCTCCGTGTCCGCCTCGGTCTGACCGGACGGCGGAGCGGGCGTCGTCGACTCCGCTACGCGATGCTGAGCAGGTTCGTTGTGCACTGGTCCGATCCTTCCGGTCTTCGCCTCGCTGGGCTTTGCCTAGATAACAAGCCCGACGTGAAGGCCGGAGCCTGATGACGTGTGGATCGCGTGAAGACCGCTAGCGCCCTGGCCAGCGGGCTGCCGCAACCCAGTCCCAGGCTAAAACGTGCTAGGCCTAACGGTACATATCCGGACATGCATCCAGAACCCTCGTTGGCCGCTGACCAGCAATGCAAGACTCGACGGATGCCCCGTTATCTCGCCCTGCTGCGCGGCATCAACGTAGGCGGCCGCAGCAAGGTAGCGATGGCGGACCTGCGCGATGTGGCCACCTCGCTCGGGCACGCCGAGGTCGCAACCTACATCCAGAGCGGCAACTTGCTGTTCGCCACCGCCGGCACCGACGCGGCGGACCTGGCCGACGCCCTGGAGGCCGAGATCGGCGGCCGCCTCGGTGTGCGGCCAGCCGTCATCGTGCTGTCCGCGCCTGAGCTGGCGCAGGTCATCACGGACAACCCGTTCCCGGCCGAGGCGAACCCCAGATACGTACATGCCATCTTTCATCGGGACGCAATCGACCCCAGTGGCATCGCGCGTGTCACTGCCGCGGTACAGCGAGCCCGGGAGTCGGGCAGCCGAGATGACGCCGTCGTCGTCGGACGCGCCTTGTACGTCCACACGCCGGACGGCTTTGGCCGCAGCGATCTGGCTGCCCAGCTCACCCGCAAGAGCGCCCAGCCAGCCGGCACCGCCCGGAACTGGGCGACCGTGACCAAGCTGATGGCCATGCTCGGCGAGTAGCCGCCAGCTCCATTGGAGATGATGGGTGCATGAGTCCGATATCGCGCGGCTTCCACGGCCGTCACCGTGAATCCGACGTCGACAAGACCAGGGTGCCGCCGGGGCAGTACGTGACGACCGACTTCCCGGTGCTGTCGGCCGGGCCGACGCCACACTCGCCGCTGGAGAGCTGGTCGTTCTCGATCCGGCAGGCCGGTGACACGCGCAAGTCGTGGAGCTGGGAGGAACTGCGCGCGCTGCCGGCCGAGGAGGTGACGGCTGACATCCACTGCGTAACTAAATGGTCAAAGCTGGACACGATGTGGCAAGCCGTGTCGATCGACACCCTGCTGGCGCAGGTCGAGCACCAGGCTCAGTACATCCTGGCGTTCAGCGACGGCGGGTACACCACGAACCTGCCGCTGGCGGACGTCACCGGTGGCAAGGCGTGGGTGGCGTTCGGCTACGACGGCCAGCCGCTTCAGCCCGAGCACGGCGGACCGGCACGGCTGCTAGTGCCGCATCTGTACTTCTGGAAGAGCGCGAAGTGGGTGCGCGGCCTCGAGCTCCTGGCGGCCGATGAGCCTGGCTTCTGGGAGCGCTACGGCTACAACAACTACGGAGACCCGTGGCGGGAACAGCGGTACGCGGGCGACTGACCTGGCAG
>DATHQE010000271.1:0-3178 GCA_035483035.1 Streptosporangiaceae bacterium | reverse complement strand
GTCGATCGGGGGGAGTGCCCGCAGCTGGCCGAGATGAGCCTGCACAACGGCACGATCTACCGGTGGAACCGGCCGGTCTATGCCGTCGTCGACGGCAAGCCGCACCTGCGGGTAGAGAACAGGGTGCTGCCCGCCGGCCCGTCGGTGGCTGACGTCATGGCGAACGCCGCGTTCTACTACGGGCTGGTGCGCGTCCTGGCCGAGTCCGAGCGGCCGGTCTGGACGCAGATGTCGTTCACGACCGCGGCAGAGAACCTGCACGAAGCCGCGAAGCACGGCATGGGCGCGCAGCTGTACTGGCCGGGCCTCGGCGACGCGAGCGTGGCGGAGCTCGTCCTGCGGCGGCTGTTGCCCATGGCCCGCGACGGCCTGACCCGCTGGGGCGTGGGCTCGGTGCATGCCGACCGCCTGCTGGGCATCATCGAGCAGCGGTGCCTCACCGGCCAGACCGGTGCTGCCTGGCAGATCGCCACCGTGGCCGGCCTCAGTGAGCGCTGCGGCGCCCAGCGGCCCGAAGCGCTGCGGCAGATGACCCAGCGCTACATCGAGCACATGCACACCAACGAGCCGGTGCACGCCTGGCCGCAGGCGTGATCTTCGTGCGAAGCTAGCGCCGTGTTACGGCGAGTGGAGATGGCGGCCGCGAGACGCCGCCTCAGTCGGTTGCCGAGCAGGCGTCCGGCAGCAGCGGAAGCGCAGCCAGGCACCGACGGGCTGCCGCAGATCCAGCACATCGTTGTGCTGATGATGGAGAACCACTCCTACGACAACTACTTCGGCATGCTGACCGGCCGGGGCGATGGCTTCGCGCTGGGGCCGGACGGCGTGCCGACCGAGGCGTGCGCGGCCGACGATGGCACGACGGTGCCGCTGTGGACTAGGGCGGACACGACGCAACAGCCTGGCGTGCCGACTCAGAGCTGGCACGCCAGCCACATCCAGTTTGACGAGGGACGATGCGGGGGATTCGTCCGCAGCATCGAGCAGACGCTGCCGGGTGCCGATGCCCGCGCGGCGATGCGGTACTGGACCGAGGCCGAGCTGCCGTTCTACTACGGTCTGGCCAGGACGTTTCCGCTCGCGACTCGGTGGTTCTCCGCCTGCCTAGGCCCGACCTTCCCGAACCGGAGGTTCCTGATCGCCGGCACGGCGAACGGCCTCATCGACGACCTGCCGTTCAGCATGATCGACTATCCGGCGAGCGGCACGATCTTTGACCACCTCAGCGCGCACGGGATCAGCTGGTTCAACTACCACATGCTGCCGCAGCACACGGCCGGCCTGCGGCGGCTCGCGCACGTGCCAGGGCTGCGATACGTGCGGCTGCTTGGCGGCGCGCTCGCGGGAGTCTTTCCCCAGTTCCTGGCGAGGCTGGCCAGCAAGCTCCAGGTGACCGCAGACCTCTACCCACTGGGGCTGTTGCGGTCGATCAACCACCTGCGGCCGATGACCGACTTCTGGACCGCGGCCAGGACCGGCACGCTGCCGTCGGTCGCGATCGTGGATCCTGATTTCCAGGCAAGCTCAGAGGAAAACCCGCAGGACATCTCGGCCGGTGAGGCCCTGGCCGCGCGGGTCATCAACGCCGTGATGGCAGGCCCCGGCTGGCCGCACACGCTGCTGATCTGGCTGTATGACGAACACGGCGGGTACTACGACCACGTCCCGCCGCCGTCGGCGCCGGCCCCGGATGACGTCCCGGCGCAGAGCGCGTATCAGCGATTCCCGATCCTGCGCCTGTTCCGTCGGACCGCGCTCGGGCAGAAGATCACGGCTGCTGACACCGGGCCGAGCACGTACACCCAGCTCGGCTTCCGGGTACCGGCAGTGATCGTGTCGCCGTTCGCCAAGCCCGGCTACGTCACCGAGCTGGTGTACGACCACACCGCGATCCTGCGGCTTATCCAGCGGAAGTGGAACCTGCCGCCCCTGACGGCGCGGGATGCAGCCGCCGCAGACCTGCTCGATGCGCTTGACCTGGACAGCCCGCCAGCTTTCCTCATGCCGCCTGTGCTGCCCGCGCCGCGGCGGTAATCAGGCCCTGACCCAGCGCCAAGCGGCCGCCAGCCTCGGTGAGGCTAGCGGCCGCTGCGGGCAGTGCTACTCGTTGCCGAAGGCCTGAATCTCCGCCAGCTCTACGTCGGACAGCTCGCGCGGGCTCTCGCCCTTGGCGACCTTCGCCTGCTGAACGTGGTGGCGGATGCCATCCACGACCTCGGGGTTGGCGAGCGTGGTCACGTCGCCGACGTCCGCGAAGTTGGAGACGGACGCGATCACCCGGCGCATGATCTTGCCCGACCTGGTCTTCGGCATGTCCGGCACGATCCACACGTTCTTCGGCCGGGCGATCTTGCCGATCTCGGTTTCGATGGCGGTGACGACCTTCGCCTCCATCCCGTCTGCCTCGACGCCAGGCTTCAGCGACACATACATCTCCACCACGCGGCCGCGGATGTCGTCGATGACCGGTACCGCTGCGGCCTCTGCCACCTCGGGCACCGTCAGCGCCGCCGACTCCAGCTCCTTGGTGCCAAGCCGGTGACCAGCGACGTTGATGACGTCGTCGATCCGCCCCAGGATGCGGAAGTAGCCGTCCTCGGCCTGCAGCGCGCCGTCGCCGGCGAAGTACGGCCAGTCGTGCCAGTCCTTGCTGTCGGGATCGGTGTTGTACTTGCGGTAGTACACGTCGAGGAACCGCTCGGGCTGACCCCAGACCGTCTGCATGATGCCGGGCCACGGGTTGCGGATGCAGATGTTGCCAGCCTTGCCGCTGCCCCTCGGGATCTCGTTGCGGTCCTCGTCATAGATGACGGGGAAGATGCCGAGCGCGCCGGGGCCGCAGCTGCCGGGCTTCATCGGCTGGAGGCCCGGCAGCGTGCTGCCGAGGAAGCCGCCGGTCTCGGTCTGCCACCAGGTGTCGACGATGGCTGCCTCGCCCTTGCCGACGAAGTTGTAGTACCAGCGCCAGACCTCGGGCTCGATCGGCTCGCCGACCGTCGTCATGTGCTTGAAGTGGTAGTTGTACTTGAACGGCTCGTCCGGGCCGACCTTGCGCAGCATCCGGATCGAGGTGGGCGAGGTGTGGAAGATGTTCACGCCCAGCTTCTCGGCGATGCGCCACGGCCGCCCGCCGTCGGGGTAGTTGGGCACGCCCTCGTAGATCACCGTGGTCGTGCCG
>DATHQE010000270.1:0-3403 GCA_035483035.1 Streptosporangiaceae bacterium | reverse complement strand
TACAGCTGGCATCCGGCCTCGCGCAGGCCGTCGGCGCCGCCGAGCAGAATCTCAATCACCTCGTCCCGGTGACCTGCCCTGGTCCGCATCGACCCGAGGAAGCCGTACGGCATGGCACGCCCCTTTCCGCGACAGAGCTGTCATTATGCCGTCCAGACCGACGTCAGCCGCGCCTGGTAAGAGCCACCACCGGGATGGTCCGGCCTGCCTTCGCCTCGTGCTCGGCGAGGAAAGGGTAAGCCGACGTCAGCCTGGCCCACGATGCCTCCCGGTCTGGGTCGGCCAGGACCGAGGCGACCGCGTCATAGGTCTCGTCGCCGACCTCCACCGTGACGACCGGCTCGCGCAGCAAGTTGCGGTACCAGTCCGGATCCGTAGGTGCGCCCGCGTTGGATGCGACGACCAGAATCCGGTCGCCGTCGCGGTGGAACATCATCGGTTTGGTGTGCCGCCGCCCGGTCCTGGCGCCGACAGTAGTCAGGAGCACGAGCCGATCCCGGTGCATGCCCTCGATCTCACCCCCGGCCCTGAACTGCTCGATCACCCGGCGATTGGTTTCCTGGATATCCACGCGCTGCTCCTCTCAGGCACCCGATGGTTCAGGCGTCCGGATAGTTCAGGCCTCCGATAGGTCAGGCCTCCGATAGGTCAGGCCTCTGATAGTGCCTGCGCCCACCGGTCCACCGACGCCAGCGTGCGACTGAGCGTCTCGATCGACCAAGCCGCCATCTCCGCCGCCGACTTTCGCTCGGCTGCGGTGTCGTCCTCGTGCCAGCCGAGCGCTCGCCGGCCGGTAAACCAGAACCAGCCAGCTTCAGCGGCTACCCACTTGGCGAATTCCCCTACCGTGACCGGGCCGAACCTCATCTCCGCCACTTGCTCGTACTCCCGCAGGAAGGCGCGAGCGACGTCTGACCGCGGCTCGCCGTCCGCAGCTCCGGCCCAGCGCAGCGCAGACTCCACAACTTCCAGGCGCGGATGACAGTAACCGCACTCGTCCCAGTCCAGCACCGCTATGCGCGCGCCGACCAGCAAGCTGTTGGCGGGCTTATGGTCGCAGTGCGTATAGATCCAGTCACCGGCCAGCTCATCTCCCGCCGACAGGATGGGCTCGGCACGGCTCAGGCTGTCGCGAGCCGCCGCCGCCTCGCCCAGGGTCAGCAGGCCGCGATCGGCCATCGGACCGATGAGCTCGTAGTGTTCCTGCGGCCACCAGCGCACGCTGCCGCCGGGTCTGGCCGGTCGTGCGGCGCCGGCGCGATGGATGAGCGCAAGCGCGCGCCCCGCGGCCGCAGCGAGCACGGCGGACGACGGTTCAGGCACCGGCGCACCGTCGAGCCAGCGATGCACGCGCACTGGCACCCTGGCCCCGCGAGACCCGGTCAGCCAGGTCACCAGCTGGCCATCGCGAGCCCGCATCGGCTCAGGCATCAGGATGTCTCCTGCGCGCCAGAGTGAGTACTCGAACTCGGCCGCGGCCGCCACCTCGGCCGGCCGCTCACCGTCGTGGTACGGGAACTCCTTGACGACGAAGCGGCCGCCGGCGCCATCAACGTCGCGACCAGCCTCCAACGCCCACAGCCTCGTCGAGCTGGCCGCAAGCGGCGTGAGTCGCAGGCCACCCGGCCCGAGGCCGGCGGGCTCAAGGCCCGCCGGACCGAGGTCGAATGCGATGCACACCCGTTGGCCGAACTCGCGCTCGAGTGGCCCGGGCTGCACGGGCGGCTCGGTCAGGTCAGGCCACCTCCGCCATCGCCTGGGCGAACTGAGCCTGGTACAGCCGCGCGTACGCGCCGTCGGCCGCGAGCAGCTCGGTGTGCGTTCCCTGCTCGACGATGTGACCTTCCTCCATCACCAGGATGACGTCGGCGTCGCGGATCGTGGACAGCCGGTGCGCGATCACGAAGCTCGTCCTGCCTTCCCGCAGCGACGCCATCGCCCGCTGGATCAGCACCTCGGTCCGCGTGTCGACTGAGCTGGTCGCCTCGTCCAGGATCAGCACCGCAGGCCGCGCCAGGAATGCCCGGGCAATGGTGATGAGCTGCCGCTCGCCCATGGACACGTTCGTCCCGTCGTCGTCCAGCACGGTGTCGTACCCGTCAGGCAGCGTGCGCACGAACCGGTCGACGTAGGTGGCCCTGGCCGCCTCGACCACCTGCTCATGGGTGGCTCCGGCGGCGCCGTACGCGATGTTCTCCTCGATGGTCCCGCCGAACAGCCACGCATCCTGCAGGACCATTCCGGTCAGGCTGCGCAGCTCCTCGCGGCTCATGGCCCGGGTATCCACGCCGTCGAGCAGGATGCGCCCCGAGTCAATCTCGTAGAACCGCATGAGCAGGTTCACCAGCGTGGTCTTGCCTGCTCCGGTTGGGCCGACGATGGCCACGGTCTGCCCTGGCTCAACCGTCAGCGACACGTGCTCGATCAGCGGCCGGTCCGGCACATACCGGAACGACACGTCATCGAACTCCACCCGTCCCCTGACCTCGGCCGGACGGACGGGCGAGGCATCGTCCGGAGCCTGCTCGGCAGCGTCGAGCAGCGCGAACACCCGCTCTGCCGAGGCCACACTGGACTGGAGCAGGTTCGCCATGCTGGCGACCTGCGTGAGCGGCTGGCTGAACTGCCGTGAGTACTGGATAAACGCGACCACGGCGCCGAGCGTGAGCGAGTTAGCCGAGATCAGCAGGCCGCCGACCACAGCCACCAGCACGTAGTTGAGGTTCGAGGCGAACATCATGACGGGCTGGATCGTGCCGGAGATGAACTGGGCCCGGTAGCTCGCGTTGAACAGGGCTTCGTTCTGCTCAGTGAAGGTCGCCATCGCCTCCTCCCGCTGGCCGAACGCCGTGACCAGTGCATGCCCGGTGTACATCTCCTCGATGTGGCCGTTCAGCCTGCCGGTGTACTTCCACTGGTTGATGAACTGCGGCTGGGCCCGCTTGGCGATCTTGCGCATGGCAAACGCCGACGCGGGCACCGTGACCAGCGCGATCAGGGCCAGCTCCCACGAGATGACGAACATGAGCGTCAGCACGCCGACGATGGTCAGCAGCGACGTCAGCAACTGGCTCAGCGTCTGCTGCATCGACTGCTGCAGGTTGTCGATGTCGTTGGTGACCCGGCTGAGGATCTCGCCCCGCGGTTGCCGATCGAAGTAGCTAAGCGGCAGCCGGGCCAGCTTGGCCTGCACGTCCTCACGCAGCCGGTATACCGCTCGCTGCACCATGGTCGCGGTCAGCCGCCCCTGGAAAAGCGCGCAGATCGAGCTGCCCACGTTCAGCGCGAGCACGACCGCGAGGATCTGGGCGACGTGATGGAAGTCCACGCCGTGCCGCGACTCGACGCCGAAGAACACCACGTTGATCGCCTCGCCGAGCATGCGCGGTCCCAGCACCGCCAG
>DATHQE010000269.1:0-4001 GCA_035483035.1 Streptosporangiaceae bacterium | reverse complement strand
TCTACGTAGTCGAGGTCTGCCAGAGTTGTGCGTGGAACCACCTCGCGTCCTCCTACGTACTGGGCACTGGCGAGCCAACTACCCGGCGCAGTCGGCGAGCCAGGGCCAGCGAGTAAGCGGGCAGCTCAGTGCACCTGGCAGTTGAGTGCACCTGGCAGTTCAGGGGCACCTGGCAGGTAAGCGGTATTGGCCCGACTAGCGTGCGAGTGACGCAATACGTGCCGGGACAGTTGGTATCGCCAGGTAACGTGTCTTCCTGGCGGACCGCCGCTCGCTAGCGACCGCACCTTGACCCCGACCAGCGAGGACGCGTGAGTAACCCAGAGTTGCCCGGGCCGTACTGGCAGGATCAGGATGCCGTTGGCTACGGCGCCGGGAGGCGCGGCGGCTCCGGCAGCCCGCAGGCCTCGGCCTCACCGTGGGACAACAACGACGCAGGGTTCTGGCGCGATGATCGCGCTAGCGCGCGCAACGGCCGCGACGGCCGCGACGGCCGCGACGGCCGCGATGGAGCCAACGGCCGCGATAGCCGCAACGGCCGCGATAGCCGCGGTGGCGCGCATGCTGGTCAGCGGCCGGCGGGCCGGCCGCCAGAGGCCAGGGATGCACGTTACGAGGACGGCGCACAGGCCAGCTCGGGGCGCGGATCGCGCCGGGGCGGCGAGCGCAGGGATGGCGGCCCGCAGGCAGCCGGGCCGCAGGCAGCCGGGCCGCAGGCAGCGCGGGGCAATTCCTGGTCGGAGATGCTCGCCGGGCGGTCGAGGCATGCGGCACAGCGATCTTCGGAGCGCGCGCCGCGGGCGGCCGACGACTGGGCTCCCGACGGAGGCACTGGCCGGACCGGCAGATTCAGCCAGACGGCCGATGACCTGCGGAGCAGGCTCGGGGTCCGAGGTGCAGGCGCGGGTCGGAGACGGGCCGAAGCTGACGGGACTTGGGCAGAGCAGGCCAGAGCTGGGCGCGCTTCGGGCAGGACCGGGAGTCTGCGGTCACGCGCTGGCGGCATCGGCGACGGCGACTACGGCGACTACGGCGACGGGGTACTGAGCGGCGCCCGCGGCCGCACGGCCCTTCGTGACCAGCCGGGCGACTACTGGGCCGATCCCGATCGCCAAGGCCGCACGGGCCGGTCGAGAATCATGGAGCAGCCCGGCATCCGCCGCGGCGGCAACGGCGGCGGCGGCGGGAACGGCGGCGGCGGCGGGAACGGCAATGGCGGCGGGAACGGCCACGGCGGCGGCGGTCGTCGTGGCAGTGGCCGCGGCGGATGGAACGGCGGCGGCCCGCGCAGCCGAAGCGAGCGCTTCACCGACTGGCTGCTGTATGGCGACTGGTGGCGCCGCTGGACGTGGAAGAAGGCGCTTCTCGTCCTGTGCGGTGGCTTCGCTGCGTTTGTGCTGCTCGGCATCATTGGCATCGCCGTTGGCTACGCGATGACGCCCATCCCGACCGACGTGTCGCAGGATGCCACGTGGCAGTCGTCGTCGGTCTACTTCAGCAACGGCCAGCTGCTCGGCACCTTCACCAACAGCCAGGACATCAACCGGCAGCTGCTGACCACGGCTCAGATCCCGCAGGACGTCAACAGCGCGATCATCGCCGCGGAGGACCGGAACTTCTACCACGAGGGCGGCATCTCGGTGACGGGCATCGCCCGTGCCGCCAAGGACGACCTGTTCGGCAGCGGCACACTGCAGGGCGGCTCGACGATCACCGAGCAATACGCGAAGAACTATTACTCCAACATCGGCGCGACCCGCAGCATCACCACGAAGCTCAAAGAGATCTTCGTGGCGGTCAAGCTGGCCCACTCGCGCTCGAAGCCGTGGATCCTCACCAACTACCTGAACACCGTTTCGTTCGGCGACAACGTCTACGGAGTCTGGGCGGCGGCCGAGGACTACTTCGGCGTCAACCTGTCCAAGCAGGGCGCGACACTTAGCACGGCGCAGGCAGCGATGCTTGGCGCCCTGCCGAACAACCCCGCGGTCTTCACGCCGGACCCGTCGTCCGGCGTCGGCTACACCATGCTCGTGCAGCGCTGGCAGTACGTACTGACCAACATGGCCCGCGATGGCGCGATCACCCAGCAGACGGCAAACTCGTTGTGTGCGCAGTGCGCGCTGCCGCAGGCCGAGCAGGCCTTTAACAAGTCCATCCAGCTCAACGAGTCGGCCCAGGGCAACGGCTGGACCGGCACTACCGGCTACCTGATGCAGATGGTCCAGCAGGAACTCGAGGGCACCTACCACTACAGCCTGGCAAAGATCGACACTGGCGGGCTGCGGATCACCACCACCTTTAGTCCACAGATGATGCGGGCTCTCACCAGGGCGGTCAACTCGGAGAAGCAGCAGATAGCTGCTGCCGCGAACGCGTCCGGAGCGTCGCCGCTCCCGTTCTACGACCACTTCGGCATCTCGCTAGAAAACCCGAAGACGGGCGCGATTGTCGCCATCTACGGCGGCCCCGGTTACGACGCGCCCCGCTGCCAGCGCCTGTACTGCGACTACGACATGGCCGAGGCGCCGCACCCGGTCGGATCGTCGATGAAGCCGTACGTGCTCGCGACGGCGATCAACCAGGGCATGGACGTGCAGGACAGCGTGATGAACGGCTTCTCACCGCTCTGGATCCCGCCGGACTGGACCGCGGCAGACCGGGCCGAGTTGTCCACGCCGCAGCCACCGGCCATGGGTGCCGCCGCAGCAAAGTCAGCCGGCTGGTGGGAATCGGTGGGCGACGCGAACCTCAAGGCCATCTCGGTGCCCGTGGCCGCCGCCCAGTCCTCCGACCCCGCGTTCACCGACCTGGCCCACCGGGTCGGCGTGCAGAACATCATCAACACCGCGGGCGCCTTCGGTGTCGGCGCTGATCCGTTCAACCTCGGCACCAATGATCTGAAGGGGCTGAACGGGCTCTTCGGAACGAAGGGCAGCATCGCTGGATCGGTCCAGATCGCGCTCGGTCAGGGCGACCTGACGCCGATAGAGCAGGCGTCGACGTTTGCCACCCTGATCGACGGCGGCATCTACCACGCGCCGCACGTGATCAGCAAGCTCTCCGAGTCGACACCGAACGGTCAGCAGTCGGTCCCGCTCCAGGTCGCCACGCACGTCGTTATGAGCCCGGCCGCCGCGGCCGACGAGGACTACGCGCTGTCGTTCGACAACATCAACGGCACCGCCTACCCCAACGCGACCTGGCCAGGCCGCACGGTGATCGGCAAGACGGGCACCCTCGGTAACGGCAGCAGCGCATCCGAGGCCTGGTTCGTCGGGGCCATCCCGCAGTACGCGATGGCGGTCGGGCTGTGGACCAACAGCCAGAGCCAGAACCTGGACAACCTTCCGTGGCTCGGCGGGATCGGCGGCTCCTTCGGTGGCGCCTGGCCGGCCGCGACGTGGAAGGCTTTCATGGAAACTCAGTTCGCCAACCTGCCGGTCGCAAGCCTGCCGACGCCTGACTACTCAGGCTTCGCCAGGTGGCTCATGGTGGCGCCGCAGGCACCGAAGAAGCCCGTCTGCCAGCAGGGCCAGTTCCAGAACTGCCGCTGCCCGCACGGCCAGACGTGCCAGCCGAACCCGAACCCGACGTGTCAGCAGGGACAGGGACAGGGACAGGGCGGCCAGCAGTGTGGCGGGCCGAACCCGAACCCGACGTGCGGGACGTTCGGCCAGCCCTCCTGTACGCCGACGCAAAATCCCACCTCGTCGCCGACATGCCAGCCCGGTGGCGGTGGCGGCGGTGGCGGTGGTGGCGGCCAACCCTGCGGCTTCGGCACCGGTGCGACCGTCGGCGCCCAGACCACGTCGTTGTCATCCGGAGCATCGCTCCTGCTCACTGCCGCGCTCACGCCCGAAGAGGTGCTGGCGCAGCGAGCGGCGCGGATGACGCTGCTCCTGTAGACGACGCTGCTCCTGTAGCGGGCCTGTGCTCGGCCGGTAGCGGCTGCGCTAGCTCAGCTTGGCGCGCAGCCAGCGCACGTCGGCTGCCGCGTC
>DATHQE010000268.1:0-51033 GCA_035483035.1 Streptosporangiaceae bacterium | reverse complement strand
GGGCGGATCGGGCAGGAAGGTGACCTTGCCCTTGGCTGCCCTGGTGAAGCTCGTGTCCGTCATCAGGTCTTCGAGGCTTGCCATCAGAATGTTCCCTTCGAGGTGGCAATCACAGGGTTCCGGAACGGCCCAACGTCGGCTAGGAGACCCCTTTCGATCCGCGATGACCCAGGTAAGAATCCAGCAGAGCTTTGCGGTCTTGCAGCGCCGACGCGGAGCCGCTCATCACGATCTCGCCGCCTGCTAGCACATATCCGCGGGCGGCGATACGCAGCAGCAGCCCAGTTGCCTGCTCCACGATCAGCATCGGAGTTTGGCGGCTTACCTGCGCGAGCGCGGCAAACATGGCCTGCACGACAACAGGCGCGAGGCCTAGCGAGGGCTCATCGAGCAGCAACATCCTTGGCGCGCCGACAAGGGCCCGGCCAATCGCCACCATCTGCTGCTCGCCCCCTGACAACGCCCAGCCGCTGCGTTTGCTGAGCGGCGCGAGCGCCGGGAACAGGTCATAGATGTCGGAGATAGACAGCCCTCCGTTGCGGCCGCAACGTGCGGAGGCTCCGACCTGAAGGTTCTCGTGCACCGATAGGCCGGCGAAAACGTGGCGTCCTTCGGGCACATGCAGCAAACCAAGCCTGGCCACCTCGTCGGGTTCCATCCGGCGCAAGTCCACGCCGTCGAAGCGCACCTGGCCGCCACTGGGGATCAGTCGGGTGATTGCGCGCAGCGTGGACGTCTTCCCCACCCCGTTTGAGCCGAGAATCCCCACTACCTCGGCTTCCTTGACGTCTATGGAGATGCCTTTTACGGCGCGGACGGAGCCGTACTCCACCTCTAGTCGACTGACCTCAAGCATCTTCGAGACCCAGATATGCATCGATGACCTGCTGGTCACGCCAGACATCCGCTGGCTCGCCCTGTGCGATGACCTCGCCGAGCGCCAGCACCACCACTCGGTCGCATAGCTTCGAGACGAACTCGATCTTGTGGTCGACTACGAGCAGCGTCAAACCATCGGCGCGGAACTCAGCCAGGATGGCGCCGACCCGCGCGGTTTCCTGCTCGTTCAGGCCAGCGCTCGGCTCGTCGAGCAGGAGAACCTTGGGATCTCCTGCGAGGGCACGGGCAACCTCGAGTATGCGCCGATCGCCGTAGCTTAGGCCGGCAGCTGGCGCGCCAGCGAGATCCGCAAGGCCGACCCTTGAGAGCATCTCCACGGCCCGGCTATAGCGATTCCGCTCCGCGGCGATCATCCTGGGCCGCGCCGCGATGGCGGAGCTCGCACCCATCCAGCGCCGGGGTGCTGTCGCAAGCATGACGTTCTCCACGCAGCTCAGCGCCGTATAGACCTGCGGTGTCTGGTAGGTGCGCAAGACGCCAGCGGCCCGTGCCTTAGCTGGCCGACCAAGACTCACCGCCTGGCCATCGACAGCAAACGACCCAGAGGCGGGAACCACTCCGGTTAGCGCGTTCAAGAACGTAGACTTGCCGCTCCCGTTCGGGCCGACCAGTCCGACGATCTCGTGACGCGTGACGGACAGGCTCACCTGGCTTACGGCGCGCACACCGCCGAACCGAACATTAACTCCGGCTGCTTCGAGCATGACTCACCGCCTCCGCGAGCCAGTGCAGAACACCGCCGTTGCCGCCAGGGCCCGTGGTCAAATGCGCCCGGCCGCGGCGCGCGTCACGCACGCGGGCGGCGATCCCCACGAGTCCTTCCGGCAGCAGGATGAGGATAACCACTAGCAAGCCGCCATAAATGATGTTCTGGTACTGGCTGAATGACTGCAGGTACTGCGGGATGAAGACGTAGAAGGCTGCGCCAATGATCACGCCCCACATCGAACCGAGGCCGCCCAGGATGGCCATGAGGAAGATTCCGATCGACAGGTCGATGCCGAAGGTGTCGGGAGAGATCACTCCTTGCCACTGCGCATATAGCGAGCCGGCCACGGCCGCGAACACCGAGCCCAGGACAAACATGATCACCTGGATCCACGCGACCGGAATACCGAGCGTGCGAGCAACCATCGGAGCGTCTCTGGCCGCGATCGCCTCCCGACGCAACGGCGAGCGCTCGATCAGCGAGACGACCAGCAGGGCGACCACGACCCCTACCAGCATTACCCAGAAGAAATCAGTCTCCGTCTCGGCGACGAAACCACCAATCTCAATTGACGGGATGTTGTAGACAAGTCCACTTGGGCCTGCGAAGGCGGTCCAGTTCTGGAAGACGAGAGTGCCGATCCCGGCGATAGCCAACGTCGCTATGCCGAAATAGAACTCGTTCGTCCTGATCAGCAAGACCGCGAGAATGAGAGCGACGACTGCGGAGATCGCCAGCGAATAGAGCATTGCTTGCCAAACCGGGACTGACTTCGACAGCCACGCTGCCAGGTAGGCGCCCAGCGCCATCATGAAGGTCTGTGAGAAAGCGAACCGGCCCGCGACTCCGAAGACCAGATAGAAGCCAAGCGCCGCAATCGCGTAGATGAGCCAGAGGTTGTATGAATCCTGGGCGGACAGACCGCTGACGAAGAGCGTTCGGACGGCCAGCACGATGACCACGAAAATCGAGATCGACGAGTAATCGTGTCGGCGGTAAACGTCGGGCAGCACGTCCTTGTGTCCACGGCGTGCCAGCAGCGTTGGCCGCCACAGGGTCTGAGCACCGGCCGTCGCCGGTTGCTCAGAGCCTGGCACGAGCTTCCTCACTAAACAGGCCCGTCGGCCGCAGAACCATGATGAGCAGCATCACGACGAAAGGCAGCGCTGAGCTATAGGCGAGGAAGACATAACCGCCGACCAGTTGCTGCACGAGGCCGATGATGAGCGAGCCGACGATGACGCCAGTAAGGTTGCCGAAGCCACCAAGAATGGCCGCGGCGAAGGCCGTGAGCATCACATTGAAACCCAACGTTAGGTCGACCGAGCTCAGCGGGGCGATCAGAATGCCGGCCAGGGCCGCGAGCGCCGCCGACAGCCCGAAGGCGATGAAAGCCATCCTGCGCACCCGAATGCCCTGTAGCTGTGCCGTCTCCCGATCCGTAGCTAGGGCCCTGACCTGGCGGCCGAACGACGTCCCATAGAACAAGAAGTAAAGGAAGCCGAGCACAACAGCGGCGACGATGACGATCATCGTCCGCTGGTAAGAAATGGCGGCGCCGAGGAGGTGCCAGACGCTGTCGGTCCCGACCGGGGTCTGGAGCTGAAGTGGAGTGCTGCCCTGCCACACCGCCAGGGTGTAGCGGATTACAGTGGCCGCGCCCAGCGTGCCGATGACGATGACCATCATCGAGCGATGTCGAAGTGGTGCGTATACCAGGCGTTCCATCAGCATTCCAACACCCCACAGCACGACTAGGGCCAGCGCATATGCGGCGAGGATGGGCAGGTGCAGACTATCGATACTCCAGACCGCGACGAACGCGCCCGCGGTCATCAGGTCGCCGTGGGCGAAGTTCACAACGCCCGTGGCTTTGTAGAGCACGAGGAATCCCGCCGCCACGATCGCGACGATCGCGCCGAACGAGATGCCACTCGCGAAGAGCGCAACGAACCTAGCCATTCTCACCCTTCTGTCGGCGACAACCGAGCCGCGTTCTATGCCCGATTCCTGTCCGCATGCCCTGGGGAATACGGACAGGAATCCGACGTTGGTCACCTGATCTGCCCGCAGGCCGACCGCCGAGCTTAGGGCAGTGGGTTCGGCGTTCCCGCTGACTGGTCCTTGGTGTCGATGACGGCCTCGGTCTTCCCTACGCCTGTCGACCAGGAGATGACTGTGACTGAATGCATCAGGTCGTGCGCCGCGTCAGCGTGATAGTCGTTCGTGCAGATGCCGTTGGTGTAATGCAAGCTCTCGATCGCGGCTCTCACCTTGTCCGGATCGATCGACCTTGCAGCCTTGATTGCCGCGACGGCCAGGTAGACGGCGTCATAGGACTCGGCCGAGCTGGCCGTCGGGGGTGCGCCGTACTTCGCCTCAAATGACTTGATCCAGTTCGCCACCCGTGGCGTGCTGGGGGTGGGGTTGCACGGGTCGATCGAGTACAGCTTCTTGATCGCGGAGCCGGCCGCCAGCTTGCCATCGACAATGTAAGGCGCGGCACCACCGGTGATGGTCGGAATGCTGATGCCATTTTGCACGAATTGGTTCAGCTGGACCGCGACCGGATTGGGGTAGCCCCAGTCGATCACGGCTTGCGCGCTCTTGACCGCGAGCACTGGGCCCGTGAGGTCGCTCGCATCCACGGCATAAGGAATGTTGGCGACGATATTTATGCCGTGAGCCTTGAAATACGCCTGCTGGATCGCCGAGCCGGTGTCGCCGAAGGACTCATTGGTATGGAGCAGCCCTACGCTCGTGGCCTTCAGGTTATCGGCGACGAACGTCGATGCGACCGCCGCCTGAAGACCATCGTTAGTGACTGTGGAGAAGAGCCAGGGACTGCCAGCCTTGGCCCCGTAGTTCAGGTTCTGGTCCTGGGTAATCGAGAAGGTGGGGATCCCGGCCCTAGTAACCTGACTTGACGCCGCCTCGGCGTCTGGGGCATCCAGGCCGATGATGAAAGCGGGCTTCTGACCAACGGCATTGAGGAAGTTCGTCACAACGTTGGTGGGATCGAGCGGATTAGATTGGAAGCGCACGGTCGAGATCTTCTGGCCGCCTACGCCGCCAGCCTTGTTGATCTCGTCGACAGCCATCACGCCGCCCTGGTTGTAGTAATCGGCGGACGCCGAATCTTCGCCCTTGATGCTCCACAGGAACACGATCTTCAGCGGCGCGCTGAGGAAGTTGGCGCCGCTACTGCCGCTGGCCGCCGGAGCTGATGAACTACCACACGCAGCCAGCGCAAGGGCAAGGGCCGCGACACCCGCGCCAGCGCCTGACCGGCGCAGCCCTCGTCCCGACCGGCCTCTCGCGCGGATCTTCGCCCGCGTGCTGCTCGACCTGTCAATCACCATGGGTGCCTTCTCTCGTGCACAGCGGAAGAGATTAGTTGGCCGACTGTCCAAATTCTTGATTAAGATATCGCGCCCGACCTCCCATGTCTAGGAAAACTTCGCACCGAGATCAAAGCTGTCATCCTTGCTCATTGGCGACGACGTGGACCGTTGACTTGAGGACGTCTTGAGGTGACTTACACCTTGTGACAGGCCTTGAACTGCTCGACTATCCCAGGGCCGTCCTCGCTGTCGGCACTGGCGGCCACGACGACAGATCGTCTTGCCGATGCCAGCTGGCCTCAGATATGTTCCGTATCAGACTGAGCAAAAATTGGTCGGCTGTCCGACTCATAGAGCCAAGAAGCTGCCGACCGGGCAGGAGGACATGTGCCGAGTCAGCACCCGACCGCGATGACTGCGGCCGACGATCGGGACGAGATCCGTACCCTGGTGCACTCGTATGCCGACCGCATCGACCGCGGTGACATCGACGGGGTGGTGGAATTGTTCGCGCACGCGTCAGTCGTGTCCTCCGAGGGCCACGTGATCTCAGGCCGGAAGATGCTGCGCGAGCTGTGGGCGACCGGTCTGCAGCTGTACGACGGCAGCCCGCGAACCCATCACCTGATCACTAACGTCGACGTGCGAGTGAGCGACGACGGTCAGCGCGCGACAGCTAATAGCTACGCGACAGCCGTGCAGGCATTGCCAGGGTTCCCGCTGCAGGTCATTGTTGCAAGCCGACACGAGGACACCTTCGAGAAGGTCAACGGGCGCTGGCGGTTCGCCGAGCGACGCGACTTCCGCGATCTGGAGGGCGATCTCTCGCGCCACTTCGTTCTGCCGCATCGGCCTGAATCCGATTGACGTGAAGGACATCCGTGCCGTCGCGATCTAAGGCCATGACGGCCGGGACTGCGGCTTGTGCGTTCGCGGTCACGCTCAGCCTGGCGCGTAAGCCGGACATCCCGGTCAGCAGGCAGCACCAGGAGCCGAGTCGTCATTGATATATCTCCCGGAGCAAGCAAGCGCTTGGTAGGCTAGCGACCCATGAACGAACACGATTTCGGCGCTCGCTCTGGCGCAGCCTTGGTGTTCGGTGCCAGCGGCGGGCTGGGCGCCGCCATCGCCGCGATGCTTCTCGACCGCGGCAGCCGGGTCGCGATGACCTATCGGCGCACGTCTTCCGTCGTGGCCGAGCTGACGGCACGCCAGCCCGACCGGGCGGTGGCCTACCAGCTGGAGCTCACCGACGCGGCCGCGTGCTCGGACGTAGTCGCTGCTGCCGCCGCGGATTTCGGCGCGCTGCACACTGTCGTCTACGCCTCTGGACCGCACGTCCCCATGATCCACATCAGCAAGGTGCCGCAGGCGAGCTTCCGTCAGCAGCTGGAAGAGGATGCAGTCGCATTCCTCAATGCCGTGCTACCGACCTTGCCGCTGCTTCGCTCCAGCCAGGGCAACCTCGTAGCCGTCACTACCGCTGCCACCACGCGATTCCCAGTGCGGGACGGCCTGTCATCGATACCGAAGGCGGCCGTTGAGGCGGCGGTGCGCGGAATCGCGGCGGAGGAGGGCCGGTTTGGCGTGCGCGCCAACTGCGTCGGTCCCGGCATGCTGACCGATGGGATGGCCGAGCGGCTTATCGCCGCCGGCGACCTGGACGAGCGCGCCCTGGACGTGGCCCGCTCCAGCATCCCGATGCGCCGGTTCGGAACTGCGGCGGATATCGCAGAGGCTGTCTGCTTCCTCGCCTCCGATCGCGCCTCATTCATCAGTGGTCAGAAACTGGACGTGGACGGCGGTTATGGCGTCTGAACCCGGACTGATAGAGCAAGCGTTAGATCACTGCACGATAAGATAATGCGATAGTCGCGTCGCGAGCCGACCGCGACGGTGATGGAGGCCACCTGATGACTGAGGTTCAGGACAAGCGCGAGCTGATCCTCTCTACCGCAGCCGAGTTGTTCGCGCGGCGGGGGCTGCGAGCCACCACCGTGCGGCAGATCGCCGAGGCGGTCGGCGTTTTCTCGGGCAGCCTTTATCACTATTTTCCCTCAAAGGACACCATCATCGATGAGCTGCTGACTCGCTACCTGGACTCCATCAGGTCGTGCTACGCGTCGGTGCTGGCGGAGGGGAAGAGTCCCGCGGAGAGCCTGCACGACCTGGTGGTCACGTCGCTCCAGGTGGCCGAGGAGCAACCGCACGCTCAGGCGATCTACCAGAACGAGGGCCAGTTCATGCGGGACATGCCTGGCTTCGAGCACGTCCAGGTCGCTGTGGCCGACGTGCAGCAGACCTGGCTGCAAGTGATCGAGGCCGGCGTGGCCGACGGCAGCTTCCGGGACGACATCCCGCCCCGCGTGTTTTACCGGCTTCTGCGCGACGCGGTCTGGCTGTCGATCCGCTGGCACCGGCCCGAGGGGCCCTACACGACGGCGCAGCTGGCCGAAGACATCACTTCGATCTTCCTGAACGGGTTCGCGGCGAGGAAGAACGACGGCGGCGTACCGGCGCAGGTGTCAAGGAAATCCAACGGGTCTGTCAGCGTAGGCTCCGCCAAGGCGCGGAAAGCCTGAGAGGTACGAGGACCGGAGAGGCAAGAAGCCCTGACCTCGCGCGATGGATAACCCCGTCGACTTCACCGGCCGCTCGGTCATCGTCACTGGCGGCACGCGCGGCATCGGCCGAACGATCGCTGAGGCGTTCCTGACTGCTGGAGCCGGCGTGCTCGTCTGCGGGCGAACCGAGCCCGAGCGGCTGCCGGCCAGCAGCGAGCACGAGGCCGTGTTCATCGCGGCGGACGTCCGCGACCCCGAGCAGGCGCGGGCCGTGATCACAGCCGCGGTCGACCAGTTCGGGCGACTGGACGTGCTGGTCAACAATGCTGGCGGCTCCCCCAACGCCGACGCGGCCACCATGTCTCCGCGGTTCGCGGAGCGAGTCGTGGCCCTGAATCTGCTGGCGCCGTTCTACGTGTCCCAGCCTGCCAACGCTGTTATGCAGCAACAGGACAGCGGCGGTGCGATCATCAACATCGGCAGCGTGTCCGCACACCAGGCTGCGCCGCTTAGTGCCGCGTACTCGGCGGCCAAGGCCGGCCTCGTGCAGCTGACTCGCTCGCTTGCGCTGGAGTGGGCGCCGAAGGTTCGCATCAATCACATCACCGTGGGCCTGATCCTGACGGACAGTGCGGCGTCGCACTACGGCCCTGATGGCGGCGCGGCGGTCGCCGCGACGATACCCATGGGCCGGATGGCTGAGCCCGCTGACGTCGCATCGGCATGCCTCTTCCTCGCCTCCCCGCTCGCGGCTTACATCACTGGGGCCGACCTGGCAGTGCACGGTGGGGGCGAGATCCCGGCGAGATTCATCGCCTCCCAGCAGGCCACCACCGACCCGGGTGGGCCGAATGGTGGCACGGCACCGTGACGACCGAGCCGGTGGCGGGCCTGCTGGCCAGGCAGGAGATCCACGACGTCGTACTGCGCTACTGCCGCGGCGTGGACCGCCTCGACCTGGATCTAGTCCGCGCCTGCTATCACCCGGGCGCGCTAGACCACCACACCGGCTTCGACGGGACAGTAGAGGAATACGTGCCGTGGGTGCGGGCCGCGCTGTCGCGGTTCGCCGGGACCATGCACATCGTCGGTAACCACTATGCCGAGGTCGACGGCGACTGGGCGCGGGCTGAGACCTACGGCACCGCCGTGCACTGGGGCGAGCCAGCAGACGACCCGCGTCGCAACTTCACCAGCGGTTTCCGCTACATCGACCGGATGGAGCACCGCGATGGCCGGTGGGCGATCGCCGAGCGCTGGGCTGTGCGTGAGTGGACTCGATCCGATGCCGGACGGTACCTGCCGAAAGAGGGAACGGGGCCGAGTGGCACTCGCGACCGCGATGACCCGCTCTATCGCGTGTGACTGACTAGCCCCGCGTAGCAGGCAGTTCCTCAGCCCCGCTGCTGGCGGTACTGCCGAAGCGGCACGGCGCGGGCTGCGTCTACCGCGAGGGCGGGCCGGCCGGCGTCGAGCTCGGTCAGCGGGGTGACGGCGCTCAGCGTCGCGGCTGAGCGCGCCGCGAGCTCCTGATACACCGCGGTTCCGTTGGCCTTCCACGACATCTCCTGCTCAGTCAGAGCGCGTACGATCCGGGCGGGCGAGCCGACGGCCAGCCAGCCGTCGGGTATCGCCATGTCTGCGGGAACGAAGCTGCACGCGCCGATGAACGACCTCGTCCCGACGACCGCCCCGTCCATGAGTACGGCGTTGATGCCGACGAGCGCGCCCCGGCCGACCCGGCAGCCGTGCAGGACCACCGCATGTCCGATGTGGCCGTCGTCCTCGACGACAAGCTCACGGCCGGGGAAGCAGTGCAGGACGCACGAGTCCTGGATGTTGGCGCCCGCGCCAATGCTGATCGTGCCGAGGTCACCGCGCAGCGAGGCCAGCGGCCCGATGTAGCACCCTGGCCCGATCCGCACGTCGCCGATCAGCACCGCGTCCGGGTGGACAAATGCTGTCGGGTGAACGACCGGAACGACGCCGTCGATGCTGTAGCAGCCGCCCATCGGATTAGCCCCGTCGGCCCGGAAGTAGATCTGCCTGCCCGGCGATCTCCGTCCGCAACCCGCTGACGGGTCCGAGCAGCAGCTGAGTGGACTTGGCGCGCTTGAGGTACAGGTGAGTTTCGTGTTCCCAGGTGAAGCCGATCCCGCCGTGCAGCTGAATCATCTCCGCGGCCACCTGGACAAAGGTGCGCGAGCAGTGCAGGGCCGCGAGCGGTGCCAGCGTGGCCAGCCCGGCCGGGTCGGTGGCCGCTGTCCAGACCGCCGCCCGCGCGGTTGCGTGTGCAGACTCGACCGCCACCGCGAGGTCCGCCGCGCGGTGCTTGAGTGCCTGGAACGAGCCGATCGGCCGACCGAACTGGCGCCGGGTCTTCAGGTACTCGACCGTCACCTCGAGGCAGTGCCGGGCCGCCGCGGCGCACTCGGCGGCAAGCAGCACCCGCTGCATCGCGATCACCGGAGCCGCGGGTCCAGCCAGCAGTGCGGGAGTCTGGTCGAAGCGTACGAGCGCCTGGCGACGCGTCTGGTCCAGCGTGTTCAGCTGCTCGATGGCGGTGTCCGCGGCGGACACGGCCATCAGCTGGTCGCCAGCGCGAACTAGCAGCAGGCCCGCGAGCCCGCCATCGACCACGTGACGGGCTACGCCGCTAATCGTGCCGCCGGCCGAGACGACGTCGGCGTCCAGGGCGAGTGCCCCGATGAGCGAGCCGTCAGCGAGACCCGGCAGGTAGCGCTCGGCGAACGCCGGGTCGGCCTGATCGGACAGGGCGAGCGCCACGACCGCCGTGGACAGGTACGGTGACGGCAGCAGCACCCGGCCTAGCTCCTCGACTGCGATCGCGACCTCGGCGGGTCCGGCGCCTGCGCCACCGTAGCGTTCGGGCACCGCGAGGGCGGTGAGACCGAGCTCACGCGCCAGCCGTTCCCAGGTGTGATGGTCGCACCCCGTGGGCCCGGTCATCGTCGCCCGGACCTGCTCCGGCGTGCCGTGCCGGGCGGCGAACGCCCGCACCGTGTCGCGCAGCAGGGCCTGCTCGGGCGTGTCGGCGAACTCCATCAGCGCGCCTCCCGCGGCAGGCCAAGGAGCCGCTCGGCGATCACATTCCGCTGGATCTCGGCGGATCCGCCATAGATGGTGTCGGCCTTCGTGTACAGGAACAGCCGCTGCGCGTTGTCGAGGTCATAGCCAGCGCCGACAACGGTCGCCGCGGCTCCGGCCACGTCGACGGCGAGCTCGCCGAGCCGCTGATGCCAGGTCCCCCAGATGAGCTTGTTAATGCTCACCTCCGCGCCCGGCACGTCCGCAGCTGGCCGGTCGAGCGCGGCCAGTGCCGTGTACCGCATGACCTGCAGGCCGACCCACGCCTCGGCGATCCGCGCCGCGATGTCCGGATCCTCCAGCGCGCCGGTGGACCTCGCGGTCACGAGGACCGCGTCGAACTCGCGCTGAAAGCCCAGCTGCTGCCCGAACGTTGATACGCCCCGCTCGACGGCCAGCGTCCCCATCGCCACCCGCCAGCCATCACCGGGCACGCCGACGACATCTCCGGCCGCGGCTCGGGCGTCGTCGAAGAACACCTCGTTGAACTCGGCTGTGCCGGTCAGCTGCACAATCGGGCGGACCTCGATGCCGGGCTGGCGCATCGGCACGAGCAGGTAGGACAGGCCGCGATGACGCTGCGCCGCCGGCTCGGTCCGCGCCAGCACGAAACACCAGTCCGCAAACTGCGCGAGCGATGTCCACACCTTCTGCCCGTCGACATGCCACTCGCCGCCATCGAGCCGGGCCCTGGTGGCGACCGCAGCCAAGTCGGAGCCGGCGCCAGGCTCGGAATAGCCCTGGCACCACAGCTGCGTCCCGGCGAGGATTCCGGGCAGGAACCTGCCGCGTTGCTCGGCAGTGCCGAACATCAGCAGCGTCGGGCCGAGCAACTGCTCCCCCATGTGACCGACTCTGGCCGGCGCCCCGGCGCGGGCGTATTCCTCATAGAAGATGACCTGATGGCTCCATGGCAGCCCGCGACCGCCAGCGCTTACCGGCCAGCCGATGCCGATCCAGCCATCCGCGCCCAGTCGCCGTTCCCACGCCATCCGCTGCTCGATGAACTCGTGCTCCCGACCTGGACCGCCGCTGCCGACCAGCGGGGCGAACTCGCCGGACAGGTTCGCGGAAAGCCAGTCGCGCACCTCAGCCCGAAAGGCCTGCTCGTCCGGGGCTTGCTTGTCCGCGGCCTGCTTGGCCGGGGCCTGCTCGTCCGGGGCATGCATCGTCAGGCTCCGTAGACCGGGGCCGGTGGCGGAGCCGCCGCCAGCAGGGCGCGGACCTGCGGACCCAGCTCACCGGATCGCCAGCGGGCTTGCTTCACCACCGGCTCGCCGTGCTGCCAGCCGTCTGCGACGCTCAGTCGACCGCCCTCGATCTCGAAGATGCGGCCGGTGACGTCCCCCGCATCGACGCTGGCCAGCCACACCACCAGCGGCGAGACGTTGGCCGGGTGCATCACGTCGAATCCGGACTCGGGCGCGCGCATCTGCTCGGCGAACACCGCCTCGGTCATGGCCGTGCGGGCCGAGGGAGCAATCGCGTTGACGGTAACCCCGTACCGGCCAAACTCGACAGCAGCAACCTGCGTCAGCGCGGCGATACCAGCCTTCGCTGCCGCGTAGTTGCCCTGGCCGACGCTGCCCATCAGTCCGGCGCCTGAGCTGGTGTTGACAATTCGCGCGTGCAGCGTGTCGCCGGCTTTGCTGCGCTCGCGCCAGTACGCTGCGGCGTGCCTCATCGGCGCGAAGTGCCCCTTCAGATCAACGCGAATAACCGTATCCCACTCCGCCTCAGACATCCCGACCAGCATTCGATCGCGGTTGATGCCAGCGTTGTTGACCAGGATGTCCAGACCGCCATAGGCCTCGACCGCAGTACGCACCAGCTGCTGCGCATAGTCCCAGTCGCTGCAATCACCCACGCTCGCGACCGCAGTGCCGCCGGCCTCCACTATGGCGCCCGCTACGTCCACGGCCGCCGCGCTGACGTCGTTCACGACAACCCGAGCGCTGTCGCGACCGAAGGCGAGCGCGTGCTCGCGGCCCAGGCCTTGCCCAGCGCCGGTCACGATGACCACACGGCCGGTGGCTGGCGTGCTCACTTCTCGTCCCGCTGCCGGGCGTCCAGCTGCCGGGCGTTCCGCTGTCGGGCGTTCCGCGCTGGCACCGTGCTCGTGATCACGCCGGCTCCCGCGCGAAGGTAGCCCACGCCTGGACCGCGACGACACCAGCCTGGCTCGTGCAGGTGAGCTCGACGTCCACGAGCTGACTGCCGTCCTGCTCGTACTCGCGCACAAGTGCACCGGTGCAGGTGACGGTGTCGCCCGGCCACACCCTGCCGCGGAACCGGATCTTGAACCGGCGGACCGCCTCGGCGCCCAGCCAGTTGGTCGCGTAGGTAGCCAGCAGCCCGGCGTTGAGCATGCCCACCGCCAGCGGCGCGTCGTACCCGGCCGCGCGTGCGAACGTCTCGTCGTGATGCAGCGGGTTGAAGTCTCCGGATGCGCCCTGGTAGCGAACGAAGTCGGTGCGGGTGAGCGGCCCGACGACGAGCGGCGGAGGCGGCGGAGGCGGCGGAGGCGTGGCGGTCATGACCGGTCCCCCGGCGGCGCGGCCTCCACGCCCGTCAGCTTCGCCTCCGCGACCAGCCGTCCCGACTCGTCTCGGTACTCGGTGATCATCACCGCAAAGGTCAGCGGCCCGCTGCGGCCCTGCTTGGTGTAGACGTCACCAATCCGCGACTGGGCCGTCAGCCGGGCGCCCGCTCGCGGCGGCGGGCCATAGAAGATGTATTCCTGCTCGGCATGCACACCACGCTGCTGGTCGAGGTCGACCAGGTGCCACGGGCTGCTCTCCGGGCCCGCCCAGGACTCCCAGAACATCTGGGTGGTCAGGAACGTGGGCGGAACCACAGGGTTCTCATCGTGCCAGTAGGCGGGGTTGGCAGAGTGAGTCGCAGCGGCGAACTCGCGGATCTTGCCCCGCTCGATCTCGACCATGAACGGTGCACCTACCGCTCCCTGGGCTGCCGGGTTGGCCATCATTCCTCCGTCACGGATGTTGGCTGCTTACCGAGACGATCTCGCCGGTCATGTAGGAGGAGTAGTCGCTGGCGAGGAACACGATCACGTCGGCGACTTCCCACGGCTCGGCTGCCCGGCCGAACGCCTCTGCCGCTGACAGGTCAGCCAGTAGTTCCTCGCTGCTGACCTTCGCGAGGAACGGGTGCATGGCGATGCTCGGGGAGACGGCGTTGACCCGTACACCGGCCGGCGCGGCCTCCATCGCGGCACACCGCGTCAGCGCCATCACCCCGGCCTTGGCGGCTGCGTAATGGCACTGGCCCGCCTGGGCCCGCCAGCCGATCACTGACGCGTTGTTGACGATCACGCCGGTGCCGCGCGGGATCATGTGCCGCAGCGCGGCTCTGGTGCACCGGAACGTCCCGTTCAGGGTCACGTCGAGGACGACGCTCCACTGCTCATCGGTCATCTCCACCAGCGCTGCGTTGCCGCCAAGCCCCGCGTTGTTCACCACCACGTCAAGGTGACCGCATGCGTCGATCGCCGCCTGAAACAGGTGCTGGACGTCGGCCTCTGAGGTCACGTCGCAGGGCACCGCCAGCGGTGGCTCGCCGGTGATCCCGGCAAGTTCTGCCGCGGCCTCGCCGAGGCGGCGCTGGTGCTTGTCGCTGATCACGACGCGGGCGCCTTCCTCGGCGCAGCGGCGCGCGGTCGCAAACCCGATACCGGTGCCCGCCGCCGCCGTGACGAGAACAGTGCGGCCCGCCAGGAGCCCGTGGCTCGGGTGCGACCGCGGTGCCGGGCCGGTCACGCGGGCACCTCACGGTCGCACAGGCCGGACGGGTCGATGACCTCGCGAAGCAGCCGCAGTTCGTCCGCCGACGGCAGGCGCGTGTCAGGGACGTCGCCGTCGATCGCGAGCTCGAAGCCGGTCGCGGCGACGACCTCGTCCGCCATCGCCCACGGGTGCACCGAGACCAGCCGCATGCTGTGGCCAGGACCGCCGAAGTCGAGCACAGCCAGGTTCGTCACGACGCGGCGCAGCTCGAGGAACCGGCTCGCGTCCGGGCCCGCTGTGGCGGCGCGGTCGTAGCCGACCCCGGAGATCATGTCGACCCGCGGTACGAATACGCGCGGCTGATGCCGCGGCACCCAGTAGCTGGTGGCATGGTTGACGGTGTTGCCGGGTGCGCCGCGGACGCCGAGTAGCTGGCGGGCGGGCCGGTCGAAATCGCCGATGGCCGAGATGTTGGCGTTGCCGTAGCGGTCGATCTGCGCCGGGCTCATCATGACGTGCCGCCGCCCGCCCCACGCCAGGTCAAAGACCGACCGGAACGGGATCCAGCCCTCTACCGCGCCGGACGCCGGCTGGCCGAGCGCCCACGTCCCCGTCACGTAGCGGGCCTCGCCGTCGGTCAGCAGGAGATCCGGCTCGAATGTGGCCCTGGCCAGCCTCGCGGCAGCGGTCGGGATCGTGCCCATCGGGCTCGCGGCGATCTCGCCATCACCGCGCCACGCTTCGGCGCAGGCCACGACGCACACCTCGGCCCGCGATGCGGTCGCGCCGGTCAGATCGTCTGCGACCTCAGCGACGCCGGTCACGCCGTCAACTCGGTCTCGCGGGCTGCTGTTGGGCGGGCTGCTGTCATGCGGGCTGCCAGTGCCGCCTGGTAGCTCGCTTCGCCACCAGTGAGGTAAGTGTCGACGAACTGCGACCAAGCCTGAGCGTCCTTGGCCGCGGTGACGTACTCCAGCTGAAACGCCTCGTCCCGCTGATAGTCGGGCGCGCAGGAGGTGAAGTGCGCGCCGTTCGGCGCCTCCACCACTCCCGTGGCCATCCACCGGTGCACCCGCAGCGTGTGCAGGCCGCCCGCGGCCAGCTCGGCGGTCGGCACGATCCGTTCGCAGGAGATGAATGCCTGGTCCGCGGCCGAGCAGAACAGGTCGTCGAAGTAGAGGTCGTCACCCAGGAACTGGGCATTGCCTGCCGCGTCGGCCCGGTTCAGGTGCACCAGCGCGGCATCAAGCGGCAGCGCCGGCACGGCCACCAGCTCGGCGCCGTCGTCGTAGGGTGACCGCACCGTGCGCAGCTGCGGGTTGACCCGCATCACGTCCGAGCCAAGACCCGTCCTCGTGGGAAGGAACGGCAGCCGGCACGCAGCCGCGTAGAGGGCCCACTGCAGCATTCCCTCGTCATACTCGGTGACCTCGATCGCCGCCGACTGCCGTGCGGCCTGGAAATGCGGCTCGAGCGGGATCGAGTCGAGCGACACGAAGCCGTAGATGAGCCGGCGCACCTTGCCCGCGGCGCACAGCATTCCGACGTCCGGGCCACCATAAGAGACAACGGTGAGGTCGCGCAGGTCGCTGCGCAGCATGGCACGGACCAGCGACATGGGCTTGCGGCGCGATCCCCAGCCACCGATGCCGATCGTCATGCCCGACCGTAGCCGCCCGACGACATCATCCTCAGACATCCGTTTGTCAGCCACTGCGCCTGCTATCTCCTGTCACGACCGCGAGCCCCGTCGTATGGTAGCAAGCGCTTGATCAAAGGTCGATCCCCGCCCAGGCGGGGATCGGGGTGCTGATGGCTGCGTCCGCTGGCGGTGCCGGCGCCGGCCGGCGCTCGGGATCACATGACCCGTTGATCACACCTCGCTGTAGGCGTCCGTGCGATCGGAACGGGCTGGCTGTCGGCGAATCCGGAATGGGGACAGCGGCGCGTCGACCATCAGGAACCGGTGGACGCTAAGTACGTCCAGCTCGGCGCCCAGCCGGCCAAGCCCGGGCTCGGCGGTCAGCGCCTTCTCGGCTTCGGCCCAGGCGTGCCAGGTCGGGATGGTCCACAGCAGGATGCACTCCGCGTCGCCGGCCATCGCTGTGCGCCATGCGCCAGTCAGCTGCCAGCCGAACCGTGACGTCATTGCCTTCGAGCCGTCGTGCGCAGCGGCCAGGTACTCGGGCGCGGCACCGGGGCGCAGCTGCACCTGCACATGCGCGTGCACTTCGCCGGCCACCCCGTCGGCAATGGCCTCAGCGCCGGTGCGCATCCACGGCGCCGGCACCAGGATGCGATCGAAGCCGCCAGACCGATAGCCCGCGGCCTGCGCCCACCATTTCGCCAGCTTGGGATCCTGCAAAGTGTCGTGCCCGAGCTCGTGCTGGAACGACCGCGCCAGCCCGTCGAAGCCGTCCTCCTCCCAGATATTCACGACTTGCGGCCACCGGGCGGTGCTGCCCACTACCCCCCAGACGCCGTAGCACTGCTGGCCGCGCTCCTCTTGACCGATCGGGCTCCAGTTGGCGGTCATGTGATACATGTACCTGGCCCGGTTCTGGCCGATGATGTCGATGAGCTCGTGGATGTACACCTTCTCGTTCACCCTGTCGCTCTCGTTCACTGCATCGCTCTCGTTCACTGCGTCGCTCCGGGCGACTTCTCCGGCTGGTGCGCATCCGGCTGGTGCGTATCCGGCACCGCGCCGGCCGCGCGCAGCTCTGCCAGCCGCTCGCCGGTCACGCCCAGCACCTCACGCAGCACCTCGGCGGTGTGCTCGCCCGGCCGCGGCGCCCGCCGCGAGGCGACCCGTTGCTCGCCGATGAGGCCGACCGGGGACGGCATCAGGTCGGTGCCGAACTCGGCGGCAGGCAGCCACGGCAGCCGCTCCGCGAATGCCGGGTCGGCAGTGATTGAGGTGGCGTCGTTCACTTTGGCAATCGGGCAGTTGGCCGAATTGCCCAGTGCCACCCACTCCGCCGTGGTCCGGGTCACGAACAGCTGCTGCAATTCTCGCTGTAGCACCCGGTCGCCGCGGGCGTGGTCGGCGTACCTGCTGCCGGTTCGCCCCTCGAACAGGTCCATGCGGTTCACGGCAGCGCAGAAGTTCTGCCAGAACTCCCGCTCGGACGCCATCAGCAGAATGTAGCCGTCGCTGGTCCGGTAGTACTGGTAGCGCACCGACCCCAGCATGCCGGTGATGCCCGGATCACGCCGCTGTCCCCCGTCGGCGGGGTTGCCAGTCACTTCTTCCTCCGGACGCTCGTAAGCGCGTGCTCCCTCGATCCGGAACCAGTTCGTGATCGCTGCCACATCGCTTTGCGCCAGGTCGATCTGGGCGCCAACTCCGGTCGCGCGGGCCCGCAGCAGCGCAGCACAGACGGCGAGCGCGCCCCACACCGGCGTCACCCGCACGCCGACGGTGGTGTGGTCCGGCATGTAGGCGAACCCCTCGTCGTCGGTAGCCGGCTCCGCGAGTCCAGCCCACACGTCGAACCCGATGCCGTGTGACGGGATATTGCGGTACGGACCGGTGCTGCCCCAGCCGGAGACGTTGCAGATCACCAGATCCGGCCGCCGCTCGCGCAGCCGCTCGACGGTGATGCCGCGCCGGGCGAGCGCGCCCGGTCGCATGGCCTCGATCACGATGTCGCTCTGCGCGGCCAGGTCCAGGAACACCGAGACACCGGCCTCCGTGCGCAGGTCTAGCTCGACGCTGCGCTTGCCGCGATTCACGTGCCAGTGCAGCAGCGAGACACCCTCGATGATCGGCCAGGCCATGGTGCGCACGTAGTCCCCGCCAGGTGGCTCCACCTTGATCACGTCAGCGCCGAGATCGGCGAGGATCATGCCGAGGGCCGCTGGCTCCAGCAGCGATGCCTCAAGCACCCGGACACCCGACAGCAGCGGTGCTGGCTCAGTCATGTGTGGCCTCGTCATTCATAGCTTCCGCACCGATGACGGTAGCGAGCGCATCCAGCGCGACAGCACCGTGCTCAGATACGAGCAGCGGATTGATGTCTAGCTCGCCGACCGAGCCGTCCAGGGCGATCTGCTGAACTTTCATGATCACGTCGACGAGAGCGTCGAGGTCCGCGGGCGGGGAACCCCGATGGCCGAGCAGGAGCACTGCCCCGCGCAGGTCATCGATCATCCGGCGCGCCTCGGCCCGGCTGAACGGCGGCAGCCGGAAGGTCACGTCGCGGTACACCTCGACCGCGACCCCGCCGATCCCGGCCATCACCACGGGGCCGAACACCTCGTCCCTCGCGATGCCGACCACCATCTCGACCCCGCCGCTGGCCTGCTCGCAGACCAGAACCCCGTCGAACTCGGCGCCGGGCACCGCTGCCACCCTGGCCTCGAAGTCGCTAAAGGTGCTGCGCACGTCGTCCGGCGCGGTCACCCCGATTCGCACCAGGCCGAGGTCGGACTTGTGCGCAATCCCGGCCGACACCGCCTTCAGCACCACCGGCGGGCCGATCTCGGCCGCCGCAGCGACGGCATCGTCTGCTGTGCTGGCGAGGACGTCCAGGGTGACCGGGATCCCGTAGCGCGCCAGCAGTCGCTTGGCCTCAGGCTCGGTCAGTGCCCGGGTCGCTTCGGCTGTTCGGCCGGGCTGCTGCGCCGGCTCGGCAGGGAGCTCGTGGACGCGCTGCTGGAAGGCGTGGAAGTCCAGGTAAGCGCGCACTGCTGTGACACAGTTGCGGAAAGTGCGGAAGGTGACGATGCGTGACGATGACAGCAGTCCCTCGCAATAGGCGGCCTCGGTGCCGACCGGCGATCCCCACACCACGCAGATGGGCTTGTCGGTGGTCTCCGCGGCCGCGGCGAGGTCGGCGACGAACTTGTCGCTCATCGGGCTGAAGGCGCCCGTGATGGGGACGACCAGGACGCCGACGTTCGGGTCAGCGAGCAGCGCAGCCAGGATCTTGCGACCGCGCCAGTCCCCGACCGGGTGCCCGCCGTTGTCGATGGGGTTGCTGATCCGCAGGTAGCCGGGAATCCACTCGCGAAGCTGCGTCCTGGTCGATTCTTCCAACTCGGGCAGGGCGACCCCGGCGGCCGTGAGCATGTCGGCCATGTGGGCGCTGGTTCCGCCCGAGATCGAGTAGACGCACACGCCGGCGACGGCAGGCGGGCGGGACCTGGCCAGCATGGTCGCAGTGTCCAGCAGTTCGTCGAGGCCCTCGACCCGGATCACGCCGTACTGACGCAGCACGGCAGACACGATCTCGTCCGACCCGGCCAGATGACCGGTGTGCGACAGCGCCCATGACCTGCCCACTTCGGTCCGGCCTACTTTCACCACCACGACCGGGACAGCGCGCCTTGCCGCCGCCGCGATCGCGCGCTGGAACGCCGGGCCATCGGTGACGCCCTCCAGGTACGCAGCGATCGCCCCGGTCTCTGGCAGGGTGGAGAAGTAGTCGATGAAATCGGCCGAGCTGAGGTCAGCTTCGTTCCCGGTCGGGGCCCAGTGATTGAGCCGGATGCCGATCTCCTGACCCTGGAAGACCGGTCGGCCCTGGTGTCCGCTTTGAGTGATCATCGAGATCGCTGGCCCGGGCAGGTCGGCGCGGAAGTTCTCGAATGCGTTCAGATTGGTGTTCGGGCCCAGCAGCCGTACGCCGGTGCCCTCGATGATCGACACGAGCTCCCGCTGCCGGGCCGCGCCTTCTGCGCCTGTCTCGGCGAAGTCACTGGCGAAGATCACCACGAACCCAGCCCCCTTGGCGACCACTTCGCGCAGGGCTGCCACGACGTCGCCGACCATCACGACTGCCACGTCCGGCACTTCCGGGACATCGGCGAGCGACGGGTAGGCGCGGACGCCGTCCACGGTGGGCCGGTTCGGGTTGACCGGGTAGATCTCCGCGCCGGCCCGCTGTGCCCAGCGGTGGATCAGTCTCCAGTTGATGGTCCCGGGACTGCCCTGCTTGTCGGTCGCGCCAATGACAGCGACGCTGCGCGGATGGAAGAATCTGTGCAGGTCAGGGGCATCGGCGAGGGCCGCTCCTGAGCCGGGATGGGCAACTGCGGTCATCGGCAAATCCTCCCCGGCCAAGCGCTTGGTCACCCGTGGCCTTGATCGCAGAGCCTAACGGCGCTACTTTCTGACGGTCAATCAGATCTTTACTCGTCCAGGTAGCGCTCGTCGCGAGCGGCCGGAGGTACCGTGCACCCTGCGCCCGTCAACCGCGTCGCGCTGGTCTCAGGCGTCGCCAGGCCGCCGGGCATCGGCCGGGCGACGGCGCTGCGCCTGGCCCGCGCTGGCTTCACGGTGGCGTGCGCGGACCTGCTCGCGGCACGGCCCGCAGACACTGGCACGGTCACGCCAGCGCTCTTCGACGACGTGGTGGCCGAGATCGAGCAGGCCGCCCGGCCCGGCGGCGGCCACGTGCTGGCGCTCCCGCAGCGCGAGGCCGACTCGCGTTCGTGGCAGCAGCTCGTCGATGCCACGACCGCCCGCTTCGGCCGCCTGGACGTGTGCTGCGCGCTCAACGGCATCACCGGCCCGCACGCTGGCGACGGTGCGCTGCTTGACGTGACCGAGGATGCCTGGGCCCGCGGCCTGGAACTCAACCTGACAGCTCCCTGGCTGCTGGTTCGAGCCGCGGCGCGGGCTATGCGGGCTGCGGGCCGGCCGGGCACGATCGTGGTGCTGTCCTCGCAGGCCGCGCTCGTCCCCAAGGCAGGCGTCGGGGCTCTTGGCGCCGCCCGGGTCGCCGTGAATCACCTGGTGTCCGTCCTGGCTAAGGAACTCGGCCCGGACCAGATTCGGGTCAATGCCGTCGCCCCGCTCAGCGTCGCCCCGAGCCAGCGGTTCCCCAATCCCGGCCTTATCGCTCTGGCCGAGCGGCAGGGCATCTCGTTCGCCGAGTGGACCGCCCGTCAGATCCCGCTAGGCCGCGCTCAGGACGCAGACGAGACCGCCGCGGTGATCGAGTTCCTCTGCTCAGACGCCGCGTCGTATGTCTCCGGCGTGACCATTCCGGTGCACGGCGGGGCTCAGCCGTGATCGCCTGCACGAAACCAGCGGCATGCAACTGATCGGCGTCGACACGGGCGGCACGTTCACGGACGTCGTCGTGGTCACCGGCAGCGGACAGCTGGCCGTTGCCAAGGCGCTGTCGACTCCCGGCCACCTCGAAGACGGTGTGCTGGCTGCGTTGCGCCGGGCCGCACCGATGGTCGGCACCGATCTCGCCGGGCTGCTCGCGACCACAGACGTCCTGGCGCATGGCACGACGGTTGGCTTGAACGCTGTGCTGACGGGCGCGGGCGCTCGGGTCGGCCTGATCACGACCGAGGGCTTTGAATCGACGCTGTCCATCGCGAAGTCGAACAAGATCCACGATCTGCCGATTGCCGACCGGCAGGCGCCAGCCCGATGGGCCAAGCCGGACGTTCTCGTTGATCCGCGTGACATCGTCGGCGTCGCCGGTCGCGTCGACGCTTCCGGCGCCGTGCTGGCCGATCTGGACGATGATCAGGTCAGGGCAGCGATCGCCGGGCTGCTGCGCCGCGGGGTGCGGTCCCTGGCGGTCTGCCTGTTGTGGTCGCCGGCCAATCCTGTGCATGAGGACCGAGTCCGCGAGCTAGTCGCAGAACTCGCGCCCGGTGTGCCGGTCACGACATCAAACCGCCTTGCGTCCCGGATCGGTGAGTACGAGCGGATGACCACCGCGGTCATCGATGCCTACATTGCGCCACTGGTGAGCTCATACCTGGAGCGGCTGGAAAAGCAGCTGCGTGAGCTTGGCTTCGGCGGAACGCTCCTCGTGGTGCGGATGGGCGGCGGAGTCCAGCCGGCCCAGGCTGCCCGGCAGCAACCGGTCCACACGCTGCGGTCCGGGCCGGCTGGCGGTGTCGCCGCCGCACGCCGGCTGTGCGCCCAGGCCGGCTTCGCCAGCGTCATCGCCGCCGACGTCGGCGGCACCAGCTTCGACGTCGGGCTGATCATCGACGGCGAGCCTCAGTACGCCCGCCGGCCGACGATCAGCCGACTGCCGCTCGCGGTAAGGGCGGTCGACATCGAGTCGATTGGCACCGGGGGCGGCAGCATAGCCTGGATCGACGACGCGCTCGGGTCGCTGCGCGTAGGGCCGCAGACGGCCGCGGCCAGCCCGGGACCGGCCTGCTACGGACTCGGCGGTATCCGGCCGACGCTGACCGACGCAGCCGTCGTGCTGGGCTATATTGACCGGCTGGGCGGCAGCCTCCAGCTGGACGGCGACGCCGCTACCGACGCGATACGCAGGGAGATCGCCGAGCCGCTCGGGCTCAGCGTGACAGCTGCGGCGGACGGGATCGTGCAGGTCGCCTGCGAGCAGATGCGCGACCTGGTTCGCCGCGCAACGATCCAGCGCGGCCATGACCCGGCCGACTTCGCGCTGCTGGCCTACGGCGGCGCCGGGCCTCAGTACGCGGCCTGGTTCGCCGCCGGGCTAGGCGTCCGCGGCGTGATTATCCCTGCGCTCGCAGCAGGCCTGTCCGCGTACGGCGCACTGTGCGGTGACCTGCGCGTGCGCGCCGAGCGGGACCTGCGCCCGCAGCCGCTAGCCGAGGCGCTCAGCCAGGTCCGGGCCGCTCTGGCCGAGCTTGAGCCCGAGGTTCGCCGTCAGCTGCACGGCGCGGGTCCGCACGCGGAGATCCGCGTCACCCGCAGCGCCGGGCTGCGCTTCCACCGCCAGCTGCACCGCATCGAGGTCGAGGTTCCCGCGGCCGCGACGGCCGGGGACCTCATCGAGCGCTTCCGCGATCGATACGAGCGGGTGATCGGCCCTGGCACGGCACCCGAGGAGACGCCCGTCGAGGTCCTGTCGGTCGCCGTTGACGCCTGGCTGCCAACGGCAGTTCCGGCCACCGCCTCCCGCGGGCCGGCCCCCGGCCGGCCCGCCCGGCACAAGACCGCGGTGTTCGAAGGCTGGGACGTGCGCTGCAGCGTCTATCGCTGGGCGGATCTAGGCGCGGGCCAGCGCGTGGCCGGGCCGGCCTTCATCGAAGCCGAGACGACGACGGCGATCGTCCGCCCAGGGCAGGCCGCCGTCGTCGGGCAGACCGGTGAGCTGCATCTCGAGCTCGGGAGTTAGCGGAGCGCATATGCCTGTCGACCCGATCAGACTTGAGATCATCCGGCACCGCCTCGACAGCATCAACGAGGAAGCAGCGATCACCTTGCGGCAGGTGTCAGGCTCGCCCGTAGCGGTCGAGGCTAACGACCTGAATACCGCGATCACGACCGCCGACGGCACTGTGGTCGCCTGCGGCTACTACGTCCTTTGCCAGCTCGCTTCGATGAACCTGGTCACCACCGACATCATGCGGGAGTATCGCGACAGCCCGGGCATCGGACCTGGCGACCAGTTCCTGACGAATGACCCGTACGTGGGGACCCTGCATCAGCCAGACGTCGTCGTCGTGGCACCGGTCTTCCACGGCGGCCAGCTCGTCGCCTGGTGCGGGTCCAGCGTCCACCAGTTCGACGTGGGTGGCCCGTCGGCGGGCGGCATGACCTTCGAGGCCGGGTCGATCTTCGACGAGCCCACTCCCCTGCCGCCGATCAAGATCGTCGCCGGCGGCCGGGTCCAGCGAGATGTCCAGCGCGACTTCCTGCGCCGCTCGCGGACGCCTGAGCTGAACGAGCTCGACCTGCGCGGCCAGCTGGCCGCCAATCGCGGCACCGTCGCGGCTGTGCAGGCGCTGTGCGAGAAGTACGGCACGGAAACGGTCACGCAGGTGATGGACAGCCTGATCGTCGCCGCCGAACAGCGGCTGCGGGCACGACTGGCCGCGCTTCCCGATGGCCGCTGGCGTCATGTCAGCTACCTGGAGCGGGGAACGCCGCAGCCCGATGACAGCGACGTCTACGCGGTCCGGCTCACCGTCACCAAGGTGGGCGACAGCCTGGACCTCGACTTCTCAGCGAGCTCGGACCAGGCACCCGGCGCGATCAACGCCGCCTACCCGGCTCTGGTCAATTTCGCTGTCGCCGCCGTCATGATCTACCTGTGCGGCGACCTGCCGTGGGTGCCCGGCGCGATCATGGCCGTCTGCACGATCACCAGCCGGGAGGGCACCATCGCCCACGCCCGGTGGCCCGGCGGTGTCGCGATGAGCACGGCCTCGTCCTGCCAGGCGATCCGGGTCGCGGTGAACGCGTGCGTGTCCAGGATGCTCGAATCCGACCCGGTGCTGGCCCGCACCGCACTGGCCAGCTGCTGTTCGTCGGGCGGCGGCGGCGGGGTATTCGCCGGGCTAGGCACGGACGGCGAGGCGTTCGCCGCCATGACGCTAGACGAGCTGGCCGGCGGCGGCGGGGCCAGCGGCGAGCACGACGGGCTCAGCAGTTCGGGCACGACCACCTCGCCAGGCGCCTCATGCGCCGACGTCGAGGTCAATGAGAGCTATCTGCCGCTGCTGTACCTGCGGCGCTCCGAGCTGGCCGACTCTGGCGGCCCGGGCCGATATCGCGGCGGCCTCGGCTGCGTGAACGTCATCGCCCCCCATGCGGCGGACGGACCAGTCGCCGTGCTGTCGTTCGCACAGGGGCTGCAGCACCCTGCCGCCGCTGGACTGGCCGGGGGCGAGCCGGGCCGCCAGAGCATCTACGCCATCGCTGACCGCGCCGCCGCGCTGCAGCTGGCCGATGGCCTTACTGAGGGGGCCGAGCTGGAACTGCCGACCCGGCGCTCCGCGGTCGCCACCGGTCAGGCGCATGTGGCGGTGAGCCAGGGCGGCGGTGGTCATGGTGATCCGCTTGAGCGCGACCCGCACGCTGTCACGCGGGACGTACAGCTCGGCCGGGTGAGCCCGCGGCGGGCGGCGCTGGACTACGGCACCGTCCTCACCGGGGATGCCGGGGTCGGCTGGGTGCTCGACGTCGCGGCTACCACGCGACTGCGCGAGCAGCGGCGCCGACGGCGCCTAGGCGGCCGGGTCCCGGTGCCCCGCGACGGCGGAACCGGCTCGCGGTTCAGCGCGGCCCTGGCGATTCGCGCTGACGGGAGCCTGGAGTGCCGGACCTGCGGCACGCTGCTGGCGCCGCCGGGCGGTGACGCGTACGCCCGACTGATCGACGACGCGGTGCCGACGCGGTCCGTAGCGCCCTGGTCGGCCGGCTACCCGGGTGGCGAGCGTTTCCAGCTGCACCGGCTGTACTGCCCTGGCTGCGCCACTCAGGTCGATGCGCAAGTCCTGTTGCGCGGCGAGCCAGTCGTGCGGGCCGCCGATCCGCTCTGGCATCCGTCAGGCTAGCTGCCCCGGCGCGACGGACGCCCGGCCACCGCCTCGCACACGATGTCCGCCATCACCGCCTCGGTGTCGGCGGAGGCTATGCCCCAGGTTTCGAGCCCTTCGCGATGGGACGCCACGTGCGCCAGCATCGAGACGAGCACGGCGGCAACCGCCATCGGATCGGTGCCAGGCCCAAGATGACCGGGCCGGCGCGGGTCGCGGACATCCGCGATCGCCTCTGCCAGCGCGTTGGTGACATCGTTGAGTAGCTCCGTGCGCAGCGTGCGGAAGCGCATGTCCCCCTCGGCGGAGCTCAGGTCTATCACTCGCAGCACCGAGCGGTGCCGGCCCCAGAAGTCCATGAAAGCCCTGGCCAGGTCTCGAGCAGCCGTCTCGGCCGCGGTCCGGTCGCGCCAGTTCGCACTGCGGACGATCTCGCTCAGCTCGCCGCGGTGACCAGCCAGCTCTGCCGCGACGGTCAGCACGGCGGACTCGACGTCCGGGAAGTACTGGTAGAAGGTCGCCGGGCTCGTACCGCACTCGCGGGCGATTTCGATCGCGGTCAGGTCGCGATAGGAACGCCCGGCCAGTAGCTGCCTGGTGCAGTCCAGCAGCCGGGCTCGCGTCGCGAGCGCGCGCGTTCCCGCCAAGCGGCCACTGGCTGCTCGCACTTCACGCGGCCCGACAGCGGCCTGTGCGCTCTCTGCCAGGCTCATGTCATCCAGCTTCCGCACCATTGAGCAAGCGTACTTGACGGCCCGTCAGATATGGCGACCCCTGATTGCGGCGTTTTCCTCGTCTCCGCCACGCTTCAGGTCTCGACAGCTATCTGACGGACTGTCAGAATCGGTTTCTGACGGAGCATCAGAAGCGACGAAACCCGAGGAACCCGCATGACCGAGCTGCCGAAGATCATCAGCGTGGACGATCACGTGGTGGAGCCACCGCACACGTGGCTCAACTGGCTGCCCGCCAGGTACCGGGACCGTGGCCCGCGGATCGAGCGGCGCGGCATCGGTGAGATCAAGCACGTCGGTGGCGGCACCTATCAGCAGACGTTCGACCCCGCCGGGCAGCCGGCTGACTGCTGGGTTTTCGAGGACCTGGTCTACATCCACAAGCGCCACGTCGCCGCGGTCGGCTACAGCCGGGACGAGATGACGATGACGCCGATGACGTACGACGAGATGCGTCCGGGGTGTTATGACCCCAAGGCGCGGGTCGACGACATGGTGCTGAACTGGGTGGACGGTTCGCTCTGCTTCCCGACGTTCCCGCGGTTTTGCGGTCAGACCTTCACCGAGGTCAAAGACCACGACCTCGGGCTGGCCTGCATCAAGGCCTACAACGACTTCATGGTGGACGAGTGGTGCGGAGATAGCGGCGGCGTACTGATACCGCTAATCATCGTGCCGCTCTGGGACGCTGAGCTGGCCGCTCAGGAGGTCCGCCGCAACGCCGCGCGTGGCGTGCACGCCGTGTGCTTCAGTGAGATTCCGCCGCACCTCGGGCTGCCGAGCATCCACAGCGGATTCTGGGACCCGTTCTTCGCCGCCTGCGCGGAGACCGCCACGACGATCAACATGCACATCGGCTCGTCGTCTCGGATGCCCGCGACATCAGCCGATGCGCCGGACGGCGTCGCGGCCACGCTGTCGTTCAACAACGCCATGGCATCCATGGCCGACTGGCTGTTCTCCGGCAAGCTGGTGCAGTTCCCCGCGCTGAAGCTCGCCTACTCCGAGGGTCAGATCGGCTGGCTGCCCTACCTGCTCGAGCGGGCCGACACGGTGTGGCAGGAGCATCGCGCCTGGATCGGCGCCAAGGACCTGGTACCAGAACCGCCGTCCACCTACTACGGACGCAACATCTTCGGCTGCTTCTTCCGTGATCGCCACGGGGTGCAGGCACGGGACTCCATCGGCATCGACACCATCACGTTCGAGACGGACTACCCGCACACGGACTCAACCTGGCCGGACACTAAGAAGATCGCAGAGGAGCACCTGGACGGCCTTTCCGATGAGGAGAAGTACAAGATCCTTCGCGGCAACGCGATCCGCATGCTGAGCCTCGACCGCACCTGAATGGCAGCCTTCCCTCAGCTGTCCATGCCGCTGCCGTGCTACAGCGCAGCTGACCCCGGCAGCTGGGACTTCGTCCTGGACCGCGCCCGATTGCTCGATGCGGCCGGCGTCGATCGGCTGGTGGTGTCCGACCACGTCGTGTTCGGCGAGCGCCTGGAGGAATATGGCCGTCCTGAGATCGGCGGCCAGGCCGGCGGTGTGCAGCCGACCGGTCCCGACGGGCACTGGCTGGAGCCGCTGACCACTCTCGCCGTGGTGGCGGGGGCGACCAGGCACATTCGCCTGGGCACCAACATCATGATCGCCGCACTGCGTCGGCCGGCCGTGCTGGCGAAGTCGGCGGCGACGCTGGACGTGCTGTCTGGCGGCCGCCTCGACCTTGGCGTTGGCGTCGGCTGGCAGCGCGAGGAGTACCTGGCCGCCGGACTTGACTTCGACGATCGCGGCGCCCTGCTGGACGACACCCTGGCCGTCTGCCAGACGCTATGGAGCCAGCAGCGCGCCGAGTATTCCTCGCCCTACCTGAGCTTCGAGGCCATCCACATGATGCCGAAGCCGGTGCGGCCGCACGGGGTACCAATCTGGGTGTCAGGCACGGTGAACCCGCGGGTCGTGCGCAGGCTTGCCCGGTTCGGTGTCGGCTGGATTCCGTGGGGCGACGCCGCCCGCGACGTTGCGGCTGCGGTCGTCGCGATGAAAGACGCGCTCGCCGATGCCGGACGCGATCCCGCTGGCCTGCAAGTGGTCGGGAGCCTGCGCGCCGTCCGAGCCGGCGACGGCGCGCTTGACCTGCCCGCGACAATGGCCGCCGTGCCGGAGCTGGCTGCGGCAGGCGTCACTGACTTCCGCAGCCGCATCTCGCTGCCGGACGATCACCTCACGGCGTCCGACGTGCTGCCGGAGATCGTGGCGGCGTTCCGGGCGGCGGCAGGCCGGACGGACGCCGTCGGTACTGCGCTCACCAGAGGGGAATCAGCGTGACTACGCCACAGCCCGGCGATTCCGGGACGCTGCTTGCGGGAAAGGTAGCGGTCGTCACAGGCGGTGGCGGCGGCATCGGCGCGGCTACGGCCCGCCTCTTCGCTGCTCACGGCGCCCAGGTGGTCATCGCCGACATCGACCCTGAGCTGGCCGCCCGCACCACCAACGAGATCACCGCCCTAGGGGGCGCGGCCACGTCGGTGATCACGGACGTGCGCGTGCCAGATCAGGTGCATGCCCTGGCCCGTACCGCGCTCAGCCAGCACGGTCACGTCGACGTGCTGGTCAACAATGTCGGGCACTGGGTCCGGCAGGTGGGCGCCTTCGCCGACGGCGACCTGGCACATTGGGACGAGCTGTACAAGGTCAACCTGTTCCATGTGTTCCTCGCCTGCCACGCGTTCCTGCCCTCGATGACCGCTCGCGGATCCGGCGCGATCGTCAACGTCTCGTCGGTAGAGGGCCTGCGAGGCTACCCGGAGGACCCGGTGTACGCGGCGTTCAAGGCTGCCGTTGTCCACTTCACCCGCAGCCTGGCTGTCCAAGTCGGCCACCAGGGCGTTCGCGTCAACGGCGTCGGGCCGGATGTTACCGAGTCGCTCCAGGTGCCGTACTCGCAGTGGCTGACGCCTGATCAGCACGCGATGTGGCCGCTGTGGGTGCCGGCCGGGCGCATGGGAGTGCCCGAAGACCAGGCTCGGGTCATCTTGTTCCTCGCCAGCGACATGTCGGGCTTCGTCACCGGTCACACCATCCCGACCGATGGCGGCACCGGGGCGGCTGGCGGGTGGTTCCGCTCCTCCTCGCGCCCTGGGCGGAACTGGACCAACCGCCCTATCGCGCCCTGACGAGCGCACGCGGCGGACGGAAGCCGGGATGGTCGACGCGTCGGCGCTCGGGTATCACGGCCCAGAATTTGGCTTCGTTGTCGAGGCCGGCAAGATCCGCGAGCTGGCCCGGGCGGTGGGCTCCGGGCAGCCGGCCTACCTGGGCCCCGATCCGATCGCTATGCCGGTCCTGCTCAAGGTGGCGCAGTTCCTCTGGGAGCCCGCCGAGGGATCGGCCGTCCGCCGCGTCGGCTGGGACGTGCGAACTCCGCCGCTGCACGCGCGCCAGGAGTTCAGGTTCACCGGCGGAGCACCACCAGCCGGAACCGCGCTCTTCGTCCGAACCGCCGTGACGGACGTGCGGACCCGCCCGTCGCGCAGCCTGGGCACTGCAGCCGAGGTCCGGCTTGATACCGAGTTTCGGACAGGCAGCGGCATTCTGGTAGCGACCGCATGCACGACTTCGGTCCAGCCGTTGCCCAACCGGGACGCAGCGCCTGCTGCCCGGCCCTTGACCCAGCTATCCGACAAGGCGCACGTCGCCAGCCGGCTTGCGACGGCGAGCCGGTCGCAGGCGGCCCGCAGGCTCGGCCCGATCACGCAGACCGAGATCGTGCGCTATCAGGGCGCCAGCGGTGACTTCAATCCCGTGCACCACGACCCCGCGGCCGCCATGAGAGCAGGCTGGCCGGCCGTCCTGGTGCCTGGGCTGTACCCAGCCGCCGTGCTCTGCGATCTGGCTACCGAGCTGTACGGGGCGGAGCGGATCCGGTCACTGGACCTCCGGTTCCTGTCGCCATCATGGCTAGGCGACCGACTGCGCTGCGAGCTGAGATCGACCGTCCGGCACGCCGGCGGGGTGCTGCACGCTGAGCTGGCGTGCGTGCGGGACAGCGACCGGGCGACCATCACGACGGCGGTCGCGACCTTCGTCGAGTGAGCCGACGCGAGTATCCGAACTAGTGGACCTGGGTCAGTACATGTAGGTGCCGAAGCCGCCGTCGATGTCCACCGCGGCGCCGTTGAGGTACCGGCCGTATGGCGAGACCAGAAAGAGGATCAGCGCGGCTACCTCGTCGGCGGTCCCATACCGCTTCAGCGGCACGCTCGCAGAGCGGGCCGCGAACACCGACTCCGGATCACTGTTCGTGGCTGCGGCGACCTCGGCAGCCGTGCGCTCCCACATCGGCGTGCGGATCAGGCCGGGCAGCACCGAATTGACCAGGACCCCGTCCGGACCGTACTTCTTCGACAGGGCGCTGGCGGTGGCAATCAGGGCGGCTTTCGACGCCGCGTAATCGATAAGCGCGGGGTTCGGGTACTTGGCCCCGGCGGTGGCCACCATGACGACGCGGCCCCATTTCTGCTGGCGCATGGCAGGCAGCAGCCGGCGGGTGCAGCGGACGGCCGACATGAGGTTGAGCTCGAACAGCCCAGTCCAGTCCTCGTCGCTCATGTGCAGGAAGTTCCGCGACGGCGAGCTGCCGACGTTGTTGACCAGGATGTCGACATGACCGAGATCTGCGGTGACCCCGTCAAGGAAGCGCTCGACAGAGCCGGAATCGCCCATGTCAGCGACGTAGGACCGGACCTTGCCGGGCAGCGAAGCAAGCTCACTCGCCAGCTGCGCTGCCCCCTCCTCGCCGCGGGCACAGAAGGCGACGTCGGCACCGTGCGCGGCCAGAGCCTCGACAGTTGCCGCGCCGATGCCCTCGCTGGCGCCGGTGACCACCGCCACCCGTCCGGACAGATCTATGCTCATGGGCCACGACAACGGCTCGGCCATCAATGCTCCTCAGCGACACGGTGCAGGTCGCGTCGATCGAATCGTGCGATGTGTTTCCTTGTCAAGCAAGCGCTCGTTCGGGTGCAGCATCCTCGTGCCATTCCTCAGCCCGATGCGACTGCATGGCCCGATGCGGCCGACTCGGCGGCCTCGTTGGCCCGAATTGCCGGGATGACCTCGCGGCCGAAGAGCTCGATCGAGCGCATCAGGTCGTCGTGACGGAGCTCGGCCAGCTGCATGACGCAGACGATCCGGTCAGCGCCAGCCTGGCGGTACCGTTCCAGGTTGGCCACGACGTGCTTCGGGTCGCCGACGCAGAATGCGCCGGAGTCGATCATCTTCTCGTAGGCTCGCGGGTCCGTCATGTCGCCGCTCTTCATCCCCGTCTGAAGGGTGCCACCAGTGAGCAGTCCCTTGCGCCGGCTCTCGGCGTGGAACCGGTAGGAGTCAGGGACGGCCTCGAGCGGCTGTCCGGCCCAATCGTTGGCATAGATCGCCCCGAGGCACTTGAGGTACCACAGCGCCGCCTGACCGCCCAGCGTGCGGGCGCGGTCATCGTCGTCGCTGGTGAAGGCACAGGTGAACAGGGCGCACTGGTCGTTGACGAATGCGCCGATCGGGTCAGCCGGGGCGCTGACGGCTGCCTTATAGGCCGCGATGCCCTCCCTGGCACTGTCCGGACCTCCGAGCTGCGGCATCAGCAGGCCCAGTCCCTTGCTGCCCGCCAGCGCGCAGGTGTCCGGCTGCGTCGAGGCGACCCAGAGGGGCGGATGCGGCTTCTGCACCGGGCGGGGCACCACGGTGATCTTGTCCGTCCAGGAGAAGAACTCGCCCTGATAGCTGAACTTCTCCTTCGTCCACAGCTGCGGCAGCAGCCGCGTGGCCTCGGCCCACTCCTCGCGCGTCTTCGCGACGTCCACGCCAAAGGCCCGTAGCTGGTAGGGGCTGCTCGACCGGCCAGTGCCCATCTCCAGGCGGCCATCGGAGAGGATGTCGAGGATCGCGGCTCGTTCCGCGACCCGGATCGGGTGGTTCACCCGGCCGGGCATGAGCGCCACGCCGAGGCCAATCCGGATGCGCTCGGTACGCGCGGCGACGGCGCCCAGCAACGCGTCAGGCGCGGAGCAGTGCGCCGCCTCCTCCAAGAAGTGGTGCTCCACGAACCAGACCGTGTCGAAGCCCATCTGGTCGGCGAATATCGCCTGCTCCAGCGCCTCGTGGAATCGGTTCCGCTCCTTGCCCTCATCCCACGGGCGCGGCACTTCCACCTCGAACAACAGATCAACCTTGAACGGCACAGTGCATCCGTTTCGTATACTAAACAGAAGGACAGTATCAAGAACACGCTATGAGCGGTCTGCCATAGCGTCAAGGGTCCAGCGCCCGATCGACAGAGGGAGCAGACGATGGCGACCGCAGTTCCCGCGCTCCAGCGGGCCGATCAGATACTCCGGCTGCTCTGCTCAGATCCAGGCCGTGCGCTCACAGTCTCAGCAGTAGCCGTGGCAACGGGAATGTCGAAGGCAACCTGCTTCGCTCAGCTGGCCTGCCTGGCCGAGCTGGGCTGGGTGGTGCGCGAGGAATCGAGCAAGACCTATCGCCCCGGTCCCGAGCTTGTTCACCTCGGCTGGGCCAGCATTGAGCAGGTGCCCGGCATCGATGTTGCCCGCCGGGAGATGTTCGCCCTAGCCCGGCGGCTGGACGTGGCCTGCTTCGCCTGCCGCCTGGTCGGCATGGAAATGGTCATCCTGGATAGAGCTGGCGGCGAGAGCAGGGAGTTTGACCTCCCGTCGCTGGACGCGCTCCGGGTGCCCGCCAGGCCGCCGCTGGGGTCGGTGTACTTCGCCTGGTCACCGCCAGCGGTGATCGACGACTGGCTTGACCGCGTCGGCGGCACCACCGACGCCGCCGAGTTCGAGGCGCACCGGCGCGCGCTAGCCGCGATCAAGGGCCGCGGTTACTCCATCGGCGGCGGCATGGAGGTGGCGCTGCAAGTGGAGCAGCTGATCGAGCGGATCGGCCGCAGCTCCGCCAGCGAACGCCTTGAACTCGCGCTTACTGTCGCCGACCTGGTCCGCGGGGCACCCGACGGACAGCAGGCGCCTTACCCGGTGACCCACCTGATCGCGCCCGCGTTTGACGCCGCCGGCCGGGTGGTGCTGACGCTGACCATCGTCGGACGGCCGGGCCAGGTCAACGGCGGCAACGTGGAGACGTTCGCCCGGCCGCTGCTGCAGTCAGTGGACCTGGTGACCGCCGCCATCGGCGGCCGGCGTCCCGCCTAGCGACCCCTCGTCAGTCACGCCCACGAGCTCGGCGGTGCTGGCGCCGAGCGGCTCGACCACCGGCGAAGCGCCAAGCTCGACCGCCGGCATGATCAGCGGCAGTCGCGCGGCGCGGTAGGGCAGCGGCACTCCCGGGCTAGCCGCGTGTTCCAGGGTGACTAGCATCCCTCGCGCGTCGACATGCGGATCGTCACGGGTCGCCCACGGCGACCGTACCGGCGCGTTGGGCACGTCGATGGCATCAAGGCGTGCCATGGCCTCCGCAGTGCTGAGGCACGACGTCCACCTGGTCACCGCGGCGTCGATCTCGCCCGCCGCGGCGGTGCGCGCCGCAAGCGTGTCATGCACGGCGAGGTCAGGCCGGTCGAGCTCGACGCAGAGCCTGGCCAGGTGCGCCGTGCTGAGACCCATGATCGCGATCCAGCCGTCCCTCGTCGGATAGACGTTGATCGGCGCGCCGCGCAGATCCGTATTGCCGAGTCGGTCCGCGCGGCTCTCGTCTTGATACTGATCCAGCGGCTCGTCCCAGAGCATGTTGACCATCACGTCGTACATCGAGACGTCGATGAACTGGCCGAGTCCGCAATGGTCGCGGTGCCTCAGCGCCGCCAGGATCGCGATGACGCCGTACACAGCCGAGACGTGGTCGCCGACCGGGAAGCCCGGCGTGACCGGAGGGCCGTCAGGGAACCCGGTCTTGCCGAGCGCGCCGGACATGGCGGCGACCAGCAGCGCCATACCGTGCCGGTGCTGGTATGGCCCGCCATGGCCATACCCCGTAATGGAACAGTGGATGATCCGCGGATTGACGCGCTTGAGCACCTCGTAGTCCAGCCCCAGTGACGACATCACGGTCGGGCGGAAGTTCTCGACCAGGACGTCGGCCCGGCCGACGAGGGCCAGCAGCTGGTCGCGTCCCTGCGGCGTGGTGTAGTCCACCTCGATGCTGCGCTTGCCGTGGTCGCGCTTGAGGTGGCTGAGGGAGATGTCCGCCTCGGTCCGCCTGGTGCCGTCCATGGAGCCGTCCGGGTGGGCAAAAGGCGGCAGCTGCCAGCTCGAGTCCCCGCCAGGCTTCTCGACGCGGATCACTGTGGCGCCCAGCTCGGCGAGGGTCAGCGCGCACAGCGGACCAGAGATCACTCGGCCGAGGTCGAGCACCGTGATCCCGGCGAGGGGGGCGGCCATGCGGGTATGGTGGCACGGCCCTTCGCTACCAAGCAAGCGATTGCTTCGCGGACCGGGCTGCGTTAAGGTCCCACGCATGGTGCAGGACAACCAGATCAGGCGTGCCCTCGGCGGCGGCGTGCTCCGGCTGACCATCGACCGTCCGGAGCGCGGCAACGCGATCTCGCCACCGCAGCGGGACTCGCTGACTGCCCATTTCGAAGCGGCCAGCGGCGACCCTGAGATCAGGGTCATCGTCCTGACCGGGAGCGGCGACCGGCACTTCTGTACCGGAGGGGACCTGCGGCACGCCGGCGCGGCGCCGCCGGACCCGAATGGGCCGGCGCGTCCCGTGGGCGACATCGCCCGCCTCATCGCCGCCGGCATGCACCGGCTGATGAGCGCTGTCCTGGACTGCGACAAGCCCGTTATCGCTGCCGTCAACGGCACCGCCGCCGGCATCGGCGTGCACCTGGCCCTGTGCTGCGACCTCGTGGTCGCCGCCGACGACGCTAGCTTCATCGAGGTGTTCGCGCGCCGCGGCCTGGTGGCCGACGGCGGCGGCGCATATCTGCTGTCGCGACTTATCGGGCCCCACAAGACCAAGGAGCTCATGTTCTTCGCAGATCCGCTGCCGGCCACCGAGGCTGCCGCGATCGGACTGATAAACCGCGCAGTTCCGCGCGCGCAGCTGGACGAGGTGGTGACCGAATGGGCTGACCGGCTGGCATCCGGACCCACCGTCGCGTACGGGCTGGTCAAATCGTTGGTGAACCGGTCACTCGATCAGGACCGGGGCACCGCCTTCCGGGAGGAGGCGTTGGCCATCGAGGTCAACTCCCGCTCGGCGGACTTCACCGAAGGATTGCGCGCCTTCATCGACCGGCGTCCGGTGTCGTTCACCGGCCGCTGAGCGGCCGGCTAGCTCGAGGGCAGCAGCAGTTCGGCGTTAGTGACGAAGAAGCGCTCCAGCGCCTCGTCGCCGAAGCGCTCGAGCCTGCCGAGGAACTTGCCGACCGGATCCTTGCCACCCTCAACGTGCGGATAGTCGGTGGAGAACATGTAGGTCTCCGCCAGGCCGTAACGATCGATGTAGACATCGATCGGCTCACTCCAGAACGGGGTGACGCGCACATTGCGGCGGACATACTCGCTCGGCTTCAGCGGCAGGCCAACCCCGACCTTAGCCATCAGATCGGCATGCAGGTCCATGCGCTCAACGATGGGACCGAGCCATTGCGCGCCGAACTCAATAACGCCGAAGCGGAGCGCCGCGAATCGCTCGAAGACCCCGCCCATTACTAGCGCGGTGAGAACGACCTCCATCCCGATGGGCGCGATGATCGTCCAGATCGGGCCGATGCGTTCCTCTGCGCCGGGCTGATCGGGGAACGCCGAGCGCAGCGTGGGCGAGTCCCACAACGCGCGCGGCAGCATCATCGGGCTGTCTGGCCCGCCTGAGAACTGGCCGGTTGCGCCCAAGTGCGCCAGCAGCGGCACGTTCGCCTCTGAGAGCAGGGCGTAGAGGGGATCCCAGACCGGATTGGCCGGGGAGGTCCCGCCGGGCGGCGTGGCGTAGGAGACGCACACAGCCCGTGCGCCAGCCGCAATCACCCGATTCGCCTCCGCCAGGGCCCGATCGATGTCGGTGAGGTTGAGCTGGCAGACGCCGATGGAGCGGCCACCAGTGTCGCGTGTCCATTGCAGGCTGTAGTCGTTGTAGCTGCGCACAACCGACCAGGCGGCGTCACTGGTCAGCCAGGTCTCGCGGCCGAGGGTGTTGGGGAAGGCGAGGGCGCGGGAGATGCCCATGCGGTCCATCACCGCCACCCGGCCAAGTGCGTCGGCCGAGCCCCAGGCCGCCAGCCCTTTCACCGCCCACGGGTCGTCCTTGGCACGCTCCCGGTCGGCCTCGAAACCGTCGCGGTTCTTGAACGACTCGATCATGTCCACTACCCAGTCGCGCCCGATCGGTTCGAGGATGCCCGCCATGACCTCGGGCTCCATGTACAGGTGCGAGTCGGCGTCGATGATGCGGCCAGTGACCGCGGCTGGCGCGTCAGTTGCCATCTCGAATCTCCCCAGGCCTTGTGCGGTCAGCGAATGGCGCTAATCTAGCAAGCGCTTGGTAGACTGACAATTGGGCCGAGACGACGTCTCACATACTTCAGGGGCACGCGTGGGAATGCCGACCGACATCGGAGTCGTAGACACTCTGCTCGGAATCCCGAACGCCGACCGGCGAGGCTGGTACAAGTCCTTCGAGCCGATGCTGCACGACGCAGGCAGCAAGGAGTTCGAGCATCCCGCGGGGTACATGTACAAGCAGCCGCCGAAGGTCAGGCGCACGACCGACAGTGCCAGCGAGCTGCTCCGCGAAATGGACCGCTTCGGCATCGAGCGCGGCCTGCTGGCCGTAGACCCGTCGGACGAGATGGTGTTGGCAGCCCTGCGTGACCACCCCGACCGGCTCAGCGGCAGCCTGATGGTCGACCCCAATCGAGCCATGGATGCCGTGCGCGAGCTTGAGCGCGCCGTGTCCGAACTCGGCATCATCGCTGCCCAGTACATGCCCGCCGGCGTAGTGCCCCCGGTGCCCATCAACGACAAGAAGGCGTATCCCATCTACGCCAAGTGCGTCGAACTCGATATTCCGATCTTCGTCAACGGCGGCGTCCCCGGCCCGCGTGTGCCGATGGACAGCCAGTACCCGGGACACGTCGATGAAGTGTGCTGGTTCTTCCCCGACTTGAAGTTCGTCTTCCGGCACTGCTGCGAGCCCTGGGTGGACCTGACGATCAAGCTGATGCTCAAGTGGGAGAACCTGTACTACTCGACCACCGCGTTCGCACCGAAGTACTACCCCAGGGCCATCATCGATTACGCCAACACCAGGGGCGCGGACAAGGTTCTCTACGGGGGCTACTACCCGTTCGGGCTGGAGCTAGAGCGGATCTTCGCTGAGCTGCCGCTGTTGCCACTGAAGGACGAAGTCTGGCCCAAGTTCCTGCGTACCAATGCCCTGCGGCTGCTGAAGCTGCCGGGCTGAGCCTGCATCCTGTCGGACTTGCTACGAGGAGTGCCATGACGACCGTTGCTGAGCCCGCGGCGACCCTGACCGGGCAGCTGCTGGACTGCGATTCGCACCTGTACCAGGACCCGGATGTCATGGCCGAGATTGTCGGCGACGTCGGGGCAGGCTTCGTTATCGAGCTGCTGCGCGGCTGGGTGGGCACGCCCGCCGACCTGGCGGCGCGTGCCCGGTCAGCCCAGGAGATCTGGCAGGTGAAGGGCATCTCCGCGCTGGGCTCAACGAACGCGGCCGACCGGCTCACGGCCCTTGACCTGCTCGGCATCCGGGCTCAGCTGCTGTTCCCGAACACCGCTCTCCGTGAGCTGCGCGTGCCAGGTCCGCAGGCGCAGGAGGCGTGCCGACGTTACAACAACTACGCCCTGGCCTGGACTGCCGCGGCGAACGGCCGGGCCCGCGCGGTCTGCGAGCTGAACATGAGTTCCGCGGAGTGGGCGCTGGCCGAGGCGCAGCGCGTGGTTGCCGCCGGCGCACGCGGCCTGCTGCTGCCGTGCGCCGAGCCGCCAGGGGGCGTGGCGTTCGCCCACTCGACCTGGGACCCGCTGTGGGCGCTGCTGCAGGAAGCGGACGTGCCCGCGCTGATCCACATCGGCAGTGGCGGCCTCGTCAGCAGCGACGCGGACGACCCCTGCATGCCCGCGCGGGAGTGGGCTAACGCCCCGCAGCTACAGGCCCGGTTCTCCGACATGCCGGGCGCAGAAGAGCGCCTCGGCCCGTGGTTCGTGGTGGTCGCCCACCAGGCTGCCGAGCTATTTCTCACCGCGCTGGTAATGGGCGGGGTCTTCGAGCGCTTCCCGCAGTTGCGCGTCGGCGTCATCGAGTACGGCGCGGCCTGGTTCGGCCCGCTCGCCGAACGGCTGGACCGGCACGCTGATCTGCTGGCCAAGGTAAGCGAGGCGCTGCCGCTGCGGCCAAGTGAGTATTTGCGCCGCAACGTGCGCGTCACGCCATTCTGGAGCGAGCCCGTAGACGTCCTTGTCGAGCGCTACGGCCTGCGCGAGTCCTACGTGTTCAGCTCGGACTACCCGCACGTCGAGGGTGGCCGACGGCCGGTCGAGGTCTTCACGTCGATGGCTGCGAAGGTCGACTCGCGCTTCGCCGCAGAGTTCTTCGTCGAGAACGCACGATTGCTGTTTCCCGGCCTGACCTGAGGCAGCAACTCATGCCGGGTCGCGCCGTGACGGCGAATCGGCGTGCTCCTTCAGCCACCGGCGCCGCTCCAGTGCCGCGTCCAGCTCGGCCGCCCGCGCTCTGGCCAGCTCGGCCGCCTCGAACCCAGCCCAGAGCAGGGCCTTCGTGCGCTGCACGGTGCCCGGGTCGTTCGCGGCGATCTGCTCAGCGAAGGCTTGCGTTGCCTCCTCGACCGCATCCGCCTCGCCGTCCACGACCCGGTCGACCAGCCCGATCCGGTAGGCCTCGTCGGCCGCGACCGGGCGTCCGGTCAGGCACAGGTCCATGGCCCTGGACAGCCCGACCTGGCGGCTGAGCAGGAACGACGAGCCCCACTCGGGCGTGAGCCCGATGCGAACGAAGCCGAACACGAAGCTTGCGCGAGCCGAGGCAACGCGCAGGTCGCACGCCAGGGCGCTGGTCGCGCCCATCCCGTACGCAAGGCCGTCGACGCAGGCGACGGTGGGCTTGCGGGACCGGATGAAGGCCTCGACGTCGAACGGCGTCTGCCTGATCTCACCCGCAATGACGCTCCTGTCGATGCCAGCGCTGAACACGCCGCCGGTACCCGCGAGCACGATCACCGCGACAGAGTCGTCCTGATCCGCAGCGGAAAACTCCTCCGTGAGCCGCGCGGCCATCTCGTAGGTCCAGGCGTTGAGCTTGTGCGGTCGGGCCGGCGCCAGCCAGCGCACGGGCGGACGATCCCACACCCGGAAGTCCATCAGAACACCGCGATCGGGTTCACCGGGCTGCCGGTCCCCCCGGCCAGCCGCAGGGCGCCTATCACCAGCAAGAACTCCCAGCGTTCCGCCTCGGCCGCCGCCCGGCTCACGCCCTCGAGGTTGCAGTTGTCGAGCAGCCAGAGTCCCATCCCGACGATCCCGGCGACGTGGATCGGGCTCACCAGCGCGCCGGGAGCTGGCGGCACCGGGTCTTGCGCGGTATCCGCGCCGATCAGCGACACCTGGCGGTCGCGGAACCATGGCAGGCACGACGCGGCCCAGCCGGCATAGCCCGTAATCGGCGGGTCGCCGCGCTGCCAGGCCGCCACCTGCGCCCCGTGCCCGGTTCGCAGCAGCAGAGCGTCGCCAGGCCGCAGCTCGACGGCCTGCGCGGCCGCGATGGCCACCACCTCATCCGGCTCGACACGCGCGCCCTCCGGCAGCCACGCCACACCGCGGTGCCGCGCTGCGTCGATGAGCACGCCGCGGGCGAGGATACCGTCGGCTACTGCCGTCACGGCGTGCCGGGCCGCTCCGGCGGCCGTGCTCACCTGTCCGGCCGGGGCGCCGTTGTAGAGCCTGCCACCCGCGAATACATGAGCGAGCGAGTCCAGGTGGGTGTGCAACCGGCCATGGAAGACCAGGCCCAGATACTCACTGGCGGCCGCCGCTGGCACGTCCGCCGGGTATCCCTCGCCCGAGCGCACCATGTACCGCTGGACTGCGCTCGCCCCCGCCGCGTAGGGCATGACGTCAGGACGCAACTCCCGCGCGCACGACACGCTGCGTCCGGAGCGCGTCACCGCCAGCGCCGCGCGCCGGACCTCCGGCGTGATGAAATTCAGCGTTCCTAGCTCGTCATCTGGTCCCCACCGCCCCCAGTTGGAGAGGGTCTCCAGCAGGCCGAGCTGAGCGGCGGCGCTGTCGCTCATTCGATGGTCTTGTCGGCGCGCAGCTCCGCCAGTTCGTCGTCGGAAAGGCCAAGCTCAGCGCGTAGCACGGCGTCGGTGTGCTCCCCCAGCCACGGGATCCGCGTCTCCGGACCGACGGCCATGTCCGTCATCCGCACCGGATTACCCGGCACCAGTACCGGTTGCGCGATCCCGTCGGTCCGCTCCACCTCCACCATCATGTCGTGCGCAGCCACGTGGGGGTCAGCGGCGACCTCTGCGGCCTTCAGGCACGGCGCGGTCGCCACTCCCGCGCGGCCCAGCTCAGCGCAGACTTGTGCGCGGGTGCGCGCCCTGGCCCAGCCTTCAACTGCCGGACGGATCACGGTCTCCAGGTGCTCGATCCAGCCGGCCCGCGTGGACAGCCGCGGATCGGTGTGCCAGTCCGGGCGACCGATGCAGTCAGCGAGCCGAGCGAACTCATACTCGCGGAAGCAGATGAGGATGAACCAGCCGTCGCCGGCCCGGAAGCCGTGCATGATCGCGGCGCCGAGCTCGCCCTCGCCGAGCCCCATCGACCAGAAGTTGGTGACGATGTCGGTGATGGACAGGACACAGTCATACATAGCTATGTCGACGTGCTGTCCGCGCCCAGTGCGTTCCCGCTGCCGCAGTGCCGACAGAACGCCGATGACGGCGAACAGGCCGGTGCCGGTGTCGCCGACCCCGCCCATCGGGGCCGGGATCGGGGCCGCGCCCGGGAGCCGTTTCATCTCGTAGATCCCCGACATCGCCTCCGGGACCGGCGCGTAGGCGGGCAGGTCGCGATACGGCGAATCGGCGTGACCGAATCCAGAGACTGACAGGTAGATGCACTGCGGCGCGACCGCGTGGACGTCCTCGTAGCCGAGGCCCAGCCGGTCGAGCACGCCAGGCCGGAAGTTTTCGGCGACCACGTCGAAGCGGGGCGCCAGCCGCAGCACCAGGTCTCTTCCGGCGGGTGTTTTGATGTCGACCGCGGCGCTGCGCTTGTCGAGGTTGTTGCGCAGGAAGGTGGCCCCGACCCGGCGCCCCTGCGGATCGGTCATCGCCGGCAGCGCGCCGCGACCGGAGTCACCGATGCCGGTCTTCTCGATCTTCACGACGTCTGCGCCCAGCCGAGCTAGCAGCTGCGTCGCAAACGGCAGCGACTGCAATTGCTCGATGGCCAGCACCCGCACGCCGTCCAGCGGCTTGCCGAACGGCCGCGCCTGCTCATTGCGCACCTCACCAAGCTTCATGGCAACCTCCGATGCTGTCGGCGATCCGGGGGTCCGGCCCGCACCAGACGAGACTCACCTGACGACCCGCTCCCGCCGCAGCCGGTCGATGTCGTCGCTGGAGTAGCCAACACCGGCCAGCACCTCGTCTGTGTCGGACACGTCCTGCCCGGGCAGCAGGACCGGTTCCGCGGGTCGCCGCGCACCAGCGATCACCGGCCCTAGCTGCCGGAACTGGCCGCGGACCGGGTCTTCGGCCAGCACGAAGGCGCCTCGCTCGCGGAAGCCCTCGTCCGTCACGACCTCGGCGACCGTGAGCACCGGGGCGACGCAGGTCTCCCGGCCGCTCAGGCTGTCGACCCAGTCGTCGCGGTCGCGGCCGGCGAAAGCAGCGTCAAGCGCGATCCGAACCCGCTCCTGCTCGTCGTCCGCATACTGGAGCGGGATGAGCTCCGCCAGCCCGAGGGCGTGGCACAGGTTGGCGAAGAACTTTGGCTCCACGGCGGCAACCGACAGGAACCGCCCGTCGGCGCACTCGTAGATGCCGTAGCAAGCGTAGGCGCCGGTGATGACGTCGGCGCCATAGGTGACGTCCGCGCCGGTCGCGAGGTGGTTCTCCAGATGCATCGCCATGACGCCCAGCATCCCGTCAGTTGCAGCCACATCCAGGTAGGCACCGGAATCCGTGCGAGCACGCCGGACCAGGGCAGCAACGATGGCCAGTGCGGCAGACATGCCGCCGCCGGCGGCGTCCGCAATCGTGGCGCCGGGCAGCGCGGGCCGGCTGTCTTCGAGCGGCTGGCCGACGGCGAGGAACCCGGACAAGGCCAGGTAGTTCAGGTCGTGGCCGGCCCACCCCGCTCGCGGGCCAGCTTGCCCGAATCCGGTGGCAGAGCAATAGACCACCGACGGGCTCACGGCGCGCACCGCCTCGTATCCGACGCCTAGCCGGTCCGCGACGCCGGGACGGAACCCCTCCACCACCACGTCAGCCACGGCGGCCAGGTCGAGCGCCACGGCGCGGCCAGCCTCGCTGCGCAGGTCGACCTGGCAGCGCCGGACCCCGCGCATGCCGCCGTAGGCGTAGAAGGGGAGCTGCCAGGCGCCCGACAAAGCGCCGATCCGGACCACTGCGGCGCCCAGGTCCGACAGGATTCTGACGGCCCGCGCGCCGGGCCCGAGAGTGCCGAGGTCGAGCACGTTCACCGACTCCAGCGGCCCGGTCACAACCGCTCCGCTGCCGTACCTGACGCGGAGTCGTCCATCCTCACTGCGGGCGCTCTCGAACGCGGCCGAAGTAAGCGTCCTGGATGATCTCCAGGTCGGATATCTCGCTCGCTGCGCCGGACATGACTATCCGCCCCACGTCGAGGACAGCGATCTGGTCGGCGACGCGGACGGCTGCCTCGACGGCCTGCTCCACGAGCAGGATCCCCAGCCCGGCTGACTTGAGGGCCGCCACGCTCCCCATCACCTCGCTCACGATGGAGGGCGCCAGGCCCGAGGAAGGCTCGTCGAGCATCAGCAGCTTTGGCTTGCCCATCAACGCCTGGCCGATCGCCAGCATTTGCTGCTGCCCGCCGGACAACTGCCCTGCCGTGGTGGTCGCACGCCCGCGCAGGACCGGGAAGAGCTCGTAGATTTCGTCGACCGCCTTCATCAGTCCCTTGCGCCCGATGCTCCGGGTGTACCCGCCCAGCATCAGGTTCGCTTCCACAGTGCGGCGCTTGAACACTCTCTTGTTCTCCTGCACGAAGCCCAGGCCAGCCCGGATGCGCTTGTGCGGCGGCAGGCCGGCGATGTCGCGGCCCTCCAGCAGCACTGATCCGCCCTGGACCCGATTGAGTCCCGCGATCGCCCGCAGTGTGGTGGTCTTGCCAGCGCCGTTGCGCCCTAGCAGGGCCGTGACCTGTCCGGGACGCACCTCGAACGAGACGTCCCAGACGACGCGCAGGTCACCGTAGCCGGTTGCCAGCTCATTGACGCTCAGCAGCGGCGCACCGGGCGATGCGGCCGGCCCCGTCGCAGCCGGTGGCTGCGTGACGTCCGGCGAGGCCGGACCGTTCTGGGGCTCAGTCATTGTCAGCCACCTCCGAGGGGGTGCGCAGCAAGTCGTCCGCTTCCGGGACCCTGACGCCTAGATACTCCGTCAGCACCTCGGGGTGAACCTCGATCACGGACGGCGGGCCCTCCGCGATGATCTGGCCTCGAGCCAGGACATAGATCTGGTCCGCCACCGACAGCACGAGCCGGAAGTTGTGCTCGACGAGCACCACCGTGCCGCCGCTGTCGCTGATCTTGCGGATGAGGCCGGCCAGCCGCTCCACCTCATTCTCATCGAGGCCGGACGCGGGCTCGTCAAGCAGCAGCACCTTGGGACGCGCAATGACGCACCGGGCGACCTCCAGCAAACGGCGCGTTCCGAGCGGCATCGACGCGGCGATCTCGTTCTCCTGGTCGGCGAGCCCGACCAGGGCCAGGACGCGTCTGGCCTCCTCCACATCACTAGCCCGCGCGCGACGGTAGGACGGCAGCCGGAGCACGGCGGGCACGAAGCCGGCACGCTGTGTGGCGTACCGGCCAGCCCGCACCGCCTCGGCCACGGTGATCTCCCGCGGGATCGACGGCGTCTGGAATGTTCGCGCCACGCCCGACCGGGCTATCCGGTACGGCCGGTGCGTGGTCTGTTCCTTGCCGACGCTGATGGTGCCGCCGTCGATGCGGTAGTAGCCGCAGATCAAGTTGAGCAGCGTCGTCTTGCCGGAGCCATTCGGGCCGATGAGGGCGGTTACCTGGCCAGGCTGGGCGACCAGCGAGACGTCTTGCAAGGCGTTCACACCGCCGAAGGACTTCACCAGATGATCAACCGACAGCGCAGTCCCTGCAGTCCGAGGCAGCAAATCACCCTCGTAGGGGGCCGACCGCGCGGGCGGAAGCCAGCGCCGCTGCACCCTAGCCCAGACCCGCTGCAGCACGCCCGCGATGCCGATGGAGAGCACGATGCCGCCCACCAGCAGCAGCAATCCGTAGACCACCAGCGAATACTGCTGGAACGACGTCGATTCCAGCGGGCCCAGCGTCAGGATGACAGCACCGACCACGGCGCCGTAGATGCTGGCCGACCCGCCCAGAACGGACGCGGCCAGTATGGACACCGCCAAGGCGAAGCCGAACGAGTCGGGCGACAGGTACTGGTCAAGGTTGGCGAAGATGCAGCCGGCGATGCCAGCGGGCACGGCGCCGATCGCGTACGCGCTCAGTTTCATGCGGAACACCGAGATGCCGACCGATGATGCCAGCACCGGATTCTCACGCAGCACCCGGAACGCCGTCCCGTGCCGTGAGGTGACCAGGTTCCGCAGCACTAGCAGCCAGAGCGCCGTCACTGTCGTGGCGAACACGTAAAAGCCGTTCGGGGTGAGGGTCTTCCCGAGCAGGCTGGGGGACGCGATACCGGTGAGGCCCTGCGCCCCGCCGGTCTGGTTGGCGAAAAGCTGCAGGATGTCAGGCACGAGCAGGACCAGGAAGAACGACACCATGGCCAGGGCCCAGCCGCCCAGTCGCAGGCCGGGGATGCCGGTCACAAGTCCGATCACCAGCGCGGCTGCGATGGCACACGCCAGTTGCAGCACAATGTCCGTGTACCCGTGGGAGCCAAGGTAGCCGGTCATGTACGCGCCGCAGGCGTAGATCGCGGCTTGCCCGAGTGCGAGTTCGCCGGCGTATCCGAGGCTGAGGTTAAGGCCGCTGACAAGCAAGGCCAGGCTGCAGATGAGGATCACCTGCCGCTGCACCGGGGACTGGGCCCCGAGGTAGGGGAAGGCGATCACGATGACGGCCGCGATGAGCGGCAGCAGCCACGTCGGAATGCGTCGCGCGACCGAGAGCACGTCCATGGCCTCACACCATCCGTTCGCGGGCATGCCCGAACAGGCCCGTAGGCCGCAGGAGTAGCACGCCTAGCAGCACAGCGAAGATCATCAGATTCGAGTAGGACGCGCCTAGGTAACGACCCGCCTCTGACTCGATAAGACCGACGGCGAAACCGCCGATCAGTGCGCCGGGTGCGCTGCCGAAGCCGCCGATCGCCATGGCGACGAAGCCTTTGAGCGCAAGATCGGATCCGAGGGTGGCCACGGCGAACGTCTTCGGTCCGATGAGCGGCCCGAGGAGGCCGGCCACGATCCCGGACACCGCGAACGCGCCGATCCCGAGCGCGCGCACGTTGATGCCGCGCATCAGCGCGGCTTCGCGGTCCTCGGAGACAGCGAGCAGGGCGATTCCCAGCACAGTCATCCGACTGACGAGCACGAAACCGATCGTGAGGACGACGGCCACGCCCATGAGGATCAGATCGTCCGGGAATACGTGGCCACCCAGCACGACCAGCACGTTGGAGGAGCCGAAGAACGGCACCTGCAATGGGCTACCTCCCCAGATGACCTGGGTGGCACCGTTCAGCAGCGTCGCGAATCCCAGCGTTGTGACCAGCTGGCCTTCCGTGCCGCGCACGATGCGGATCGCGGTGCGTTCCTCGAGGACCGCGACGCCGCCCACAATCGCCGCTGCCAGCAGGAAGACCAGACCAATCGGCAGCTTGAGGGTGACCGACCCCCAGTAGACGATGAAGGTGCCCAGCATGATCAGCTGCGCGTGCGCGAAGTTGAAGGCGTTCGACGACACGAACACAATGTGGTAGCCGAGCGCTACCAGCGCGTAGACCGCGCCAAGCGCAAGGCCAGACCAGACTGCATCCATCGGGCGTTACGTCCTTTCCGCTGGAATTCCGACTGTAGCGATAAGTCGGTCATAGCTTGTCAACCAGGACGAACGTCCCGCCAGGGTTCCCACGTGAACTTCGAGCCCGCACCGACTTTAGGACATAATCAAGCGCTTGGTCACGTCTTCTGGCCCAACGACTTGCTGCAACATCGCAGGCGAGGTCGGCCGCACGGCCGCGCGCCGAACTGGGCGTACTCCACCCACCGCCTGGCGGCACGCCTGATCACAGTCAGTTGATAACGGTGAGGAAACAATTTTTCGGCTGATCCAACCTGACTGACGAGATACCTGGACGGACTCCGAGCTTGGTCTCTAGCATGCCTTGAGCAAGCGTTTGGTAGACAACCCTTTGAGGAGACTCCGAGTGAGAAAGTCTTTGGTCGCATTGATGGCGGTGGCCGCTCTCGGAGCCACCGCATCCGGATGCGGTAGTTCGAGCGGCAACTCGAGTTCGACCGCGGCGCAGCCGCTGCGGATCCTGCTCGTCGCGCCCATCAGCTCTTCGGTACTAGGCCCCAACGCCCAGACTGCGGTCAACGCGGCCAAGGCCGCCCTGGCCGTCGTCAACAAGGCAGGAGGCGTGCTCGGCCACCCGGTCCAGCTCACCGTGGAAGACGACGCCGGTGACCCGACGACCGCCGTCACCAAGCTGCAGGGCGCGCTCGCTAGCAGCGATAAGCCCGCCGTCTTCATCCAGGCAGACGCCTCGCCCGAGGCCGAGGCAGAACTGCCGATCCTGACCCAGAACAAGATTGTCTCGTTCAACCAGGCCCCGACGGCCACCTCGAGCGATCCGAAGGTCTCGCCTTACAACTTCGACCTGTCGCCGTCGACCCCGAACTACGCCGCAGCGTTCTGCCCGGCGATCAAGGCCAAGGGGTACAAGACGTTCGCGATCCTCCACGGTGACGACGCTTTCGCCGACCCGGAGGCGGCCGCGATCGCCTCGCAGTGCCAGGCTCAGGGGCTCAAAATGACGGGCGACCAGCAGTTCGAGCTCACCGCGCTCGACCTGACGCCGCAGCTGTCGGCGCTGAAAGCAGGGCATCCCGACGTCCTCGTGGTCTCCTCGTACGGGGCGCCGTCGGGGTACGTCCTCAACGATCTGAACCGTCTGCAGTGGAAGGTTCCGCTGCTCGGCGACGACGCTTTCATGGTCTCGCCGGTGATCACCTCGCCACCGCCAACCGGAATGCTGGGCACTGCGCTGGAGAGCGACGCCAAGGCACTGGTCTTTGCGAGCACGGTGTACTCGGCCCACGCGCCCGCGGCGGTGACCGACATGATCAAGGGGATGAAGGCCCTAGGCCCGATACCCGCGCCGCTCATCCTCGCCTACGCCTACGACGCGGTCATTCTTGCCGCGGCCGGCGCTAAGGCGGCGGATACGACGACCGACGGTGCCAAGATCGCTCACGCCGTGCAGTCACTGCCGGCTGGTAGTTACCAGACCGCGATCTTCCCGGCCTACCACTTCAGCGCGACCTCGCACGCGGCCAATATCGACCCAACGGCATTTGCCTTCGTGCAGCCGTCCAAGGTCATCGACGGTCAGTTCGGCGCACCCGGCTCGTCCTGAGTCTGAGCCGCTTGGTCCGGTGCCGCTTGCGGCACCGGACCAAGCGGTTACGCGCGCACGAGCAACGGCGTGATGGTGGTCAGCGCCCGCGCCGCCGCCTGTGCCGGACCCTCGGCTGTTATCCGGGGGCCGAGCAGTTCGAGCTCCACTAGACCCGGATAGCCAGCCTCCTGCAACCAGGCCAGCTGCCGGCCGATCGGTACGCTGCCGTCGCCGGGTACGGCCCGATCCGACGTCATCCGGGTACCCACAACGAAGTCGGCGATTTGCACCATCGCGAAGTCTGCGGCCGAGCGGGCGATCGTTTCCTGCAAGTGCCGGTCCGTCCAGGCCACAAACAGATCCGCGCACACGGCCAGTCCGGCCTCACGGGCCAGGTCGACAGCGTCGGCAAGCACGTGCACGAATCCGAGGTCCACTCGCATCGTGGCAGTGTTCTCAAAGGCGAACCTGACCGGCAGGGTCTGTGCGTAACTTGCCACCGGAGCCACCGCGTCAATGAACCGCGCCGCCGCCTGCTGCCAGGTCAGATCTCCGGCCGGCCCGGTCGTGGTGTACAGCACCCGGCAGCCGGCCTCGGCGGCGACGTCCAGACCGGCACGCAGCCTGTCCCGCTCCGCCGGCCAGCAGCCCGGCTGTGTCAGGGTGAAGGCATACGGGATGACGCTGGTCACGATCTCGAAGCCGCCCGAGCGCACCGCTGCAAGGTTGGCGTGCAGATCCCCGTCGGTGAGCTGATCGAGGGGAACGCCGAGGCGCGTGATGCCCTGCGCCGCTAGCAGGTCCAGTCGTGTCCTGATCGGACCTGGTCCGAAACCCAGCGTATTGACGGACAGCCGCGGGTGCATCGCCACTCCTGCTAGTAGGAACATGGGTATCCTGCCTAATGTAGCAAGCGCTTGCTTGACAGCTCGCACCAAACCTTTCACCGACGGAGAGACGGATCGGCATGACTAGCGCCACTGCAATATCGTTCGGCTTCGCCGCTGGGGACGTCGTCATCGTGACCGGCGCCGGCAGCGGAATCGGGCGGGCCACCAGCATTCACGCCGCTGAGCTTGGCCTCGCGGTGGCGGCCTGGGACCTCAATCCTGACACCGTCAGACAGACAGTGGCCACCATTGAGGCGGCGGGCGGCAAGGGTGTCGCCTGCACGGCTGATGTGGGAGACGACGCGCAAGTCACTGCTGCCCTCGCTCGTTCGGCCGCCGCTGTGGGCGAGGCCCGGTACCTCGTGAACAACGCCGGGCCCGCCAGTGCGTCAGCCATGGAGTTCGACAGGGCCCTAGCCCTCTGCGTCGGCAGCGTCCGACGAGTGACAGAAGCCTGGCTGGCCCGCGGCAAGCACGACGGTGCCGCACTGGTGAATGTGGCCTCGGTGGCGGGCAACATCATCGGTACCCAGCCGGACTGGTACGGCGCTGCCAAGGCCGGGATCATGGGCTACACGCGGCATCTGGCCGCATACCGGACTGATGACGTGCGATCGAACGCGGTGGCGCCCGGTATGACGGACACCCCACGGCTAGCCGGCTTCACTGCAAGCGATGTCGGCCAGCGCGCGCTCGCCCGGATGCCACTGCACCGGCTCGCCAGCCCAGACGAGATCGCGTGGGCAATCCTGTACCTGCTGAGCCCGCTAGCGTCCTACATTCACGGCGTGCTGCTGCCCGTGGACGGCGGCTGGACCATCGCACAGTGACGTCCATCGCCCAGTGACCCTCGCCGCTGGTCAGCCTCGAGTGGTCTCGCGCCGGGCGAGCAGCCAGCCCGCAGGCCCTCGGATGAACCGGTCGTCGTAGTGGCCCATGGTCAGCAATTGCGGCTGGGCGTTCGTATGGACGTAGTAGCGCCAGTATGTACGGCCTAGCGCGTGGCTGGCGTCGACCCGCTGCAGCGTGGTCACCGAGACTACGTGCCGCGTGTTCGACCCTGGTCCCTGAATGCCCAGATCGCGTCGCGACTGTGCGCCCGCGACGATGTCATCAATGCCCGCCTGGGCGCCACCGACCCCGGCCACCCCAGCGTCCGCGGGCGGCACCCAGACCGCGTCGGCTGCGAAGCAGCGGGCGTAGTCAGACAGGTCTCCGGTGTCAGCCAGTTGTGCCAGCCGCGCCACCAGGTTGCGGATCTCGAGCTGGTCAGCCAGCCAGCGCAGCTCGTCTTCAGTTATGGTCGCCACTTGCGGATGCCCGCCCCTTCTCCTCGCCCGCCTGCCGCCGCAGGTCAAATTTGAGCACCTTCCCCGACGCGTTGCGCGGCACGTTGTCCACGATGCGCACCGAACGTGGCACCTTGAAGTTGGCCAGGCGGGGCCGGCAGAAGGCGATAATGTCCTCCTCGGTGACGTGCTGCCCTGGCCGCGGGATCACGTACGCTCGGCCGACCTCCCCCAGTCGCTCGTCGGGTACCCCGATGACGTGCACCTCGGAGACGGCCTCATGCTGGGAGATCGTCTGTTCGATCTCAGCCGGATAGGCATTGAAACCGCCGACGACGAACATGTCCTTGAGCCGATCGGTGATGCGGAGATTGCCGTCTGGATCGAACGTGCCGATGTCGCCGGTATGCAGCCACCCGCCAGGGTCGATGGCCGCGGCCGTGGCCTCAGGATCCTCGAAATAGCCCTGCATCACGTTGAATCCGTGCACTACTACCTCGCCGCTCTGGCCGGGTGGCAGGTGCTTGCCGCGCTCATCGACCACGCGGACCTCGGTGTCGGGGACCGCCTTGCCGACCGTGCGGGCCATTGTCTCCGGGTCGGTCTCGGGGTTGCCTATGGTCGCGGTCCCGCA
>DATHQE010000267.1:0-1982 GCA_035483035.1 Streptosporangiaceae bacterium | reverse complement strand
GACCGGCTGCTGCGGCTGGTCGCGCACCGGCTGACCCACAGCATCCGGCCCGGCGACCTGGTCGCCCGGCTCGGTGGCGACGAGTTCGCCGTGCTGCTGCCGTCGGTCAAGGAGGTCGCTGCCGCTCGCGAGGTGGCGGCGCGGCTGCGGGCGGCCGTGGCAGAGCCGATCCGGCTCGAAGGGATGTCCTTCGTCATCGAGGTGAGCATCGGCATCGCCATGTTCCCGGACGACGCGTCCGCGGGCGAGGTGCTGATGCAGCACGCGGACGTGGCGATGTACCTGGCCAAGCAGCGCCGCAGCGGCGTCGAGCGCTACGTGCCGGAACTCGACCGGAACTCGCCAGCCCGGCTCGCGCTGTTCGGCGAGCTGCGCCGCGGCCTGGACCGGGGCGAGCTCGAACTGCACTACCAGCCGATGGTCTACCTGGCCGACCGGCGCCCGGCTGGGGTGGAGGCGCTGGTGCGCTGGCAGCATCCCGTCCGCGGCATGCTCACGCCCGGCGACTTCATCCCCGTAGTACAGCAGTCTTACCTGATGCGCGAGGTCACCGCTTTCGTCATCGAAACTGCGGTTGCGCAGGCCGCGCTGTGGCGGCAAGCGGGGCTTGATCTGCAGGTGTCACTCAACGTCTCGGGCCGGGACCTGCTGGATACCGGCCTCGCTGATGTCGTCGAGCAATGCCTCAACCGCCATCGCGTGCCACCGGACGCGCTGCTACTGGAGATCGACGAGCGGGTGCTGACCAGCGAGCCGGCGCACGCTGTGGCGACCGCCGAGGCGCTCGCGGACATCGGCGTCGGCCTGAGCCTCGATGACTTCGGTACCGGCTACTCCTCGTTGCTCAGGCTGAAGCGACTGCCGTTCAGCGAAGTCAAAGTGGATTCCTCGTTTATCGGCAGGATGCTGGAGTCGCCGGATGACGAGGTCGTGGTGAAGTCCATCCTCGACCTGGCGGCCGCGCTCGGCATTCGCTCCGTGGCTGAGGGAGTCGAGTCGGCCGATGTCGCCGCCGCCCTGGTCGCGATGGGCTGTGTCGCCGCGCAAGGCTGGCACTTCGCCCGTCCGATGAACGCGGTGTCGGCTACCGCGTGGCTGACTGATCACTGCGCACCGGGCCGCAGCCCGCAGCGCCAGACACCGGCCAGCACGCCGCAGCCGGAGCCCGCCGGCACCGGTATCGGGACACGCGAGCCCCGTCCGACCGAGCCGCACGGCTCTATCGTCCTGCCGCCCGCTGGCTGGCCCGGCTAGCCCCCGGCTGGGCCGGCCCTAATCCAGTCGGGCCGCCCAGGGCAGCCCCCATAGGATGGCCTTCATGTCCATTACCAGGGACGAGGTGGCGCACCTGGCCAGGCTGTCCAGACTGGCCCTGACCGACGCCGAACTCGACCACTTCGCTGGCCAGCTCGACCAGATCATCAGCTCCGTCGCGCGGGTGCAGGAGGTCGCGGCCGAGGGGATCCCCCCGATGACGCACGCCGTGCCGGTGGTGAACGTATACCGCGACGACGTCGAGCTGCCATGCCTCACGCCTGAGCAGGCGCTCGGCGGAGCTCCAGCGGCTGAGCAGGGCAGGTTCCGGGTGCCCAGGATCCTGGCGGAGGACTGACATGGCTGCTGAGCCGACGCAGCTGACACAGCTGACCGCCGCCCAGATCGCCGCGGCTGTGGCAGCCGGCGAGGTGTCTGCGGTCGAGGTGACCCGCGCGCACCTGGACCGGATCGCCGCCGTCGACCCGGACGTGCACGCCTTTCTGCACGTGGCGGGTACCGGCGCGCTGGCTGCCGCCGAGGACGTCGACCGCAAGCGAGCGGCCGGCGAGCCGCTAGGCCCGCTGGCCGGGGTCCCGCTGGCGCTCAAGGACGTGATGACGACTCGCGACATGCCGACCACCTGCGGATCCAAGATCCTTGAGGGCTGGCGGCCGCCCTATGACGCGACGGTGACCAGGCGGCTGCGCGATGCCGGTGTCATCATC
>DATHQE010000266.1:0-7464 GCA_035483035.1 Streptosporangiaceae bacterium | reverse complement strand
GCTCGCCGACCAGATCGGCCTGCTCCAGCACGGCAGCCTCGTGCAGTTCGGCAGGCCGGAGCAGATCTACACCGAGCCGGCCACGCCGTTCGTGGCCAGGTTCACCGGCCTATCCGGGGAGCTTCAGGTCCGGGTGAGCGGACGTCCCGCCGATGACGACGGCACGGTCGAGCTTGAGCCATCAGGGCCGCTGCTACGGACCTGCCGGGCGCGGATGTCGGGCGGTCACGTGCCCGCTGGCGATGCTGCCTTGCTGATGAGGCCCACGGCGCTGGCCCTGTGCGGCACGCATGACGGCGAGCACCACCTCGCCGGGACTGTCGCCGACGTGGCGTTCCGCGGGCGCGGGTACGAGCACGCCATCGACATCCCCGGTTACGGGCGCCTGACCGGAATCTTCGCGCCGACCCGGTCCGAGCGCGGCCAGACAGTAGGCCTCCGCCTAGATCCCGCCGGCTGCTACGTATTCGCCGCCACCGCCGACCAAGCGGCCATCGACTCTGCGGAGCTCGACCGCGAAGCCTCGCAACTAGGACTGCTGGCCGAGCTACCCGGCCCGCCGCCACTCCGCTAAGAGTCCGATTTACTTTGCTCTGTACGCTTTGCGAAGCGCTGAACGGCCGCGAGCGCAGGGCTGCCGGACCGTTTCGTGTGGTCAGGCCGCGACCGGGCAGTCCGGCGCGCACGGAACGCAAGGGGGATCTGGCGACCTGACCGCCGCAACTGCCAGGATCAGGGTGCTAACCACGATCGCGAAGGAGCAGCAGGATGGTACACGAGGTCAAGGGCGTCATCGCGAGTGCGAAGGGCGCGCCGGTGAGCGTCACCACGGTGGTCGTTCCTGACCCCGGCCCTGGCGAGGCGCTGGTGGCCATCCAGGCCTGCGGCGTTTGCCACACCGACCTGCACTACCGGGAGGGCGGCATCGGCGACGACTTCCCGTACCTACTGGGCCACGAGGCGGCCGGGGTAGTCGAGGCCGTCGGCCCGGACGTGACCGGCCTGTCGGCTGGTGACTTCGTGATCCTCAACTGGCGCGCGGTCTGCGGCCAGTGCCGGGCCTGCCTGCGCGGCCGCCCGTGGTACTGCTTCAACACCCACAACGCGATCCAGAAGATGACCCTGGCGGACGGCACGCCGCTGTCGCCAGCCCTCGGCATCGGCGCGTTCGCGGAAAAGACGCTGGTCGCGGCCGGCCAGTGCACCAAGGTCAATCCCGCGATCAAGCCTGAGGTCGCTGGCCTGCTTGGCTGCGGCGTGATGGCAGGGCTCGGCGCCGCGCTGAACACCGCGGGCGTGACCAGGGGCGACTCAGTAGCGGTGATCGGCTGCGGCGGCGTCGGTGACGCGGCGGTCCTCGGCGCCAGCCTCGCCGGCGCGCGGAAGATCATCGCCGTCGACGTGGACGATCGCAAGCTCGAGTGGGCCCGGCAGTTCGGCGCCACCGACACCGTGAACTCCGCGTCCGCCGACCCGGTCGAGGCGATCCGGGGGCTGACGGACGGCAACGGCGCCGATGTCGTCATCGAGGCGGTGGGGCGGCCCGAGACCTACCGGCAAGCGTTCTACGCACGCGACCTGGCGGGCATGGTGGTACTGGTCGGCGTGCCGACCCCGCAAATGCAGCTCGAGCTGCCGCTGCTCGACGTCTTCGGCCGCGGCGGCACGCTGAAATCGTCGTGGTACGGCGACTGCCTACCGACCCGCGACTTCCCCATGCTGGTCGACCTGCACCTGCAGGGCCGACTACCGCTGGAGAAGTTCGTGTCTGAGACGATCTCGCTTGACGACATTGAGGAGGCGTTCGCGAAGATGCAACGCGGGGAGGTGCTTCGCTCGGTCGTGGTGCTGTGAGTGGCGCAATGACTGGCGGTGGCGCGGCGCAGCGAGGCCCGGTCCGGATCGCGATGTGGTCCGGGCCGCGCACCGTCTCCACCGCGCTCATGCGCTCGTTCGAGAACCGGCCCGACACGGTGGTCGTCGACGAACCGCTCTATGCCTATTACCTGGCCCGGACCGGAATAGACCACCCCGGCCGGGACGAGATCATCGCGAGCATGCCGACCGACTGGCGGATCGTCCTGACGGAACTCGCGACGGCGCCGCTGCCTGACGGCGCGTCGATTTACTACCAGAAGCACATGACGCATCACCTGCTCCAGGACATCGACCGCGACGCGCTCGCCGGGCTGACCCACGCGTTCCTGATCCGGGATCCGCGCCGTCTGCTCACTTCATACGCCAAGGTCAGGTCACGCCCGGTCCTGGCCGATCTCGGCCTGGAGCAGCAAGTCGAGATCTTCCGCGCGTTCGGCGGCCCCGTCATTGACTCCGCTGACATCCTGCGCGCACCGCGGCCGGCGCTGGAGGCGCTCTGCGATGCGCTCGGCATCCCCTTCCACCAGGCCATGCTGTCCTGGCCCGGCGGCCCGCGGCCGTCCGATGGCATCTGGGCACGGCACTGGTACGACAGCGTGTGGCGGTCGACGGGATTCGCCCCGGCCAGCCAGTCAACAACCGTCGACGTGCCGCCGGACCTGGCGACGCTGGCGGCACAGTGCCAGCCGTTCTACGAAGAGCTGGCCGCTCATCGGCTGCGGCCATGACACGAGGAGCATGCCATGCTGCAGACCTTTGACGAGCGCAACCGGGACCTGATCGTCAGCGTCGCCGGCCGGCTGACCCACCGCGACCAGGCGGCCGTCAGCCCCTTCGACTCGGTTGTGCAAGGCGGCGACGCCGTCTGGGAGGGCCTGCGCCTGTACCACGGGCGCATCTTCCGCCTCGATGAGCACCTGGCCAGGCTGCGACGCTCGGCGCAGGCGCTCGCGTTCGCGCAGATCCCCTCGGACGAGGAGATCATCGCCGAGATCCGGCGCACGCTGGCCGCCAACAACATGACCGACAACGTGCACGTCCGGCTGACGCTGACCCGTGGCGTCAAGATCACCAGCGGGATGGACCCGCGGCTCAACCAGTCCGGGCCCACGCTCATCGTGCTACCTGAGCACAAGGCTCCGGTCTACGACGCGGGCGGCATCACGCTGATCACCTCCAGCGTGCGGCGCACCGCCCCGGACAGCCTCGATCCGAAGATCCACCACAACAACCTGCTGACCTCGATCCTCGCCAAGATTGAGGCGAACGCGGCTGGCGCAGACGACGCGGTCATGCTCGACCAGCGTGGCTTCGTCGCGGAGACGAACGCGACGCACATCTTCCTCGTGAGCGGGGGCGTCGTGCGCACCCCGACGACCGCCGCGTGCCCGGAAGGCATCACCCGGCAGGCTGTGCTCGACCTCGCGGTCAGCGCTGGCCTGGAGACCGAAACCGCCGACTACAGCCTGACCCAGCTCTACTGCGCCGACGAGATGTTCGTCACCGGCACGATGGGCGGCCTGACGCCGGTGCTTGCCCTGGACGGCAGGACAGTCGGCGATGGCAAGCCGGGACCGGTGACCGCGCAGCTCGCTGAGGAGTTTGCGCAGCTCACCGCTACCAGTGGCACGCTGGTCTGCTGACTAGGTCAAGACCTTCAGGACGGGAACGGGGCCGCCCCTCTGCATCCCCGCCCTGGCCGCGCGGCCGCCCGCGGGCATAATGACGGCATGAGCACGCCTCGTGATGTCCCGGCAGTGGCGCTGCCCGGCGGCGGTCGCATGCCCCAGATCGGCTTCGGCACCTGGAAGCTGCGCCACGACCAGGCCCGCGACGCGGTGCTCACCGCGCTCGCCGTCGGCTACCGGCACATCGACACGGCGACCATGTACGCCAACGAGGCGGAGGTAGGCCAGGCGCTAGCCGCCAGCTCCCTGGATCGCGCGGACGTGTTCCTGACGACCAAGATCCGTCCTTCGGATGCGGGCAAGGCGCGCGCGGTCATCAGGCATTCGCTCCAGGCGCTGGGCACGGACTACCTCGATCTCTGGCTCGTGCACTGGCCGCCGCCGCGGCGCGGCGACAGCCGCCAGCTGTGGAACGAGCTTCTCGAGATCCAGGCCGACGGACTTGCCCGCGACGTCGGCGTCAGCAACTACAGCCTGACCGAGATCGACGACCTGGCCAGATCGTCCGGCAAGGCGCCAGCGGTCAACCAGATCGACTGGGGCCCGACGCTGTACGACGAACGGATCCTGGCCGGGCACGCCGAGCGCGGCATCGCGATCGAGGGTTACAGCTCGCTCAAGAACACCAACCTGGACGATCCGGCTCTGGCCAAGATCGCGGCAGCGCATGGCGTGACACCGGCTCAGGTCGTGCTGCGCTGGCACCTGGAGCACGACGTCACCGTCATCCCGAAATCAGCGCAGCCGGATCGCATCGCCTCGAACTTCGACATCCTCGGCTTCACGCTGGCGCCGGATGAGGTCGCCGGCATCGAGGCGCTCTCGAGCCGGTAGGCGGCAACGCCGCCGGCCGCTGGCGGGATTTACCGGCGATAATGTCGGCATGGGTGAGCTGGCGCGCACAGATTTCGTGCCGTCGCGCGACGGCTTCGCCTTCACCAATTCCTGGCCGAGCGAGCCTGCCATCGGCGTGCCGACGCCGTTCGGCCGGGTCGGCATCGGGAACGCGGCCCGCGGCTTGTGCGGCGGCATGGTATTCGGCGCACTCGACTACTGGCACGCTGGCGCGCAGCCGCCTGCCGACCGGCCGGCACCGCGCTCGGCGGCGTTCCGGTTCATCGTGCGGCGGCTGATCCGGTCGTGGCACATTCCCGTTGGCGTCGCCAGGTACTACTACTGGATGAATCTGCCCGATGCGGATACCTCGCTCCGCCTGGCCGGTCCCATCCGGTCGCAGTGGCGCGGCCTGCGGACCCGCAGCATCGCTCGCCAGTGGCCGCGGATCAGGGCGCAACTTGAGGCTGGGCAGCCGGCCGCGCTCGGCATCGTGACCGTCGCCTCCGCGAATCCGCTCCTGCTCGGGCATAACCATCAGGTCCTGGCCTACGGCTACCTGGTCGAAAAGACCGAAGTGACGCTGCTGGTCTACGACCCGAACTCGGGGCCTGCGGACGATGTCCGCATCCGGTTCGATACCTCTGCACCAGCCACCGCAGGCTTCGCGCACACCATCGACATCAGCGGGCCGACGCGCGGCTTCTTCCTGACGGCCTACTCACCCGTCGTGCCGCCTGGCGTTGTCAAGGCCGCAAGCTCGAGCGAAGCGTCAGGATCTGCGCGACCGTAGCCCGGAACGCCGCCCCCGATAGCTTGCCATCGCGGAAGGCCGCCGCGAGCGCGCTCATGCAGTCCGCGCCCTGGCTCACCGAGTCCGACGCGAGGATCAGCTGCATTCCCGCTTCGGCGGCCATGAGTGCGCGGGTCTGCGTCGACCCGTACGCCGCGAGCGCGCCGGCGCCAATGGCGTCGGTGATCGTGACGCCCTGGAAGCCGAGCCGGGTACGCAGCTGACCTTGCACGATGGCGGGAGAGAGTCCGGCCGGCAAGGTCGATCCGAGCCCTGGGTACGTGGCCCACGAGACCATGACCAGGTCGACATGCGCGCCAATGGCCGCCTGGTAGGGGTACTGATCGTCGCTCTGGAGCGTCGCCTTCGACACGCCGACCGTAACCGGCTCCAAGTCGGTGTCCTGGCTCGCCGTGGCGGCTCCGAGACCGGGGAAATGCTTGGCTGTCGCCGCCACGCCGTCCTGCTGCTGCGCCCGGATGAAGTCGGCGCCTAGCGTGGACACCACCTGCGGGCTCGTGCTGTACGACCGCTGGAACTGGTCGTCGAAGTCGCCCGGTGCTCGGTAGACGTCGAGGACCGGGGCGAGATTGACGTTCAGGCCGTAACTCAGCAGGCTGGCGGCCGCTCCCGAGCCGGCCTGGCCAGCCTGGTACGCGCGGCCGGACGCGGTGCCGCGCGAGCCGATCCACTTCTCCGACTCGACAGGTGCACCGGGCAGCCGCCTGACGCTGCCGCCTTCCTGGTCGGTCATCAGCAGCAGCGGGTAGTCACGCGCCGGGTTTGTCGCGGCCTTGTTCGCCGCTTCGAGCTGGCCGACCGCAGTGGTGAACTGCGACCTGCTCTCGAAGTTGGCGGCGAAGAAGATGACGCCGCCGACGTCGCCCTGGCGGATCAGCGACAGCAGGCGCGCGGGCGGCGTGAGGCCCGAGTAGGCGTAGATGACGCGCTGCCCGGCCAGCTGGCGCGGCGACAGTGCCGACGCCACGGCTGTCTCTGGAGGCTGATTCGCCGCGCGAGCGACGGCGGCATTGCGGACTTCAGCGCTGAGGGCCAGCCGGCGGCCAGCCGCGCCTGCTGACCCAGCAGCGGGGCCCGCTTCAGCGCTGCCGCCGACGAGCGCCGCCATCAGCCCGGCCACGGCAACGGCTGCCACGGCCGCGCCCGAGGACCTGAACCACAGCTGCTTGCCCAAGGCGGGGGTTGCCTCTCCGCGGAACCGGGCGCAAGCCCCGCTCGCACGCAATCGCTAGCCGAACAGACATCTCGTACCACCCGCACGCTACTTGCCGGGTAGGGCACCTGTACGGCAGACGCGAACCCCGGTCAGCGGCGCCGGGCGGCCAGCGTCTGGACCGGGGTCAGCTCGGCAGGCTGGCTCGCAGTTGCAGCAGCTGAGCGAGCTGCGCCCTGAACGCGGTCTGCGGCAGCGCACCGTCGAGGTAGCCGTTCTCCAGCCCGTCGACGCACTGCAAGCCGGGCAGCGGCTTGGTGGCGGTGCAGAGCAGCGCGTCCATGCCGGCCCGGCCGGCGAGCATCGTCTTGTTCTGCAGGGAGCCATAGGCCCCGAGTGCCCCTGCGCCAAGCGCGTCGGTGATCGTCACGCCGGTGAAGCCCATTCGGCCTTCAAGCTCACCCTGGACGATCGCGGGCGACAGGGCGGCTGGCAGTCCCGGGGCCAGCGCCGGGTACTGCGCCCACGACACCATGGCGAGCTTGGCGCCAGCCTGGAAGGCCGCCTTATATGGGTACTCGTCGACGGCCCGCAGCGTGCTGGCCGGCAGATTGATCGTGACCGGCGCGTTGTCGGTGTTCTGCGTGGCGGTCGCCGCGCCGAGACCGGGGAAGTGCTTCACAGTCGCGGCAACGTTGCCAGCTTGCTGAGCCCGGACGAAGGCGGCTCCGGCAGCGGAGACGATGTTCGGGTTCATGCTGTACGAGCGCTGGAACTGGTCGTCGAAGTCGCCTGGGGCGCGGAACACGTCCAGCACCGGCGCGAGGTTGACGTTCATGCCGACGCCGCGCAGCCCGGCCGCGGCCTGCGCGCCCGCGCTAGCCGCGGCGGCAGACGGATTGGCCGAGGCGCCGATCTGCGCTTCGGACTGGGTCGGTCCGGCCCAGGGCAGGCGACGGACCAGGCCGCCTTCCTGGTCGCTCATCAGCAGCAGCGGATACTGGCTGGCGGGGTTGGAGCTGGCCGCGTTCGCCGCGACGAGCTGGCTGATGACGCTCTGCAGCTGCGCCTGACTGGCGATGTTGAAGCTGAAGAAG
>DATHQE010000265.1:0-4753 GCA_035483035.1 Streptosporangiaceae bacterium | reverse complement strand
CGCGCGGGATTGGCCGCAGACCGGGCTTGGAACAGCGCGGCCTTCCGTTCGTCTCCGAGAGCGTCGTACGCGCCGGTGTCGATGGTTCCGGGGGCGATGGCATTGACCCTGATCGGGGCGAGCTCGACCGCCAGCCCGGCGGTGATGGCGTCGACGGCGGCGTTGGTAGCCGCGACGGCGAGCATGCCCGGGGCCGGCTTCAGCGCGGTGGCTCCCGACATGAACAGGAACGACCCGCCGGGTGCGAGGTTTCCCACGAAGTGCTTGGCCAGCAGCAGGGGTCCGGTCACGTTGGTGCCGAACGAGGCATTCACCAGGCTGGCCGTCAGGTCCGCGTAGCCACCGCGGGCGCGGGCCGAAGCGGTGGATACGACGTGGTCCACGGTCGCGATCCGGTCCGCCAGCGCGGCGACCGAGGACTCGTCTGTCACGTCGACACGCTCAATGCCGATATCCATGCCGCGATACGCGCTGGCCAGATCGTCCGGGTGACGCCCCGCGGCGATAACCTGGCCTCCGTCTTCGCTGACGGCCACGGCGATGGCCCGGGCGATCCCGCTGCCGCGGCCGATGATCAGCACGGTTTTGTCTTTCAGGGAAGGCATCTGTTCTCTCCTCCGGCGGCACCGATTGAGCCTCGTCAGGTCATCGCGCGACCCTATTGTGGCCGTGGATCTCATCAATACCGTCGCGGCGCCTGTCCCTTGCTCTGCTGCCCCGCCCGGTTTCGTCTTCGTCCCTTATTGCACAAGTCTCGTACTCAGCCGGATGAGCCGGCCTCATACGATCCGTAGGATTTTGCCGCGAGCCGCACGCCCGATCGGGGTCATCGTGATCGGTCATCGCGGCGGCACACGGCGGACTTCGAGCAGCTCCAGCCCGAGGGCCTCGATCTCGGCGAGTACCCCATACAGCTCGGCCTGGTCCGACATCGCTCCCGTCAGCACGGTGTCCTCTCCCCGTAGCTGAGCCTGCAGGGCGGGGAACGCCGAGCGCATCGTCTCGCCCAAGTGGCCGCGCACCCAGATCTCGTAGCGCCGCGGCTGCCGCGCGCTACGTGCGCTGGTCGCGTCGTCAGTAGTCACGAGACCGAGCCTCGACGTGGACAGGATGAGCGGCCAACGTACGATTCGGATGATTTCTGACGACGCTTAGCCTCAGGCGCGGAAGGTCGCCGAGTCAGCGCTGGTGTGCGGAGGGTGCGAGCAGGTCCAGGGCGCGGGCGGACGCGACGGCTTCGGCCCGGCTGTGTGCGCCGAGTTTGGCATAGACGTTGCGCAGGTGGGTCTTGACGGTGGTCGTCGAGACGGACAGTTCGGTAGCGATCTCCGGCGCCGTCAGGTGAGTCGGCAGGTAGCGCAGTACGCGGATTTCACTCTTGGTGAGCGGCTCAAGCGGCGGCCGCAGCCTGGCGGGCGGCCGGGCGGGCCTGTTCCCGCCCAGCAGGTCGAGGATCTGGGCGATCAGGGCGGCGTGCGCGGTGCGCTGCCGGGCATGGCACTTGAGCAGGCGCGTCGCGGGATGCATCAGGAACCACATGAGCGCGCCGTCGGGTTCGGCCAGGTCCAGCGCGTGCTCGAGGGCGTGCCCGGCGGCGGCCGGGTCGCCGAGCGCGTCCCGGGCGATCGCCTCCAGCAGGAAGGCCTCAACCAGCCAGGACCGCCAGCCCACTCCCGCGGAGCCCTCCAGGACCGGCGCGAGCGCGACGGTCGCCGCATGCGGGTCGTCCCGGGCGAGCCACAGCGCCGCGGCGGCGATGCGCATCTCCCCGCGGTCGCGGTCGCGTTCGCCGAGGCCGGCCAGGACCTGCTCGGCATCCTCGGTCTCGCCGAGCCGCACGAGTGCGTGCACAAGCCAGGCCCGCAGCGGCCTGGCGAGCGGGTGCGGCCCGGCCAGCCGCTGGGCGGCCCGGAACGCGGCCAGCGCGGCGGCGACCTGGCCGCGGCCCAGCTCGAACTGGCCGCGGACGTACTGGCTCCCCATCGCCACCGCGGGATTGGCTTCCGCCCTGATGGTGCGTTCGGCACGCTGTACCCAGGCCTCCGCCTCGTCCAGCCGTCCCTGCCAGGCCAGCGCGGCTCCGAGTGTCATGAAGGCGTTGCAAGCGTCCGGATCGTCGGTCCAGCCGTGCCGCTCGGCCAAGTCGATCGCCTGCCTACTGCGCTCCGCCGCCCGCGGGAAAAAGGGCCGGTTGAGCTCGATCTCCGCCCGGTACACCAGGCCCATGAACTCGAGATAGGGCCGCCCGATCCGGCGCGCCAGCGCGACCCCTTGTTCCAGGTGCGACTCGGCCTGGTCGAGCCGGCCGGCCCAGGTCTCGCTGTCGCCGATTTTAACCAGCGCAAACGCGCGCAGCTCCTCGCCCAGGCCGGCCCGCGCCGCAGGCGCCAGGTCATGCTGCGCCGCGTCCGGGGCCTCGGCCAGGGCCTGCAGCCGCTGCGCCTGCTCGGCCACCGCCGGCAGGTTCCCATGCCGGCGAGTCAGCAGCAGCTGGACCACTCCGAGTAGCACCTGCGCCTGCCTGCGCCGACCCTCCGGCACCAACGCCGATCCCCGCTCGGCCAGCCCCATGCACCGTTCCGCCGCCTCCAGCGACCCGCGGGCCAGCTCATCGGCCGCGGCCACCGCCGCCAGCTCGGCGTCCGCCGCCGATGCCCGAGCCGGGAATCCCGCCATGAGCGCGTGCACCGTCGCCTCCTGCCCGCCCAGATACAAGCCTGGCCAGTGGTCGGCCAGCAACCCGGCGGCCAGCCCCCAGTCACGGGCGGCCTGGGCGTGCCGGATCGCCTCCACCGGGTAGCCGTGGCCCGCCAGCCACCCTGCCGCCAGCTTGTGCAGCGCGGCGACCTCCTCTGGCTGAGTGCGGCGCAGTTCCAGCTGCAGCAGGTCGGCGAACAGGTGATGGTAGCGGAACCAGGACCGCGCCGCGTCCAACGACACCACAAACGCGTTGGCCTCCTCCAGGTCCTGCAGCATCCGTTCCCCACCGCTGGCCCCGGTCAGCAGATCAGCCAGCTCGCCGTTGATGCGATCCAGCCCGCTCGTGCGCAACAGCAGCCGCCGCACCTCGCCGGGCTGCCGCTCCAGCACCTCGGCCAGCAGGTATTCCGCCACGGTCCGTTCGGTCCCGGAGAACTCCGCTGCGAACCGCTCCGGATCCGGATGACCGGCCAGCGACAGCGCCGCCAGCCGCAGCCCCGCCGCCCAGCCTTCCGTCCGCTCGTGCAGTATCATCACCGCCGAGTCGGGCAGCTCCACTCCGGCGGCATCGAACAGCTCTCGCGCCTCGGCTACGGTGAACCGCAGATCGGCCTCGCGAATCTCGGTCAGCTCGCCCTCCAGCCGCAACCGGTGCAGCCCGAGCCGCACGTCATGCCGGGTGGCCAGCACGAACCGCAGCTGTGGCGGGGCCCGCATCAGCCACAGTTCCAGCTGCCGCCGCGCCTCGTCCGCGCCCAGCTCGTGCAGGTCATCGATCACTAGCCAGATCCGGTCCTCCAGCGGCGCCAGGTCCGTCAGCAGCCGCTCGGTGATCGCCCAGCCGTCCAGATCCGGCGCCGCCGTCAACATGCGCACCAGCGTCGACCCTGGGATCGTTTGACGCAGCGCGCCCAGCACCGATAGCCACAACCGCTGCGGATCACGCTCGTCACGCCCCACCGGAACCCAGGCGGCGCGCTCGGCCAGGCCCGCCTCACGGATCCAGGACCGCAGCAGGACCGTCTTGCCGCTACCAGGCGGCGCCGACACCACCGTCACCCGCGGCGCCGCCCCCAGCCGCTGCCACAGCGCCGGACGGGAGACAACTCCGCTCGCACCCGGACGGGCCACGGGCTCCGAACTCCCGGCAGGCGGCATAGCCCATGATGACACGGTGATCATCAGGCGGACGCAGGCGAGCGCGCAGAGGGCGCGAGCAGGCCCAGAACGCGGGCGGACTCGACCGCTTCGGCCCGGCTGTGCGCCGAGCTTGGTGTACAGGTAACGCGTGAATCAACCAGCTCCGCCGGATCTGAAGAGCGGAGCCGTCCAGGACCGGCCCAAGGGCGGCGGCCGCCGCGTACGGGTCGTCCTGGGCGAGCTGAAGCGCCGTGGGCGCAATGCGAATCTCGCCGTGTTCGCGGTCCTGGTCGCTGAGGCCGACGAGGACCTGCTCGGCGCGTTCGGTCTCGCCGAGGTCAACTCGCACCTGCGGCACGTTTCACCAAGCTCGGCATCCGTACCCGGGTCGAACTGGCCGGCCGTGCAGCGGCGCGAGGGATATCGGCCGAACGTAGTTGATCCGGGCGATACCCAATTCCTTCCTTCCCTGTTGCTTGTCTGCGCGCTCGTTCGGCATGCAGGCCTGTCCTGAATCCCGCCGCGAGACATGGGCGCACCTTGGCTACGCCCCCCGGGAGCGCACATCGTCAGAAATGCTAGCGGCGCTGTTCCCAGCGCGCGCTCGAGGATGCGGCGGGATCGTCGCTGATAGCTGATCTGACGATGTGCGGCCGGGTCGCGGCGGCCAGTCTTGCCTGCGAGTAAGCAGCGGGCTTCCCCCTGTGCACCCAGCCGAAAGGAACGTTGAATGAGCATGAACTGGCTCGAGGGCATGCACCAGCAGATGAATCTGCCCGACCAGCCGCAGGGCATGGCCAGGCCGGTCTTCGCGGGGCAGAAGCTGGTGGTCGTCGGCGGCAGCAGCGGGATGGGACGCCAGACCGCCGAGGACGTCGTGGCCGCCGGAGGCAGCGCCGTCATCATCGGCCAG
>DATHQE010000264.1:0-9836 GCA_035483035.1 Streptosporangiaceae bacterium | reverse complement strand
CCGTACGCCGGCTGGTCGGGTCGCTTACTCGGCGATGGGCAACGGTCCGCCGCTGCTGGTCGACTCGGGCTGGGTGACGCACCTGCGCGCGCAGCTTGACTTGTTCGCCTTCGGCGCCTTCATCGAGCGGCTCGCTGAGCGCTTCACCGTGATCAGGTGGGACAAGGCCGGCTGCGGGCTATCGGACCAGCATGCGACAGACCTCTCGTTCGAGGGCCAGGTAGCCGCCGCCCTCGCGGTTGCCGATGCGGCGGGCGCCGACGCCGGCGAGCTCAGCCTGTTTGGCGCCTCGCAGGGCGGCCAGCTTGTGAGCGCGATCGCCGCCCGTTATCCCGAGCGCGTGCGCCAGCTGGTCGTGTACGGCATGTGCGCCAACGGCGGCGACCTGGCCCTGGCGGAGCTCAGGGCGTCCATCGTGGCCCTCATCAGGGCCAACTGGGGGCGCCTCGGCTCGAAGATGATGACTGGCATCTTCATCAAGGACCCGAGCAACGAGGATGTCGACACGCTGGCGGCGTTCCAGCGGGCAAGCGCGACGGCCGAAACCGCGAGCGCGCTGCTCGACGTCTACTACCAGACCGACATCCGGACCCTGCTCCCGCAGGTGCGCGCGCGGACGACGGTCCTGCACCGCGAGGCGGACACTGCCACCAGGTTCGAGCTCGGCCGCGAGGTCGCGAGCCTGATCCCCGGTGCCGAGCTCATCCCGCTGCCCGGCCCCGGCCACCTGTTCTATCACGGCGAGTGGCGGCCGGTTCTGGACGCGGTGCTCGGCTGCCTTAGCGAGCCGGCCGCAGCGCTGCCGCGCCTGACCGGCCGCGAGCTTCAGGTCGCCGGCTTGGTCGCAGACGGCCTCACGAACCAGGCCATCGCGTCGCGGCTCTCGGTGGCGCCGCGCACCGCCGAGGCGCATGTCGAGCACATCCGGCGCAAGCTCGGCGTACGCTCCCGCGCGCAGATCGCCGCCTGGGTAGCCGTTAACCCCCAGCGCTAGCGGGAGCGACTCGGTAGATTTCCCGATCCGCAAACCGGACAGCCGCGGTCGCGACGTGCTGGCGGCGACCGCGGGCCCGTAGTTCACCCGATAGAGACGGGCAAGCCGCCTGCATAGCGTCAGGATATGGAGACAGAACGGGATCGGAACGCGCGGCGCGGATCGGCGCCGCTTGTCCTCGGCTACGCGACCGTCTGCTACGCCGCGGTGCTCGGGTATGCCAACCGGGATCTGGGCGGGGCCTACGCCCGCTACCAGGCGCACGTGCCTGCCCTTGTGCCGGGGATTCGGCCCCGTTCCCAGCCTCATGGGTCCATGCAACCCGGTGGCGTCCGATGAACGGCGGCCCGCGCACCCCCCGGGTCGGGATGTTCCCGCCATTTGGCCTGATGGACCAGGGCCCCGAGGCGATGCGCTTGTTCCTGGCTCGCGCGGGAACGGCCGGGGTCAGCCATGTGTGCTGCGCCGACCACGTCAGCTTCATCGCCGGCCTCGGGTTCGACGGCCTGATCCAGGCGACCACCCTGGCGACGCTGCATCCGAGCCTGCCCGTGCATACCGGCGTGTACCTGCTGCCGCTTCGCCATCCGGTGCTCGTCGCCCGTCAGCTCTCTGATCTGCACCGGCTGGCGCCAGGGCGGCTGGTCTTCGGCGTGGGCATCGGCGGCGAGGACCGGCACGAGGTCGAGGTATGCGGCGTCGACCCGGCCAGTCGCGGCCGCCGGATGGAGGAGGCCCTGACTGTCGTGCGGCAGCTGATTACGGGCGAGCCGACAACGTTCCGAGGCGAGTTCTTCGCCATCGAGAACGCGCTCATCAGCCCGGCCGCCGAGGTGCCTATCATCGTCGGCGGCCGGTCGGACACCGCGATCCGGCGGGCCGGGCGTCTCGGCGACGGCTGGCTCGGCATCTGGAACTCGCCCGCGCGGTTCACGGCCGCCGTCAAGCTCGCTGCCGAAGAGGCCGAGCGTGCCGGCCGGACCGCGCCGCCGACCCGGCACATGATGCAGGTCTGGTGTGGCCTGGCGGAGTCGCGGCACCGGGCTCGCGAACTCCTCGGGCCGGCGATGGAGGCGTTCTACCAGGTGCCGTTCGAGCGGTTCGAGCGCTACTGCCCGTACGGCAGTCCGGCAGACGTCGCCGAATTCCTCGCGCCGTATGCGGAAGCGGGCTGCACCGAGTTCAACCTGATCCCGCAGTCGCCTGACGCGGAGCAGGCCATCGACGGGGTCGCCGAGATCGGCCGACTGCTGGCAGATACGCTCCCGGCGTGACCGCGCCAGCGCCTGTCTGGGTCGTGGCCGGGCCGCCCGGCGCCGGCAAGACGACCGTTGCCCGGCTGCTCCTGGCCGCCCTGGTCCCGCCCCCGGCGCTCCTGGACAAGGACACGATGTACGGCTCGTTTGTCGCTGCGGTTCTGGCGGCTGCGGGGCGTCCGGCCGCCGAGCGCGAAGGACCGTGGTACGACGAGCACGTCAAGGTGCACGAGTACCGCGGGATGACGGCAACCGCACGGGAGATCCGGTCGGCTGGCTGCGGAGTCCTGCTCTCCGGACCGTTCACCCAGCAGATCCACGACGCCGCGCTGTGGTCGGCCTGGGTGGCAGAGCTCGGCGGGCCGCCCATGCAGCTGGTGTGGGTGCGCTCAGATGCGGCCACGCTGCGGCAGCGACTGGCCGACCGCGGCCTGGCACGCGACGCGGCGAAACTGGCCCAGTTCGCCGCCTTCGCCGACAGCATGCGGCTCGGCTCGGTACCGGCGGCGCCGCACGTCACTATCGATAACCGGCTCACCGCGGCAGAGCCGCTGGCCGCGCAGATCGAAGCGCTCGCCTCATGGCCGTAACGCCCGCGGGGTCCGCCACGGGGCCGGCCATCCTCCGCCCGTCAGCGGGGTTACCCGGTGCCGGATAGCCGGACGCTGTCAATGCTGGCCTCGTACGTGCCGGCAGTGTCGGGCGGCAGGCTGGTGAACCAGATCAGCAGGTAACGGGCCCGGACCGGTACGTCCGGGCGCATGGTCAGCGTCCCGCCTGGATTCGCCGCCTGCGCCACCACGGGCAGGTCCGTAAGCGCCGGAGTGTCGCCGGCCCGCAGCTCAATGGCGCCGCCCGGCGTGGCGCCGAGGACGATCGTGGCACTCGCGATCGTGGCGGTCTTGCCCAGGCTGAGCAGGAGACCGGTGCCGGACTGCAGGCCGCCCAGGGCAGCCGTCGTGTACCAGTCGGTGTGCCACGCAGTGGCAGCGCTGTCGTCAACGGCGAGCGCGGCTCCCTGCGGGTCGTCGCCCTGGCTAGGGCCGGCCGGGCCGAACGCGGCTGCGCTCGCCACTGCGACCAGCCCCGCAGCCTGAGGTCGGGCGGAGTTGCTGGCCGCCGTCGAGCCGGTGTGCTGAGCAGCGGCGCGGGCAGGGTGGCGCGGTCGCGGCGCCGCCGGAGCATGCGAGCCGCCGGCGACAAGCAAGTACACCAGGGCGCCGATGACTGCCAGTGCGACGAGCCCGAGCAGGCCGGCGCGCCGTGGTCGGCGACGTTCGAAGTCCAGCGGCAAGCCAGGCCGGAACGCCTCGGCCGCGGTGATCCCGGTCGCGGCGCGCTGTGTCGTCGGGCCGGCCGCGGCCGGCTCTGTGGCCAGGCCGGCCAGCCTGGAACCCACCGCCGCAATCCAGCGCCGGACCGGCCGAGGCGGCCCTGGCCACAGTCGGCCAGGCAGGTCGAACTCGAGACCCTCACCTTCGAGCAGGCCGGGATCGGTGTCGGCGTCGGGATCTACCCGGACAGGCGTGCTGGGGACCGGCGCGACGCCTTCGCTGGCTGGCACGCTGGCCGCGTCATACTCCTGGATCAGCGGGACCGGGTCGGTCCCGACTACTCTCGCGATCGCGCGGATATGGCCGCGGGCATAGAAGTCCCCGCCGCATGCCGAGTAATCGTCGCGTTCGATATCTCGGATGATCGTTTCCCTGATGCGGGTGCGCTCGCTCACTTGAGTGATGGTCAGTCCGGCTTCACTGCGCGCCTCTGCCAGCGCCCCGCCGATGTCCACGTGTCACCTCCGCATGGTGGTGTGAAGTCCTGATTATGGCCAGTATGCCGCTGAATATGCGGCGCGGGTGAAGCCGATTGCCAGCCGGCCGCGCCTGCCCCTGGCTGACCTGGCCGTGCCGCCCTCGGTATCGTCGGCGACGTGATCAATCCGATGGCGGCAGTCGGTAGCGAGCCGGGGCCCGAACCTGTGCTGACCCTCGGCGAGACCACGCTTCCGCTCCCCGGCCGGGCACGCATCTATGCCTGCGGTATCACCCCGTACGACGTCACGCACCTCGGACACGCGGCCACGTTCGTGTGGGTCGACACCCTGGCCAGGGTGCTGCGCTCCGCTGCTACCGACGTCATCCTGTGCCGGAACGTCACCGATGTCGACGACGTGCTGCTGGCCGCGGCGAACCGAGTCGGCTCGCCGTATGACCGATACGCCGCTATCCAGCAGTTCTACTTCGATCGCGACATGACCGCGCTCGGCGTAACTGAGCCCGCCCTCCAGCCGCGCGCGCATGCCTTCATCGGCCAGGTGATCGCGCTGGCCAGCGGCCTGCTAGCCGCCGGCGCCGGGTACGAGCGCGACGGGAGCGTGTACTTCTCCGGCGCTTCCACCGCCCGGCAGGCCGGCCTCGACCGCGCTACTGCGCTCCGGCTGTCGGCCGAATACGGCGACCGGCCCGACGACCCGGCCAAGGATGACCCGTTCGACATCGTGCTCTGGCACGCAGCCGGCCAGGGTGAAGCAGCGGTCGATGCCGTCGCCTGGCCGAGCCCCTGGGGTCCGGGACGGCCTGGCTGGCACGCCGAGTGCGCCGCGATGGCGCTGCACGCCTTCGGGCCTGCGATCGATGTGCACGCCGGCGGCGCCGACCTGCGCTTCCCTCACCACGCTTACCAGGCCGCGCTCGCCGAGCAGTTCACCGGCGTCAGGCCGTTCGCGCGCGCCCATCTCAATGTCGGCGTGGTCACGGTCGGCGGCGCCAAGATGGCGAAGTCGACCGGCAACCTGGTCCTGGTCAGCGACGTGCTTGACCGCCACCCGGCGGCCGCCGTGCGGCTGCTGATCCTGGACCGGCCGTGGGCCGAGGAGTGGGACTACGAGCCTGCCGCCTTGGCGGCCGCTGCCCGACGGCTGGAGCTGCTCCAGATAGCGGCGGGGCGCCCGGAGAACTCCGCGGCGGCTGTCACGGCCGTGCGGGGAGCGCTTGCGGACAATCTGAACGTTCCCGCTGCGCTCGCGATCGCCGAGGAAGCGGGCGGTCAGGCCGCTCGCGTACTGGGCTCGCTCCTCGGACTCTGGTAGCTCAATCAGGCATGTGATTGCCGGTGCCGGAAGCGCCGCCATGCGCTCAGCAAGCCGTCTTGAGGTGAGACTCAGGCGCGACTAGGACGAGAGTCTGGCTGCGTCAGATCTAGCCGTATTAGCCACCCACAGAAGTATGATCCGGTTAGGCGTGACCACGGCGGCAGCGAGCGTCACATTCCAGGCACAGGGGAGAGCTTTCAATGGGACTTCTTAACGAGGCTCGCCGCGAGTTCATCGCAGCGCCTGACACGGCCAAGGGCCAGATCGTCTATAAGTGGCCAGACCAGAACATCCGCAAGTTCACTCGCGCCATTGTCGAGCCAGACGCCGTCGCGGTCTTTATGAGCCAGGGCCAGGTCATGGGCGTGCTGGTGCCCGGCCAGCACACGCTGGACGCGAAGGAACTGCCGTTCCTCGGCATGTTCGTGGACTGGGCGTCGGGTGGTAACGCATTCAAGGCCGAGATCTACTTCGTCGGCACGCGCGAATTCCCCAACAACCGGTTCGGCGGCCGGCTGGATGAAGTGCAGGATCCGCAGTCGGGACTGATTGTCACGCTGCGCACGTTCGGCGAGTACGCGCTGCGCGTCAACGACCCGACCAAGCTGATCCTCAACCTCGTCGGGACCGTCGACGTGACCAACAACCAGGCAGTGACGGGCTGGGTCACTCAGCAGTTGCTCAAGGTCACCCGCACCACCGTGACGAAGCAGCTGATGTCAGGTGCCTGGCCGATCCTCGGCTTGTCCATGCACAGCCCTGAGATCGAGTCGCTGTCGCTCGAGGCGGCCAACCATGAGCTCGTTGACTACGGCATCAGCCTGACCCGGCTGGGCAACGTCGACGTTAACCTCGACGACGACGACAACGCGCGGCTGAAGAAGCTGGCCGGGGACACCGCCTACAGCCGTCTGGCCGGCGGCTTCCTTCAGGCCGCCCAGGCCGAGGCACTCCAGGGAGCTGGCCAGGGCATGGCGCAGGGCGGTGCCGCGGTGACGCCCATGTTCATGGGGATGGGCATGGGCATGGCCGGCCAGGCGATGCAGGCCCCGATGCAGGCCCCGTACAACCCGCCGCCGCCAGGAGCGGGCTTCGCCGGGGGCGGCCAGGGGTACGCGCAGCAGGCCGCCGCAGGGGCTCAGCCCGAGGCGCCACCGGCTGCGCCAGCTGCGGCCGAGGCTCCGGCTGCCGCCCCCGCCACGATGGCGTGCACCAACTGCCAGAGCCCGGTCCAGGTCGGCGCGAAGTTCTGCCCCGAGTGCGGCACGGCGACCTCTAAGCACTGCACCAACTGCAATGCGAGCCTGAGCCCGACGGCGAAGTTCTGCGCCGACTGCGGCACGCCTACCAGCCCGCCTTCGGCTTAACCCCTCGGCCTAACCAGGAGCGGAGCACCCCGCGCTCCGCTACGATCACAGCCAATATCAGCCGCCGTGTCCGCACTTGACGGGCAGCCGCTGCCCTGCGCGGACCGGCGACAGTTCCTACCTGTGCCTCCAGACCTCGCAAAGTATTTCACCGACCCCCCGCGGCAACAGACTGATTGGCCCTCGAGCAGAAAGGCCTGCCCGGATGGACAGGATCGAATGTCAGTGGTGCAAGGCTCAGAATGAGCCGGAGCGGACAAGTTGCACGACCTGCGGCGCCCCGCTCGACAAGAAGAACCTCGTTTCTGACTCTGGCTGGGCCGAAGCGCCGCGGCTGCGGGACATGACGGAGTTCCGGTTCTCCAACTCCACCTGCCAGATCGAAGGCGAGATCGTCCCCGTCGCCGAGCTTGCGCTAGCAGCCGGCGACTCGGTGTTCTTCGAGCACCACGTCATGCTGTGGAAGGAGCCCGGCGTCCCGCTGTCGGCGCTGAACACGCCGGGCGGCACCCGCCGGATGATCGGTGGCATGCCGCACATCATGAGCGTGGCGCACGGGCCGGGTCGGATCGCGCTGTCGAAGGACGCGACCGGCGAGGTCGTGGTCCTGCCGATCCACCCGTCGCACGAGATCGATGTCCGCGAGCACGCGTTCCTTGCTGGCACGCATTCGCTGAACTACTCGTTCGTCCGGATCAAGGGCCTGGCCAATGTCCTGCACGGTGGCAGCGGGATGTACATGGACAGGTTCGTGACCGCGGGCGACCCTGGACTGCTGCTCCTGCACGGCTACGGCAACGTCTTCCAGAAGACCCTCCAGCCGGGCGAGAAGATTTTGGTCGAGCCAGGCGGATTCCTGTACAAGGACTCGTCGGTCACGATGAACACGGTCCAGCAGAAGTTCAAGACCGGCATGATGGGCAGCCATAGCATGTACCTTGCCGAGATGACCGGCCCTGGCCGGGTCGGCGTCCAGTCGATGTACGTCCACCACGGCAGCGAGTAGGCGAGCGACATGTCGACTCCTACCGCGACCTACACCTGCCCGTACTGCCGCATCCAGAGCGACGGGTCTGGCACCACCTGCCCGCACTGCGGGGCCGCGACCGATGTCCGGGCGCGGGTGACCAAGTCCGGGTGGGCTGAGCAGCCGCCGATCCGGGACATGGCCAGGATCCGCTTCAACCGGTCCACCTGCCAGATCAGCGGTAAGTACGTGCCGGTCGCGGAGATGAAGCTGGACCCATCGGACTCGGTCTACTTCTCCCACCACGTCCTGCTGCACACCGAGCCGACCATCCAGCTCGAGATGATGAAGATGGCTGGCGGCTGGAGCAGGATGCTGGCTGGCATGCCGCTCCTCATGATGACGGCGCGCGGACCCGGTCACATCGCCATCAGCGCAGATCACCCCGGCGAGACGCTCGCGGTGCCGCTGCCGGCCAACCATGCCGTCGACGTCGTCGAGCACCGCTTCCTCGTTGCGACGAGCAACGTCGGCTACCAGTGGGAGCGCGCCGGCGTCTGGTTCGCCACGCAGAAGGGCGACGAGCAGGAGTACCACTACCCGCTCGGGGCCACGATGGACAGGTTCACCGCGCAGGGCGGGCCTGGCCTGCTGCTGCTGCACGCACCGGGCAACACGTTCATCCGCGACCTCCAGCAGGGTGAGCGCATCCTGATCCAGCCCGGCGGGCTTATCTGGAAAGACCGCTCAGTGCGGATGTTCCTGCACTTCGAGTACCCGCGGGGCAACTACTGGTTCAGCTCGGCCAGGTGGCAGGCAAAGTCGATCTGGCTGGTGCTCCAGGGACCTGGCCGGGTCGCAGTCCAGTCTGTATTCGAGCGGCCAGAGACTGTCGGCGGCATCATCAGCAGCTCCGGGGCCACGACGCAGTACTGGTGACGGGGTAGGAATCGCCCGTGGACTTCAGCGAGGACGCCGAGCATCAGCCAATCCGGGAGGCCATCAGGGAGATCTGCGCGCGCTTCCCGGATGAGTACTGGGCCGAGGCTGACGCGACGCACACGTTCCCGTGGGCGTTCTATGCGGCGATGGCCGCGGGCGGCTGGATCGGGATCGCCATCCCGGCTGAGTTCGGCGGAGGCGGGGCTGGGATTACCGAGGCGGCGATCATCCTGGAAGAGGTGGCCGCGTCCGGCGCGTGCATGAACGGCGCTAGCTCTATCCACTTGTCGATATTTGGCATGCATCCGGTGGTCAGGTACGGCAGCGACGAACTCAAGCGGCGCTACCTGCCGCGCGTCGCCAGCGGCGATCTGCACGTCGCCTTCGGCGTGACCGAGCCAGACGCCGGCCTGGACACCGCCGCGATCCGCACCCGTGCCGTCCGCGACGGGGACGGCTACCGGGTGACTGGCCGCAAGGTCTGGACGTCCAAGGCGCTGGAATCCGACCGAGTACTGCTGCTGACTCGGACCTCCCCAGCGGACGAGGGCGCTCGGCGCACCGACGGGCTCACGCTGTTTGTCGCCAAGCTGACGGACCCGGCGGTCGGGATCCGGGCGATCCCCAAGGTCGGCCGTAACGCGGTGGCCTCCTGTGAGGTCACGTACGACGGACTGTACGTCGACGCGATCGACCGTGTGGGGGAGGAGGGCAAGGGCTTCGGCTACCTGCTCGACGGGCTCAACGCCGAGCGGGTACTCGTCGCGGCCGAGGCGGTCGGCATCGGCAAGGCGGCCCTGCGCCGTGCCGTGGCCTACGCGAAGAACCGGGTGGTGTTCGGCCGGCCCATCGGGGCCAACCAGGGCATCTCGTTCCCGCTGGCAGAGGCTCACGCCCGGCTCGCCGCCGCGGAGCTCGCCACCCGGCAGGCCGCGTGGCGGATCGACCGCAACCTGCCGAGCGGCGAGCAAGCGAACCTGGCCAAGTTCCTCGCGGCCGACGCGGCCTTCGCGGCCGCCGATGCGGCCGTGCAGACACACGGCGGCTTCGGCTACGCCAGCGAATATCACGTCGAGCGGTACTGGCGGGAGTCGCGGCTCATGCGCATTGCGCCGATTCCCCAGGAGATGGTGCTGAATTATCTCGCCGAGCACGTGCTCGGTCTGCCTCGGTCGTACTGACCGCGCTACCGCAACGGGAGTACATGCCGGATCATCGT
>DATHQE010000263.1:0-9568 GCA_035483035.1 Streptosporangiaceae bacterium | reverse complement strand
TGGCCGCACTGCTGGACCGGCACGGCACCCGCGGGCAGGCGGAGTTCTTCCTGCGCTCGCGCGGCCGCCGGATCGAGGACGTCGAGGAGCGGCACCGCCGCGTCGGTGCCGCCATTGCCGCCGCCAGCGCGGCGATCCCGGACCAGTGGCGACGAGCCACGGTCGAGCGGGCCGAGCTCGCGCGGTTCGTCTTCGAGCCGGGCGATGTCGCGCTGGTGGTCGGCCAGGACGGGCTCGTGGCCAACGCGGCCAAATACCTCGACGGACAGCCAGTCATCGGCATCAACCCCGAGCCTGACCGCAATCCTGGCGTGCTCGTGCGGCATGCGCCAGCGCAGACGGCTGCCCTTATCGCCGCGATCGGCGCTGCGAAGCTGGCCACCGACGACCTCAGCATGGTCCGCGCCGTGACGGACGACGGGCAGGAACTGCTCGCGCTGAACGAGATCTATGTCGGCCACGCCAGCCACCAGACGGCGCGATACGTCCTGACTACGCCGGCGGGGCGGGCCGAAACCCAGGCGTCCTCGGGCGTCATCACCGGCACCGGCACCGGCGCGACGGGCTGGTGCCGGTCCGCCTGGCTCGAACGGCACAGTCGGCTGCCCCTGCCAGGTCCCGCAGACCAGCGGCTCACCTGGTTTGTCCGCGAGGCCTGGCCATCACCGGCGACTGGAACCGGCTGCACCGAGGGCGAGCTGATCGCTGGCCAGTCGCTCGCGCTGAGCGTGGCATCCGACGAGCTGGTCCTGTTCGGCGACGGCGTCGAATCCGATGCCGTCGCGCTCGGCTGGGGTCAGGTCGTCACAGTCGGCCTGGCGGGCCGGGTCCTGCGACTGGTTCGCTGACGGGGGCCGTCGACACGACCCGATACGCAGGCGGACATGACAGGTGTCATGGGCAGGTCGTGACCACACGTTCGCCGAAGCGCTGCCAAAAGGCGGCAGACTGAGGCCATGACACTATCGGATGCGGCCTCCGAGGCACGGCCCGCTGGCGGAGCGCCGCTGCTGGCAGTTGACCTGACTGGCGTACACAAGAACTTCGGGCACGTCAGGGCGGTCGATGGCGTCGACCTCAAGCTGGCCACAGGCGAGATCGTGGCCATTCTCGGCCCCAACGGGGCCGGCAAGACGTCGACTATCGACATGATCCTTGGCCTGTCGCAGCCGAGCGCCGGGCATGTATCGGTGTTGGGGATGCAGCCGCGGCAGGCGATCTCCCGCGGCCTGATCTCGGCGGTCATGCAGACCGGCGGCCTGCTCCGGGACCTGACGGTCTTCGAGACCGTCGAGTACACCGCCAGCCTGTTCGCCCACGCCCAGAACCCGCGCGAGGCGCTGAGCCGGGCCGGCATCGCCGAGATAGCGGACCGCCGGGTCGGCAAGTGCTCCGGCGGCGAGCAGCAGCGGCTGAGGTTCGCCATGGCGCTGCTGTCCGATCCCGAGCTGCTGGTCCTCGACGAGCCGACGACCGGGATGGACGTCGAGGGGAGGCGCACCTTCTGGGCGGCCATCCGGAAGGACGCCGAGCAGGGCCGGACAGTGCTGTTCGCGACTCACTACCTGGAAGAAGCGGACGCGTACGCGGACCGCATCGTGCTGCTGCGGCACGGCAAGGTCGTAGCCGACGGCACGGCAAGCGAGATCAAGTCGATGGCCGCTGGCCGGACCGTGCGCGCGACGCTGCCGGGCGCGACCGAGGACATGCTGCGGGACGTGCCGGGGGCCGAGGACGTCGAGGTGCGCGGCGACACCGTGCTCATCCACTCCAAGGACAGCGACGAGACCGCCAGGTACCTGCTGACTGCCACGCAGGCGAAGGATCTGGAGATCATCGCGCGCGGCATCGAGGACGCATTCATCGCGCTGACCGGGGACGACACGCAGGCCAGCGCTACGAGCACGGGAGCAGCCCGATGAGCACCACACGAGCAGTTGCGGTCGACGTCAGCGCCCGCCGGGCACCAGGCCTCGGCGGCTTCAACCTCACCGCGCTGAAACTCGAGATCCGCCGGCTTACCCGCAACCGGCGGACCGTCATCATCGCGATCGTGGTACCGGTTGTGTTCTTCCTGCTCTTCGGGCTCAACAAGGCGTACGACGGTCTGCCGTACGGCTCCGGCAATGTCGCCGCGGAGGTCATGATCAGCCTCGCGCTGTACGGCGCAGTCCTGGCGACATCCTTCGCCGGGGCGATGGTATCCATCGAGCGGTCGCAGGGCTGGAGCAGGCAGTTGCGGCTAACCCCGCTCTCGCCTGCCGCTTACATCGTCATCAAGATCCTGACCGCGCTGGTCCTCGGGTTCTGCTCGGTGGCCGCAGTCAACATCGCGGGGATCGTCACACACAAGGCCTCCATGTCGGTCGGCCTGTGGATCGCGAGCGCGTTCTCGGTCTGGATCGGCTCGCTGCTCTTCGCCGCCTTCGGACTCTTCCTCGGCTACCTGCTGCCGGCCGAGAACGTCCTCCAGCTCCTGGGCCTCATCCTGGCGCTGCTCTCCTTCGCCGGTGGCTTGTTCATCCCGATCAGCCAGTTCGCCGTCGGAGTCCAGGACGTCGCCAAGTGGACGCCGCTGTACGGGCTGAATCAGCTCGTGCATACACCGCTGCTCGGCAACGGGGTCGACTGGACCTGGGTCGTCAACGTGCTGGCGTGGCTCGTCATCTTCGCCGGCGGCGCCATGTGGCGGATGCGCAAGGACACCGCTCGAGCCTGACGGGAGCGAGGTTAAGCGACGCCGTTCCCGTTGTGATGGCTTGGCTGTGTTGCTTCCGCTTATCAGGCCGGTGGCAGGATCTCGGCCAGGTTGAAGTGCACCGGTTCCTCAAGCTGGGCAAAGCCGCAGGAGGCCGGGTCGCGATCGTCGCGCCAGCGCACCCACTGCGCCGTGTGGCGGAACCGCGTGCCCTCCATGTGCTCGTACCGCACCTCGGCGACACGCTCGGGTCGCAACGGCACGAAGGACAGATCCTTGCCCGCGTTCCACCTGCTGCCCTCCGCCTCACGCGGATGCCGCACGCCCTCCCGCGGCTGGTCGCCGCCCCAGTTCCACGGGTGGCCGTCGAAGCCGGTGACCAGCGGCTGCACCTCGGCGAAGAGGTGGCGCCGCATCGCCATCGGGAATGCCCCGACGACGCCGACGCTGGCCAGCCGCCCGGCGTCGTCATAGAGGCCGAGCAGCAGCGAGCCGATCGCATCCGGCCCGCTCTTGTGCGGCCGGTAGCCGGCCACCACGCAGTCGGCGGTGCGCTCGTGTTTGATCTTGAACATGACGCGCTTGTCCGGCTGGTAGGTGCCAGCCAGGGGCTTGGCAACCACGCCGTCTAGCCCGGCGCCCTCGAACTGGCTGAACCAGCGCACCGCGGTGTCCCGGTCCTGCGTCGCGGGCGTGAGATACACCGGGGGTGCCGCCTTGGCGAGGGCGGTTTCTAGCATGGCGCGCCGTCGCTCGAACGGCAGCTGAGTGCAGTCCTCGTCACCGAGCGCTAGCAAGTCGAACGCCACGAACGACGCTGGCGTCTGGCTAGCCAGCAGCCGTACCCGGCTGTCGGCCGGATGGATCCGCTGGAGCAGCGCCTCGAAGTCGAGTCGGCGATCACCGGCGTCCGGAATGACGATCTCACCGTCGATGACGCAGCGCTCCGGCAGGTTGGCCAGCAGGGCGGCGACGACCTCCGGGAAATACCGCGTCATCGGACGCTCGTTGCGACTGCCGATCTCCACCTCGTCGCCGTCGCGGAAGATGACCGACCGGAAACCGTCCCACTTGGGCTCGTAGCTCATCGGCCCGGCTGGGATCTCCTTGACGGACTTGGCGAGCATCGGGGCGACCGGGGGCATGATAGGCAGATCCATCGCCCCATCATCGCCGACGAGCCGGTCTGGATTCTCACGGCTCCGGCGAATGACTGCCGGCTACTACAGGTCGCGATGGCTGTCCTGATATGAAGGCATGAAGGTCTGGGAGCGGGAACAGCGCGAGGGAGCCTGTCGATGAAGGTGCCGCTGACGATCGGGGACTACCTCAGCCGCGGGGCGGCCGTCTACGGCGGCCGGCCTGCGGTCATCGACGAGCCAGGCACCGCGGGGTCGCTCGGCACGCTCAGCTACCGGGACCTGGAGAGCCGCGCCCGTGGCATGGCGCTGGCGCTCGACCGGATGGGCGTGGACCACGGCGACCGGGTGGCGATCGTCAGCCCCAACGCGGCCAGGTTCCTGATCTCATACTTCGGTGTCAGCGCTTACGGCCGGATCCTGGTGCCGGTGAACTACCGGCTCAACGCGGACGAGATCGGCTACATCATCGACCACTCCGGCTCGTCGGTGCTGCTGGTGGACCCTGAGTCGGAAGATAACCTGCGCGGCATCAGCGCGAAGCACAAGATCGTCCTGGACGGTGCGGCTGACGCTGAGCTCTTCGCGGCTGCCGCCGATGATGCTGAGCCGGCTCCCTGGGCGGCTGACGAGGACGCGACCGCGAGCATCAATTACACCAGCGGGACCACGGCCAGGCCCAAGGGCGTGCAGCTCACGCACCGGAATTGCTGGCTGAACGCGGCCACCTTTGGCTGGCACACGGCCGTGACCGACCGGGACGTCTTCATGCACACGCTGCCGATGTTCCACTGCAACGGCTGGGGCATGCCGTACGCGGTCACGGGCATGGGCGTGCCGCAGGTGGTGGTGCGGAAGATCGACGGCGAGGAGATTCTCAGCCGGATCGAGGCGCATGGCGTCACCCTGCTCTGCGGGGCCCCGGCCGTGGTGGCCGCTATCCTGACCGCCGCCTCGGACCGGCGGGCGGCCGGACGGGCGATCCCTGGCGCCGGCACCGTGCGCATCGTGGTCGCCGGCGCGCCGCCGCCGTCCAAGACCATCGAGCGGGTCGAGGCCGAGCTGGGCTGGGAGTTCATCCAGATCTACGGACTGACCGAGACCGCGCCGCTGCTGACCATCAACCGCGCGGTCGCCGAATGGGATGGCATGGAGCCGGCCGAGCGAGCCAGGCTACAGTCGCGGGCCGGGGTGCCTGCCGTGGGCGTGCAGATCCGCACCGACGAGGACGGCGAGGTGCTGGCTCGGTCTAACCACGTGTTCGCCGGATACTGGCTGCAGCCGGATGAGACGGCAAAGGCGCTGGCAGGCGGCTGGTTCCACACCGGCGACAAGGGTCACCTCGAGGCCGGGGACTACCTGGTGATCTCTGACCGGAAGAAGGACGTCATCATCTCCGGCGGCGAGAACGTCAGCTCCGTCGAGGTCGAGGACTGCCTGTACCAGCACCCGGCGGTGGCCGAGGCCGCTGTCATCGGCGTGCCGGATGCCAGATGGGGCGAGACGGTGAAGGCGCTCGTCGTCTTGCGCTCTCCTGGCAGCGCGACCGAGGTCGACCTGATCGCGCACTGCCGGGCTCGGCTGTCCCATTTCAAGTGCCCGACTTCGGTGGAGGTACGCGAGGCCCTGCCTCGGACTGCGACAGGCAAGCTCCAGAAGTTCAAGCTGCGGGAGCCCTACTGGGATGGCCTCGACCGCAAGGTCAACTGAGCCGTCGGGTGGCGCGCGCCGGCCACCCGGTCACTTCGTGGCCGGCAACTGCCGCGTGACCAGGGCCTGAGGCAGCCGCGCCACGGCCACCTGCCCTGTCACGACGGGCTGGCCGCCAGGCGAAAACCAGAACGGGATACCCGTCTGGATCTCGCTTTGCGTGCAAATCGACTGAGACCTGAACAGCACTCCCCACGCCTTCGATCCGACGACGCAGGAACGCACGCCGGTCCGGTCGGCGTAGGCGACCACGCCGACGGCGTCGAACCAGGCCCCGTCGTTAATCCTGAGGACGATGGGCCGGCCATTCGCGGCGGTGGCGAACGTATGCACGAGCTGGGGCAGTTGCGGTACGCCAAGGTACTTGGCTTGCGGATCGTTACGGTTGTCCTGATGCTGCGGGACGACCGTGGCGACTACCGCCGCCGCGGCTGCCGTGACGGCCAGGGCCACGGCTGCCGCTCGCCGCCGCGGCAGGTACACCGCCGCGCCGGCTACGGCCACCATCAGGACGAGAAGCGGCACCGCCCAGTAGAAGTAGCCAACATAGGTCTGCTTGATTTCCTTGTCACCAATGGCGGTCTGCGCGTAGTAGACGAACAGCACAGTCATGAGGCCGGCCATGGCAAGCGACCAGAGCAGGAACCGGCGCAGGCTGGGCACCGGGCAGCGAAGCGCCAGCAGGAGAGCGACGATGGCGAGGGCTACGGCCACGTAGCGACCGCCGATGTCCGCATTCGTCGTGGGAATGCCTGGCCACCAGTAGCGCAGGGTATAGCGGGCGGAAAAAGACAGCGAGTGGTGAATCAGGTGGTGAGCCGACACATTGTGCCGGTACTTCAGGTACAGGCCGAATTCCCCCGGCCAGTGCCGCACGGTGTACAAGGCGATGGGAAGCGCGAAGAGGGCAGCCACCACCCCGGCGCCAGCCCAGTGCCACGCGTTACCCCGGAACATGTCGCGCAGATCATGACGGTGGGCCGCGACCAGTCCGGCCAGCGCCAGCAGCACTGTCGCCGGCGCGAAGAGCAGGAACTCGGCCTGCCCATGGATACACAGCGAGGCAGACAGCGCCAGCAGCGGCAGCGCAGCGGTCCGCCCCGTCGCGACCGACGCCCCAGATACCAGGAGCAGCAGGGTCGGCGCGAAGTAGACATAAGACAGCCAGCCGGAGTTCACCGTCAGCGGGTGGACCGCCACAAACACGAGTACGACGAGCAAGCAGGCAAGCGCCACCCGGCGTGCGCCTGCGTGCGTCGCGAGCAGCGCAAGTGCGGCCGCGATGAGCACCGCGTTCAGCAGCAAGATCGCCAGCAGCTGTCCGTTCCACGGGGTCGGGACCACATGCAGCGCATCGTGGAAGAGGGATTCGCCGCCGGCCATGACGTACAGGAACGCCGGCCCTGGGTGATAGAACTGATCCTTGGAGTAGTCGCCAGTCAGCAGGTGAAAGTGCTTGGCCTGCAAGACCGCGATCGTATTGGCGGCGAAGTCGGCGTTCTCGTAGATCTTCGTCGTGAACAGGTACGCGTTGCGCGCCAGCAGGACCGCCGCGAGCACCAGGAAGGATCCCACGCCGACAGCGGCCGGGAATCGTCGGTCGGCGCCGGCCTGAGGTCTGGCCAGCACGCCGAGCCAGTGGCGCCCCGACAGCTTGGCGGCGGTGACCGTGCCACCAGGCTGCTCCGGCGTGGCCACCTGGTCTGCGGGCGAGACCTCCACGGACTCTCCTTCGGCGTGATCTCCGTCACACAGTAGGCGCGGCTTCGCGTCCACAGGGCGGTTACGCTCCTGGGCAGCCCTGCGATCGGGCCAGATCGTACCAGCCAGGATGGCCTGCTCGGCTTCGTGCGCAAGGCCTGCCGGCTACCCAGGCTCGGGCCGACCGGGTGCGCACGCGCGGTCCATGATCTGGTGAATGATGGCCGTCTTCGCATCGGCGTAGTGCTGGACGTGCCGCCAGGTGCGCTGCGCCAGGTCGCGCTTCACCCGCAGGTAGGCTTCCCGGTCGCCGTCGTTGCCGCGCAGCCAGTCGCGGAAGACCAGCATCCGGTCGATCTCGGTTGAACCCGCCGTGAACACGTGCAGGTTGATGTCGGTGTCCGGGCCCTTGAACAATCTGTGCTCGAACCAGTCCGGCTCGCGAACCCGCAGCACGTACCCGGCTGCCTCCATGGCCGGCCGGTAGGCCGGCTCGTCGGCGGAGTCCGGCACGGCCAGCACGATGTCGATGATGGGCTTCGCGGCCAGGCCCGGTACCGACGTGGAGCCGGCATGCTCGACGAGCATGGCCCTGTCGCCGAGGATGGCCCGGATCCGGCTGGCTTCGCGCGCGAAGAGAGCCGGCCACGCTGGGTCATATTCGGCCAGCGTAATCGGGGCGTTGTGGGGCACGACCGGATCGACCAGGTGGGCCTGCATCTCCTCATCGGTGCGCTGGTGCGCATCCGGCCCATCCGCTGCCGCCGCCATGGCGAGCATGCTACGGGCCGGGGGCACTGGCCGCCGACGGCCGGGCATTCTGGTCGGTTGCTGGCGTAGTAGTGTCCGGGCTGCGTTCTGTCCCGACCGGGGAGAGGCAGGCGGTGGCGATTTCGGGGACTCCAGGCGTGACCGGCAGCGAAGCCGCGCCCGCGCTGACTACCATCGAGCGGCGCGGCATCGAGCACGTGCCCGGTGCCGATCGGTGGGGACGGCCGAGCGCGCTGTTCTGGATGTGGGCTGGGGCGGTCTGGAACGTCGAGTACGTCTACTACGGGGCGATTGCCGTCGTGTTCCTCGGCTTGTCCTTTGCTCAGGCCGTCCTGATAGTCCTGCTCGGGAACCTCTCCTACCTGCTGACAGGCCTGGCGAGCGTCCAGGGCCCGCGCGCTGGCACCACCACGTTCACGATCAGCAGGGCGCCGTTCGGGCCTAGGGGCAACAAGTTGCCGTCCTTCTTCAACTGGATCACCCAGGTCGGATTTGAGATCGAGGGCATCGCGTTCATTGTGTTCGCTGCGGTCGTCCTGACCGACCGGGCCGGATTCAGGGCCGGGACGGCCGCCAAGGTGATCTTCGTCATCGTGGCGGTCGCCATCCAGGCAGTGCTGCCCACCCTCGGTCATACCGCCATGCTCAGGGTGCTGCGCTGGCTCGCGGTCCCGTTCGTGCTGCTCTTCGCCGGGATGGCCGTCCTCACGGCGGGCAAGGCTAACTTGCACGCTGCCGCACACGGCGCTGGCTGGGGGATGCTGCTGGTGTTCCTCGCGCTCGTGATCTCGGCCGGCGGTCTTGGCTGGACGGAGAACGCCAACGACTACTCGCGCTATCTGCCGGCCCGCACGCTATCCCGGCCGGTCGTGCTGGCAGTCGCGCTCGGTGCCGCGATCCCGTCCGCCCTGCTGGAGATCCTGGGCGCTGCCGTGGGCACCGCGGTGCCGGCCGCCGCCAACTCGCCGACCGGGCTGGTGGCGGGCTTCCGGAGCTGGTTCGTCGTCCCGTTCCTGATATTCGCCATCGTCCAGCTATTCGCGATCAACACGCTGGACCTGTATTCGTCCGGCGTCACTCTGCAGAGCCTCATTCCCCGGCTGAAGCGGCTGCACTGCGTCGCCATCGACACGGTGGTCTGCGGCGCCATCGCGGCGTACGCGGTCTTCTCGCCGAGCTTCTTCGGGCTGCTGACCGGCTTCCTGCTGTACATCATCCTGTGGCTGGCGCCCTGGTGCGCGATCTACCTCGTGGACAGCTGGCTCCGGCGCGACCGCTACGACTATGAAGCCCTGCAGAACGTGCGTGGCGGGCCCTATTTCCGGACCGGCGGCGTGCACTGGCCCGCGATCATCGCCCAGGTGACGGGCGGCGTGGCCGCGTATCTGTGGCTCAATGCCAGCAGCGCGGGAGTCCTCGCCGCCACAGGGCCGCTGTCCAGCCGGACGGACGGCTCGGACCTCAGCGTCTTTGTCGGGCTGCTGGCTGGCGGCGCTGTCTACTACCTCCTCGCCGGACGCCAGGTCCGCGGTGAAGGCCGGGCGGGCAC
>DATHQE010000262.1:0-1767 GCA_035483035.1 Streptosporangiaceae bacterium | reverse complement strand
AAAAGCACTAGACCAGGGCGGGGAACGGGGTCCTTATGTGCTGCAGGCCGCGATCGCGGCGTGCCACGCTCGCGCGTTCCGCCCCGACGAGACAGACTGGCCGCGCATCGTCGCGCTGTATCGGGTACTAGCCGAAGTCATGCCGTCTCCGGTAGTCGAGCTCAATCGCGCTGTCGCCGTGTCGATGGCTTACGGCCCGCAGGCGGGGCTCAAGCTGGTGGACCAGCTCGCAGCCGAGCCAGCGCTGCAGAGCTACCACCTGCTGCCGAGCGTCCGCGGTGACCTGCTGCGCAAGCTCGGGCGAACCGACGAAGCCAAGGCCGAGTTCGCCCGTGCTGCGGCTCTGACCAGCAACGAGCGGGAACGGCAGCTCTCCGCCAACCGAGCCCGCGAGGCCGCCGCCGACGCTGCTCAGCGGGATTAGCCGCGTGCGAGAATGGCGTCGTGCCCGAATCATTCGCCCGCCGGTTCACGGCTGTCCGGTCAGCGCAAGGCCCGCTCGTCCTCGGTCTCGACCCGTCCGCGGACCTGCTGGAAGCCTGGGGCCTTGGCGATAGCGCGGACGGACTCGATCGGTTCGCTGACATTGTGCTCGAAGCCGCGGCGGGCACCGTCGGCCTGGTGAAGCCGCAATCCGCGTTCTACGAGCGGCATGGCTGGCGCGGCATCCGCACCCTCGGCCGGCTGATCGGTACCGCCCGCGGCGCGGGGCTGCTCGTCATCCTCGATATCAAGCGCGGCGACGTCGGGTCGACGAACGACGCGTACGCCGAGGCGTACCTGGGCAAGGGCGCGCCGCTTGCGGCTGACGCGATTACCGTGCATCCGTATCTCGGCCTGGGCGCGATGACGAGCTTCGTCGCGCGGGCTGCAGAGTCGGGCAGCTGCCTGCTGGTGGTGACGCGCTCGTCGAATCCCGAGGGCCGGGTCATGCAGGCCGGTGTGGAGCAGGCCCTGCTGCGGGAGATCGGCGCACTCAACGCCCAGCTGGCCCCTGGCGAGCTCGGTCCGGTCGGCGCGGTCGTTGGCCCGACCCGGCTGCAGCCCGAGCTCGACCTAGCATCGGCGCAGTGCCTGTTCCTCGCGCCCGGCGTTGGCGCGCAAGGCGCGACTCCTGCGGACGTGGCGGCGGTGTTCGCCGCCTGTCCCGACCGCGTGATGCCGAGCGCATCCCGGTCTTTGCTGCTAGCCGGCCCTGATGTCAGCAGGCTCCGCGGCGCCGTCGCGGCGCTGGCGGCCGAGTTCCGGGCGCTGCTGCCAGCCTGACCGACAATGGGTGCGGAATTGCTGTTGCCATACCCACAGCTATTCCGCACCCATGCCGGTGCTAGTTGGTACTAGTTGACGCCGGGGATGCCGGTGCCCGGGATGACAGCAGTGACGTGCAGGTAGACCGGTCCGCGGCGGCCGCAGGCCGCGAAGCCGCCCTGGAACGGCATGCTGATCGCAGAGTAAGCACCCGGCGCGTACACCCGGAGAAACTGCGCGCTCGCCGGCTTGCACGCAGCGGGCGGGTAGTTACCAACGTCAGTGATCTGAAGGAGCACGTGGGTAGTACCGCCTGGCAGCAAGGTCACGACTGTCGACGGCCGCGAATGGTCTCGTCCGGCCGGGCTGCCAAGCTGCCGGCTGGCGTTGTGTGCCGAGACGCCGGGGTAGCCGTACAGCGTGCACGTGCTTTTTGACGTGTTGGACAACTCAAGGTCGTAGTACGTGCTGCCGGCCGTTCCGTTGCCAGGCGAGCCGAGCCAGACAGTGAGCTCGCTG
>DATHQE010000261.1:0-1735 GCA_035483035.1 Streptosporangiaceae bacterium | reverse complement strand
GCTAGGAATGACCGTTGCAACAGATCTTGCTGTTCATCCTCCTCGGCCTCGGCTCTGGAGCGCTGATCGCTGGTATCGCGCTTGCCGTCGTGCTGAGCTACCGAGGATCGGGGATCATCAACCTCTCGACCGGCGCCATCGCGATGCTCGGCGGCTACGCCTTCTGGGCGCTGAACGCCGGAAGGCTCGCCACGCTGCCTACCGCCGTCGCGCTGCCGCTCAGCCTGCTCTTCGTCCTCGCGGTCGGCGCGATCACCGAGTTGGCCGTCTACCGGCCGCTGCGCAACTCCTCGCCGCTGGCCAAGCTCGTCTCCTCGCTCGGCGTGCTGCTCATCGCGCAGTCGGCGATGATCCTCGCCTTCGGCGTCACCCCGCAGCCGGAACCCGGCATCCTGCCGACCAACGTCGTGCACATCTTCGGCGCGGTGGTCCCGATCGACCGGTTCATCCTCACCGGCATCGTGATCGTGGCCGCCGCCGGGCTGGCCGCGCTGTACAAGTGGACTCGGTTCGGGCTCGCCACCCGGGCTACCGCGGAGAACGAGGCCGCGGCCATGCTCAGCGGCCTGTCGCCGAACCTCATCTCGCTGGTCAACACGCTGCTCGCGGCCCTGCTGGCCGGGGCGCTCGGCATCCTGGCCGCCTCGATCACCCAGCTTGACCCCGAGACGCTGCCGCTGCAGATCATCCCGGCGCTGGCCGCCGCGCTCATCGCCTCGTTCACCTAGTTCGGCATCGCGGTCGGCGCCAGCTTCGGCATCGCCATCATGTACTCGCTGGTCCAGTACGCGTCGGCCCAGTCCTGGTTCCCGCAGTCCGGCGGCGTCTCGCTGCCCGGCGTCACCGACCTGCTGGCGTTCCTCATCATCGTCGTCGTGCTGTTCTGGCGCGGATCGCGCATTCCCGGCCGCGGCGAGATCGTCGAGCGGAGCCTGCCCGAGGCGCCGCGCCCGCAGCACCTGGTCCGCACCGGGCTGATCTGCGCGCTCGTCGGCGCGGTCCTGCTGATCGTGTTCCCGTTCGACTTCCGCGAGGCCCTGATCAATACGCTGATCGGCGCGCTGATGGCACTGTCGCTCGTGGTGGTCACCGGCTTCGTCGGCCAGATCTCGGTGATCCAGCTAGCGCTGGCTGGCGCCGCCGGGTTCACGATCTCGCACATGGCCGTCAATTTCGGCATCACGTTCCCGGTCGCGGCGCTCGCTGGCATCGCGGTCGCGGTGGTGATCGGCCTGATCACCGCGGTCTCCGCGGTACGGGTGCGCGGCGTGAGCCTGTCCGTCGTCACGCTGGCCGGCGCCGTCGCCATCGAGAACTTCGGCTTCGTCAACAGCACCTGGGGCGGCGGCCTGGCCGGCTCGCCGGTGCCCGAGCCGACGTGGTTCGGCCTCGACCTCGGCCCGAACGCCCCGTTCCGCGGCATCGACGGCAACCAGCCGAGTCCGGTCTTCGGCTGGGTGGCGCTGATCTGCTGCGTGCTGGCGATGGTCGCGGTCGGGTACATCCGGCGTGGCAAGCTCGGGCAGCGGATGCTCGCGGTGCGCTCCAACGAGCGCGCGGCCGCCGCCGCGGCGATCAACCCGCGGACGGTGAAGCTGTACGCGTTCGGCATCGCCGCGTTCATCGCGGGCCTCGGCGGCGTGCTGTACGCGTACAACTTCGGCTCGGTGAGCGCCGACCGGTTCGACGCGGTGACCGCGCTGTCCCTGATCGCCTTCGCCTACGCGGGCGGCAT
>DATHQE010000260.1:0-2177 GCA_035483035.1 Streptosporangiaceae bacterium | reverse complement strand
GGCGCGGGCACGCCGCTGCGGTTGTGGGGCGGCCGGTTCGAATCCGGGCCTGCCGAGGCACTGGCCAGGCTGTCCGTCAGCGTCCAGTTCGACTGGCGGCTCGCGCCGTACGACCTGCTGGCCTCCGCCGCGCATGCGCGGGTGCTGCACAGGGCCGGGCTGCTGACCGATGCCGAGCTCAGCCGGATGGTCGCCGCCCTTGAGGACCTCGGCCGCGCATGCCGGGCCGGCACCTTCCGGCCGTCGGCACACGACGAGGACGTCCATACAGCGCTCGAGCGCGGCTTGCTGGAGCGAGTCGGCCAGCTTGGCGGCAAGCTGCGGGCGGGCCGCAGCCGAAATGACCAGATCGCCACCGACCTGCGGCTCTACCTGCGCGACCGGGCCCGGACCATCACCGCAAGGCTGATCGAGCTTGAGCTCGCGCTGATCGGCCAGGCGGAGCGGCACGCCGGCACGCCTGCGCCGGGAATGACGCATATGCAGCATGCCCAGCCCGTCCTGCTCGCTCATCAGCTGCTAGCCCACGTCCAGGCCTTCGCCAGGGACGCCAGCAGGCTGCGCGACTGGGACGTCCGCACTTCGGTCAGCCCGCTCGGGTCAGGCGCGCTGGCCGGGTCGTCGCTGCCACTGGATCCCGACGCGGTAGCCGCCGAGCTCGGCTTCGCCAGCGCCGCCGACAACTCGATGGACGCCGTCAGCGACCGGGACTTCGCGGCCGAGTTCTGCTTCATCGCGGCCTTGCTGGGAGTTCACCTGTCGAGGCTGGGGGAGGAGGTCGTCCTCTGGTCCACGCACGAGTTCGGCTGGGTAGAGATCGACGACGCGTACGCCACCGGTTCGTCGATCATGCCCCAGAAAAAGAACCCTGACGTGGCTGAGCTCGCCCGCGGCAAGTCTGGCCGGCTCATCGGCGGGCTGACCGGCCTGCTCACCACTCTCAAGGGGCTGCCGCTGTCCTACAACCGCGACCTGCAGGAAGACAAGGAGCCGGTATTCGACGCTGCCGACACGCTGCTGACGGTGTTGCCAGCGATGGCCGGGCTGATCGGCACGCTGCGCTTCCACACGGAGCGGCTGGCGATCACGGCCGCCGCCGGGCATGCGCTCGCGACCGACCTGGCCGAGCTGCTCGTCCGTCGCGGCACGCCGTTCCGGGAAGCGCACGAGGTGGTTGGCCATCTGGTGGTGTGGTGCCAGGTGCACGACTGCGAACTGGGCGACGTCAGCGATTCTGACCTGGACAAGATCTCGCCGCTGCTGACCCCGGACGTCCGGGACGTGCTGACTGTCGAGGGCGCCATCGCGGCGCGCGCCAGCCGTGGCGGTACCGCGCCCGCGCGGGTCGCGGAGCAGCTCGGCAGGCTGCGCCAGGACGTCCAGGACCAGGCGGCCTGGGCGGCGCGCTGAGGCGCTGAGGGCGGCCGGGCTGCCGGGACAGGGTGAGCACAGCCAGTACGCTCTGGACGGTGAAGCGGCTGCCGCGCGAGTTCTTCAACCGTCCATCGACCGACGTCGCGCCCGAACTGCTCGGCTGCGTGCTCTGGCACGACAGCCCCGCGGGACTGGTCGCCGTCCGGCTGGCCGAGGTCGAGGCCTACCAGGGTCCGGCGGACCCGGCGTCGCACGCCTTTCGCGGTCAGACCGGCCGCAACGGGGTCATGTTCGGCCCGCCTGGCCACGCCTACGTCTACTTCACCTATGGCATGCACTTCTGCGTCAATCTCGTCTGTCAGCCTGCCGGGCGGCCCGAGGCGGTCCTCATCCGGGCTGGCCAGGTCGTCGCCGGCGCGGACCTAGCAGGCCAGCGCCGACGTGGCCGCGTCGCTGATCCCGCCGCGGACCTGGCGGTAGCTGGCGCCGACGGCAGTCGCCGGATTCGCGAGGTGGACCTGGCTCGCGGACCTGGGCGCCTGTGCCAGGCGCTGGACATCGATAAGGCCCTGGATGGCGCCGACGTCTGCGCGCCGGACTCTGCGCTGGGCGTCGGGCCTCCCGCTGCCGGGACGGCAACTGGCCACGACCAGATCTGCACGGGCCCGCGCGTGGGCATCAGCCAGGCAACCGACCGGCCGTGGCGATACTGGCTGGCGGACGACGGCTACGTTTCGGTCTTTCGCCCGTCGAAACCGAGAGGCCCGCGGCCAAAACCAGTTTCAGGCTCGGCCGCCAAAGAT
>DATHQE010000259.1:0-3231 GCA_035483035.1 Streptosporangiaceae bacterium | reverse complement strand
GCCATGAGCCTGTTCCAGCGTGCCCACGACATCGTCGCCGCCAAGGCCAACAAGGCTCTCGACTCAGCCGAGAACCCGAACGAGATGCTCGACTACTCCTACGAGCAGATGCTCGATCACATCACCCAGGTCCGGCGCGCTTTGGTGGACATCACTGCCTCGAAGAAGCAGCTTGAGCTCCAGCAGCAGCAGCTCCAGCACTCGGTGGATCACCTGGACGACCAGGCCAAGGCGGCGCTGGGTGCGGGCCGCGAGGACCTCGCGCGGGAGGCGCTGTCCCGCAAGGCGGCTGCCCAGCAGCAGATCGACGGCCTCGGGCCGCAGGCCGAGCAGCTCAACGAGGAAGAACAGAAGATGGAGCAGACGCTCAGCGTCCTCCAGACCCGGGTCAACAACTTCCGCTCCCAGAAGGAAGTAATGAAGGCCCAGTACACGGCCGCCGAGGCGACCACCTCGGTGAACGAGGAAGCGGCCGGAATCTCCAGGAGCTTCAGCGATTCGGGCGCAGCACTCCAGCGCGCCCAGGACAAGATCGCGAACATGCAGGCCAGGGCCGCCGCCACCGACGAGCTGCTCCAGTCCGGGGTCCTCGAGGACGTGGGCGGCGACACCGACGACATCCAGCACGAGCTCGACGAGGCAGGCGCGAACGCCGAGGTAGACAAGGAGCTAGCCGCGCTCAAGGCCCAGATCGCCAGCGCGCCCGCCACACCGGAGCTGCCCGCAGGGAGCTGACTCACATTTCGCCCACGCTAAAACTGGTCAAGGCGTCATCGCGATCTCCCACTGCCCCGGCTAGCATCGGTGGCATGGGTTTCACTTGACTGTGACCTGAGCGCGCGCTGGCGGCCGCCCTCGCGGTCGAGCTAGTCGACGAGCTCGTCGACGGGACGAAGAGCGCGGCCATGCCGCTGATCCGGCACGACCTCGGGCTGAGTTACCTGCAGATCGGGCTGCTCGCCGCGGTGCCGCTCGTCGTGGGCGGCATCCTTGAGCTGCCAGTCGGCATCACCAGCGGGGCCGGACCGCGGCGGCGGCGCGTGATCTTGTCGGGCGGCCTCGTCTTCATCGCCTCGATCCTGGCGGCCGGGCTCGCGACCTCGTTCGCCGGGCTTCTCATCGCATTCACGATCTTCTTCCCGGCATCGGGCATGTTCGTCAGCCTCACCCAGGCCGCGCTGATGGATTCGGCCCCGGACCGGCGGGCCCAGTACATGGCTCGCTGGACGCTCGCGGGCTCGATCGGCGCTGTGACCGGGCCGGTACTGGTGGCCGTCGTGCTCGGGGCAGGCGGCACGTGGCGGCTCGCCTTCGTCCTGATCGCTGGGCTCAGCGCCGGCGCCTGGTACGCAGTGGCGCGGACTGGCCGGGTGGACAAGACCAATCCACAGCATGGGAACGGGGCCGACCCCAGCCCCGCCCACCCCGAAAACGCGGTGCAGGACGACGCGGCCTGGCCAGGCTGGCGAGCAGCTGGCTCGATCGCTCGCCGCTCGGGCGCCCTTCGCTGGCTCCTGCTGCTCGAGGTCGCAAACCTGCTGCTGGACGTGCTCACCCCGTTCCTGGCCCTTTATCTGGTTGCCGTCGAGCACGTCGCACCGTCCGTCGCTGCGCTCGCCGTCGCCGTGCGCCTGGGGGCCGGCCTGGTCGGAGACGTGATCGTGATCCGGGCGCTGGCCAGGCTCTCCGCCGGGCGCGTGCTGCGGGCCGGCGTCTGGGCGGCGCTGGTGTTGCTCCCGGCGTTCCTGCTCGTGCCCGGGCTTGGCCTCAAGCTGGTGCTGCTGGCGGCGCTGACGATCGCGACCGCGCCCTGGTATCCCGTGCTCCAGGCTGAGCTCTACAGCAGCCTTCCTGGCCGCAGCGGGCTGGCCGTATCACTGACCAGCGCGTCTGGTCTGTTCGGAGCGCTCGGCCCGATCGCGGTTGGCCTGCTGGCCGAGCGCTTCGGCCTTAGCTGGGCAATGGGCGCGCTGTGTATCGTGCCAGTGCTCATGCTTGTCATTCGGGCGGGCGGGCGTGACGGGAGCTAACGATGAGTGACCTGGAAATCGTGACGACGTCCGACCGGCTGGACCTCGAGGACGAGACCAGGGCCGCGTTCCGGCAGAACTGGCCGGAATTCATCTTCCACGATCCGGTCTCTAGCGAGTACATCGGCCGGGTGGAGTCGTATTTTCCGTTCTACGACGTCTTGCTGCTCGACGACGGCAAGGTCGTGGCGGGGGGCTGGGGCGTGCCAATGCAGTGGGACGGGACTGCGCCGGGCCTGCCGGCGGGCGGCTACGACGGAGCGCTCGTAGCTTCGGTCAACGGCCACGAGGCGTCGCTGCCAGCGGACACGCTGTGCATCATGGCGGCCGCGGTCCGGCGCGACCGGCAGGGCGGCGGCCTGGCTGGCCAGGCGCTCACCGCGCTCCGGGATCGGGCGATAGCAACAGGCCTGGAGCGGGTCATTGCACCGGTCCGGCCGTCGCTGAAGACCAGATACCCACTGACATCGATGGAGTCATTCGCCCGCTGGGACCGCGGTGACGGACTGCACCTTGACCCGTGGATCCGCACCCACCAGCGGCTTGGCGCAACGATCCTCGGCCCTGCGCCGGACTCGATGATCATCAAGGGCACGGTCGCGGAGTGGGAGGAATGGACCGCGATGGCCTTTCCCGAGTCCGGCACCTACGTGGTCCCCGACGCTCTCGATCTGGTCGCCATCGACCGCGAGGCCGACCGCGGCGAGTACCGCGAGACCAACCTGTGGATGCGGCACCTTTAGCCGCGGCAAGCGCCCTAGGTAATCGGCTCGCGGCCGGAAGAACCGTCTCGACTAAACTCCGTTGGTGTGACTGGCTGGGATTCTGAGGTCCGGGTGCGCTTCGCCCCGTCGCCGACCGGCATGTTCCATGTCGGCGGCGCGCGCTCTGTGCTGTACAACTGGGCCATCGCGCTGAACACCGGCGGCAAGCTGGTGCTGCGGATCGAGGACACCGACGCGGCCCGGAACCGGCCCGAGTGGACCGAGGGCATCATCAGTGCCCTTGCCTGGCTCGGCATCGACTCCAGTCAGTACGAGGGACCTTACTTCCAGTCGGCCAACCTGGCTGAGCACACAGCGGCGGCCCAGCGGCTCTACGAGCAGGGCCGCGCTTACTACTGTGACTGCACCCGCGAGGACATCATCGCCCGCACCGGTGACCAGCACCGGGGCTACGACGGCTACTGCCGGGACCGCGG
>DATHQE010000258.1:0-2874 GCA_035483035.1 Streptosporangiaceae bacterium | reverse complement strand
CTGCTGGTGCTGTGGACGGCGTGGACCATCGACAACTCAAGCACGCAGGCCGCCAGGACGCAGATCGCTGCCTGCAAGTACACCATGGCCAAGGTGCTGCGTGAGGTCAGCTACCGCGCCCTGCACATCATGGGCTCGCTCGGCACCACGAACCTCACCCCCTTGCAGGCCATGTATGCCAGCGCGCCGACGATGGGCATCGCGGACGGCGTCGATGAGGTGCACAAGGTGACGGTGGCCCGTAATGTGCTCAAGGGCTACGAGCCGCACCCCGGACTATGGCCAACCGAGTACATCCCGGCTAAGCGGGACGAGGCGCGGAAGAAGTTCGCGAGCCTGATCGAGTCCGACCCGGACCTGGCTGCCTGGGCAGACTCGGCTGTCCGCGCCACTGTACGAGGGTGAGCAGGGAGAGGCTGACTAGATGGAGATTAGCGGCAAGGTCGCCGTCGTCACCGGGGGAGCGAGCGGCGTCGGCCGGTCGCTGTGCCTCGGGCTCGCCGAGCGCGGCGCGGCCGGCGTGGTCGTCTGCGACATCGACGCCGGCGGCGCGGCCAAGGTCGCGGCCGAGATCGAGGCCGGCGGCCAGCGCGCGATCGCGGTGCCCGCCGACGTGTCCAGGGAAGCCGACGTGCAGGCGCTCGTCGCCGCGACGGAGGCGGCCTTCGGTCCGGTCGGGATGTTCTTCTCGAACGCGGGCATCATCGTGGCAGGCGGCCCGGAGGCGTCGGACGAAGCCTGGTCGCGGATCTGGGCCATCAACGTGCAGAGCCACGTTTACGTGGCGCGCGCTGTGCTGCCGGGCATGCTCGCCAGGGGCGAGGGCTACCTGGAGATCACCGCGTCCGCCGCGGGCCTGCTCACCCAGCTCGGCTCGGCACCCTACGCCGTCACCAAGCACGCCGCCGTCGCGTTCGCCGAGTGGCTCTCCATTACTCACGGCGAGCAGGGCATCGTCGTGTCGTGCCTGGCCCCGCAGGCGTTCACGAGCAACCTGCTGAACACGAGCAGGCGCGAGGTCGGCGCCGGGTCCATGCCGGAGACGGGCACGGGTGGCGGGTCGGCGCAGGCCGCCGTGGACGGCGTGCTGTCCTCGGAGCAGGTCGCGGCCGAGGTCCTGGCCGCAGTTGGGACCGAGCAGTTCCTGATCCTGCCGCACCCCGACGTGGCGACCTACGAGCGCAGGCGGGCCGACGATAGGGAACGCTGGCTGCGCGGCATGCGCCGGATGCAGGCGCGTCTCAGCGGTTTGTAACTCTGTGGTTTGTGACGCAGTGGTTTGTGACGCAGCGGTTTGTAACTCAGTGGTTTGCAACGCAGCGGTTTGCAACTCAGCGGTCAGCAGTAAGGCTCTCGCGACGCATCTGCAGGAACCGTCGCTGCGCTGTGCTCTGGGTCAGTTCGGCGGCGGCTGCGTACTCGGCCGCAGCCTCGACGGTTCGCCCGAGGCGGGCGAGCAGGTCCGCCCGGATCGAGTGGTACATGTAGTAGCCGTCTAGGTCGAGCTCGTCGACAATCGCCAGGGCCGGGCCTGGCCCGTCGACCTCAGCGAGGGCGACCGCACGGTTCAGGTCGACGACAGGGCTCGGCGCGAGCGTGAGCAGCTGGTCGTAGAGCGCCAGGATCTGCCGCCAGTCCGTGGCCTGCGGCGTGGCGGCGTCGGTGTGGACTGCGTTGATCGCGGCCTGGATCTGGTACGGGCCTGGCTGGTTCCGGCGCAGGCAGCTGCGGACGAGGGCATGACCTTCGTCGATGAGCGTCCGGTCCCACCGGCTGCGGTCCTGGTCGGCGAGCAGGACGAGGTCACCGGGCGGGGTGGTCCGGGCGGACCGCCTGGCCTCGGTCAGCAGCATCAGCGCGAGCAGGCCGGTTGCCTCGGCCTCGTCCGGCATCAGCGCCGTCAGCAGGCGGCCGAGCCGGATGGCTTCGGCGCACAGGTCCGCCCGGACCAGGTCCTCACCCGAGCTGGCCGCGTAGCCCTCGTTGAAGATCAGGTAAACGACCGCAAGCACCGACGCGAGCCTGCCGGGCAGTTCCGCCTCGGCCGGCACCCGGTAGGGGATCCCGGCATCGCGGATCTTGCCCTTGGCGCGTACCAGCCGCTGCGCCATCGTCGGCTCCGGGACCAGGAACGCACGCGCGATCTCCGGCATGGTCAGACCGCCAAGTAGCCGCAGCGTCAGCGCGACCTGAGCGGCGCTGCTCAGTGATGGATGGCAGCACGTGAATATCAGGCGCAGCCGGTCGTCCTCCACAGGCTCTTCCTCTGCACGTTCGTGCGCCGGCCACTGTTCCGCCGACAGGAGGGCCGCCGACAGGAAGGCCGCCTGGACCTGCTTGTCTGGCCGGGACGCATCCCGGCGCGCGCGGTCGATGCCCTTGCGCCGCGCGGTCGTGATCAGCCAGCCAGCTGGACTGGGTGGCATCCCGTCCCGCGGCCAGCGCTCCAGCGCGGTGGCGAAGGCATCCTGGACCGCGTCCTCGGCGAATTCGATGTCGCCGAAAACGCGGACTAGCACGGACACCACCCGGCCGTACTCTTGCCGGAAGACGCGTTCGACCTCAGCTGCTGCCGTCATAGACCGGCCGGATCTCAAGCGGGAGCCCGGTGATCTCGGCGAACTGGCGAGCCCAGTCCAGCGCCTCGTCCAGGTCCGCGACCGCGATCACGGTGAAGCCGCCCAGGTGCTCCTTCCCCTCGGTGAACGGGCCGTCGGTCATGACGACCTCACCGCCCGAAATCCGCAGGACCGTGGCCGTGCTGGCAGGCTGCAGCGCCCCAGTGAAGACCCAGGCGCCTGCGGCCTCGAGCTCATCTCGCCACTTGCCGACCTTCGCCATGATCGGGCCGAGCACTTCTGGCGGCGGCGGATC
>DATHQE010000257.1:0-2579 GCA_035483035.1 Streptosporangiaceae bacterium | reverse complement strand
TCGCAGACCGCTTGCTCGCAATGCAAGAGGTCACCAGCCGACTGTTCGAAGTCGTCGAGGCCGTTCTGACCTGCAGCTTTGCGGACCGGCCGAATCTCGGGCTGACCGGCATTGTCCGCGAAACAAAGAAGCCGCTTTCGGCGGCTGTTCGAATTAATTGCCTTGAACTGGGAGTGGAGCTACGGGGATTCGAACCCCGGACCTCTTGCATGCCATGCAAGCGCTCTACCAGCTGAGCTATAGCCCCTCGGGACGCGCGACCTTCCGGCCGCAGCGCCACGCCAGTGTACAAGAAACCGGCTAGTCCACGCCGTCGGCATCCCCGTCGCCGTCAAGGTCCGGAAGAACGCCGACATTGTGCTCCAGAAGCCGCCATCTGGTGCCCCGTCGGGTGAGCACCGACCAGCGGCAGTTCCCGAACGGCCCGAGTACCCGTGGCACCCACGGAATCTGCAGCACGCTGGCGACCGCCATGCCAAGCGCCGCCCCGTGGGACACCACCACGGCCGTCGTGCCGGCTGGCGTGCTGTCCGCGATCCGCTCCAGTGCCGCCGACGCGCGATCCGCCACGGCCTTGGCAGACTCCCCGTCTGGCGGTGTCCACGTCGCCCGCTCGGCGGGGAACCTCTCCCGGATCTCGACCTCGGTCAGGCCCTCCCACGAACCGCCCGAGCGCTCCCGAAGGTCCTTGTCCAGCTGCACGGTCAGCCCCGTCAGCCGCGCCAGCGCGTCGGCCGTGACCGAGGCGCGGCTCAGATCGGAGGAGAAGATCGCGGATGGCCGCAGCGCCGCCAGGTACGGAGCAGCCTCGGCAGCCTGGCGGAGGCCGACCTCGTTCAGCGGGACATCGCTCTGCCCCTGGAACCGGCGCTCCACGTTGTAGGTGGTCTGGCCGTGCCGCCACACGACGAGGGTGACAATCTCGTGGTCTTCGCCGCCGGGCCACCAGCTGGGCGCCACGGCATCCTCTGCTGCGGCCAAGCTAGCCCCGACCGCCCGGGCTAGCCGCACTCGGTCCGCCCGCGCCAGCTGCGCCGACCGGCTCAGGTAGCGGGATCAGCGGGCAGTCCTTCCACAGCCGCTCCAGCGCGTAATAGACCCGCTCCTCGGCATGCTGGACGTGAATCACGATGTCGATGTAGTCGAGCAGGACCCAGCGCGCTTCCCGCTCACCCTCGCGGCGCGCCGGCTTGGCCCCGGCCTTCCGGAGTCGCTCCTCGATCTCGTCCACGATCGCGTGGACCTGGCGATCGTTAGCGGCCGAGCACAGCAGGAAGGCGTCAGTGATCACGAGCTGCTCGCTGACGTCGTAGGCGATGATGTCGGAGGCGAGCTTGTCAGCCGCGGCTGCGGCCGCGATCTCCACGAGCTCGACGGCCCTGTCGGTGGCAGTCACGTGTGCTGGCAGTCCTCCTCGGCTCGCCCGTCTCTCAGGCTACGACCAGGGTATCTGCCGTCACCGACAATGCGCGTGACCGCGGCGCGATAATCGTGCCTTTTAACCCCATAAGGCCTGGAACGGGGCCGCCAGAATCTCCGCCCGCCGTCAAACTGGGCCGCCCGCCCCGGTCACTCCGCCCGGCGGCCCGCTAGCCAGCAGGAGACCGCCCACGACACCCCCGCCAGCGCGAACGCCGCCAGCAGCGGCAGTCCCGCTGGCCAGGCCGCGGACTGGATGGTCGCGCCGTTGCCGCGCAAGGCGGCACTGGCGGGCGAAACGCTCGAGACCAGCGCCACCACCACGGCCCCGATGGTGGCAAGCAGGGCCGCCGCCGCATGCCGGATCAGCGGCGGATTGAACAGCGTCGCGACCGCCGAGCCAACCAGAGCGCAGACCAGCGCCTTGCCGAGCCCGGCGGTGAGCGGGGCCAGCAGGGCCGCCTTGTGCCCGCTGGTTACTACCTCGTACCCGGCTCCGGCCAGTCCCAGCACCGCCCCGGCCGCGAACGCCGTCGTCAGCGCGGCCAGCTGCGCTCTTGCTGGCCCGCGGGCCGCCGACACGCAAGCGCGCGCCGCGGCTGGTTCGGCAGTAAGCATTGACCTGGTCAGCAGCGCCACGACGGGCACCAGGATGGCAGCGCTCCAGTCCAGTCCGTCGGGCAGCGCCTGGCTGCCCGAGCCTGCCCCGCCGACGGAGATCAGGAGCCCGTAGGCGATGAGCGGGAAGATCCACCGATGTGACCGGAACAAAAGCGCCGACTGGTAGCACAAGAGCGCGATCACGGCGTCGTCTCTGGCGCAGGGCGCACAGCCTCCGGCTCGGGTAGCACAGCCTCTGGCGCAGGGCGCACAGCCTCGGGCTCGGCGTGCACGGCGCGGACATGCAGGCCATCCCAGCTCAGCAGCTGCCGGAGCACGCGGTCAGACTCGGCGTCGACAACGGCTAGCTGGACCGGACCGATGGAACGGCTCGGTTCGTCGCCGGCCGTCACGTCCGTGTGTACCGAGACCACGCCAGCCAGGCCGTTGAGCTGCGCCAGTGAGCCCGCCTCGAGGCCGGTTACCTCGATGATGACGACCCCGTTCCGCTCTGGAAGAGCGGTCGTGTGGGGCGTCGGCGCTCCGCTCGCCACCGTCAT
>DATHQE010000256.1:0-6242 GCA_035483035.1 Streptosporangiaceae bacterium | reverse complement strand
GGCCAGCGCTGATGCGGTCACAGCCCGCGCCGCCGGGCCGGAGCGGGCGGCCCTCATCGCCGTGCGCGAGGAGGTCGGCAAGGCGGTCGTCGGGCAGGATCAGGTGGTCAGCGGACTGCTCGTGGCGTTGCTGTGCCAGGGTCACGTGCTGCTCGAAGGTGTACCGGGTGTCGCCAAGACGCTGCTCGTGCGCGCACTCGCCGCCGCGCTCGCGATCGACAGCAAGCGGATCCAGTTCACGCCGGATCTGATGCCCGGTGATGTGACCGGATCGCTCATCTACGACGCCCGCACCGCAGAGTTCCAGTATCGCGAGGGCCCGGTGTTCACCAACTTGCTACTCGCCGATGAAATCAACAGGACGCCACCGAAGACGCAGGCCGCGTTGCTGGAGGCGATGGAGGAACGCCAGGTGTCGGTGGAGGGCGTGCCGCGTCGGCTGCCCGTGCCCTTCCTGGTGGCGGCGACGCAAAACCCGGTGGAGTACGAAGGCACGTACCCGCTGCCGGAGGCCCAGCTGGACAGGTTCCTGCTGAAACTCGCTGTGATCGTGCCGGACCGGGCGGCCGAGATCGACATCCTGTCCCGGCACGCAGCCGGCTTCGATCCGCGTGATCTCAGCGCTGCGGGCATCCGGCCCGTGGCGACGGCAGCCAACCTGGTCGCCGCGCGCGCCGCAGTCGGCCAGGTCCTCGTCTCCGGCGAAGTCACCGGCTACATCGTGGATATCTGCCGTGGTACCCGGCAGTCGGCCTCGATCCAGCTCGGCGTCTCACCGCGCGGCGGTACCGCTCTGCTCGCGGCGAGCCGCGCCTGGGCGTGGCTGTCTGGACGCGACTACGTCACGCCCGACGACGTCAAGACGCTCGCCCGGCCGACCCTCCGGCACCGGATCCAGCTGCGCCCCGAGGCCGAGCTTGCCGGCGTGACGGCCGATGGCGTGCTCGAGAGCGTGCTGTCGTCGGTGCCGGTGCCCCGGTAGCGGCGTCGTGGCCCTCACCGGACGCGCCGCGCTGGTCGTGCTCATCGGCACACTCGCCGCCGTGCTCTTGCGCACGGTGCCGGGTCTGGTCGCGGTCGATGGCCTCATCGCCGCGGCGATCGTCGCCGACGTCGCGCTGGCCGGCAGTGTCCGCCAGCTGCGCATGTCCAGGGCTGGCGACACCCGGATCATGCTCGGGGAGCGCGGCGCCACCACGCTGACGATCACCAACCCCGGCCGGCGCAGCGTCCGCGGCGTGCTCCGCGATGCCTGGCAGCCCAGCCTCGGCGGCACCAGCCGGGCCGAGATCACTATCCCGCCGGGTGGGCATGCGACGGTGACCACGACACTGGCACCCACCCGGCGCGGCGACAAGGCCGCCGGCAACGTCACGGTGCGGTCGGTGGGGCCGCTCGGTCTCGCGGCGCGTCAGGCGAGCCGCGCGGTGCCATGGACAGTCCGGGTGTTGCCTCCGTTCCTTAGCCGTAAGCACTTGCCGGAGAAGCTGGCCAGGCTGCGCCAGCTCGACGGCCAGCACCTGAGCCTGATCCGCGGCCAGGGCAGCGAGTTCGACTCACTCCGCGAGTACGTCGTGGGCGACGACATCCGCTCCATCGACTGGCGGTCGTCGGCCAAGCGGTCCGATGTCGTGGTGCGGACCTGGCGGCCAGAGCGCGACCGGCGCGTCGTGCTCGTGCTCGACACCGGGCGCACCTCGGCCGGCCGGGTAGCGGGCGTGCCGCGCCTGGACGCCGCGATGGACGCGGCGCTCCTCCTCGCGGCGCTCGCGTCCCGCGCCGGCGACCGAGTCGACTTGCTCGCCGTGGACCGGCAGGTCCGCGCCAGGGTCGTCGGCGCAAGCCGGACCGAGGTCCTGCCGAGGATGACGGACGCGATGGCATTGCTCGATTCCGAACTAGCCGAGTCTGACGGCGACCTCATGGCCAGCACGCTGCTCGCTACTGCGCGCCAGCGCTGCCTCGTGGTGCTGCTCACCGACCTCAACTCGGCGGCACTCGAACTCGGCCTGCTGCCCCGGCTCGGACTGCTCGTCCGCCGCTACCAGGTCGTGGTCGCCGCGACCGCCGATCCGCGGCTGGCCGAGCTCGCATCGTCACGCGACGATGCCGCTGCGGTGTATCAGGCCGCGGCCGCCGAGCGCGCCAGTGCGGAACGCGCCAGGGTCGCGGCGCTGCTGGTCCGGCGCGGCGTCGAAGTTATCGATGCGCCGCCGGACCGGCTGCCGTCCGCGCTCGCTGATTCCTACCTCAGCCTGAAGGCGGCCGGCCGGCTCTGACTGCCAGCCCAGCACGGTGCCAGCCAACCACGGTGCCAGCCAACGACTGTGCTAGCCAACCACGGGCGCGTACTCCGGCACCAGGGCCATGTCGACGGACAGGCCAAGGCGCCGCGCGCGCCGGCCCGCCACGATGACGTACGTCAGGAAGCCGGCCTCGGCCACGGCACCGATGCCGATGCGAGCCCAGGATGGCAGCGCGGACGGCGTGACGAACGCCTCGATGGCACCGGACGTCGCGAGCACGACGATGAGCCCGAGGACGATCGTGACCGTGGCACGACCCTCTTCGGCCAGCGCCTGGACGCGCCGCCGCGGGCCGGGATCGATCACCGCCCAGCCCATCCGCAGTCCGGCGGCTGCCGCGAGGAACACCGCGGATAGCTCCAGCATCCCGTGCGGCAGTATCAGCGTGAAGAACTCGACGGCCTTACCGTGGCCGATCATGAGGCCGCCGTCGACTCCCAGGTTCAGGGCGTTGACGAGCAGGACATAGATCGTGCCGATCCCCAGGAACGCGCCGAGGATCAGCGTCTGCGCGGCGACCCACACATTGTTGGTCCAGACCTTCAGCGCGAAAGCCGAGGCGGTGTCCTGCGAGTAGTAGTCCCGGAACTGGTGGTTCACCAGGCTCGCCACCTGCGAGTGCGAGACGAGGCTGGCCTGCACAGTCGGCGAAGCCGCGATCCACCGGCCCGCGATGAGCGCGACCAGGATCGATCCGGCCGCCGTCGCGAGCCACCACCACCGCGCCCGGTACGCCATCGCGGGGAAGGCAACGGCAAAGAACTCGCCGATCGCTCGCCAGGCCGGCGTGTGCGCGCCGGTGACAGCAGCACGAGCGCGGGCGAGCAAGCCAGACAAGCGCGCGGTCAGGGCCGGATCGTGCCCGCTGCTGCGCAGCGCCGACAAGTGTGTCGCGGTCCGCTGGTAGACGGCCACGAGCTCGTCGACCTCGTCCCCGGACAGCCGGCGCCGGCGACTGACAAGCGCCGCAAGACGATCCCAGTCGGCCTGGTGCGCCGCCGCGAAGGCATCGACGTCCACGTCAGGAGACTACTGCGCAACATGAGTAATCTTGGCCCGGTACCTGCGGCCACGCGGGATGAGCGAGGAGCGGTCATGGCCGACGTCATCACGGGCGAGGCTGTCGCGCTCGAACTGCCGGTAGCGACCTTCCCGAGCCGCATCGCCGCGCTGCTCCTCGACATGCTCGTGCAGTTCGCGTTGCTGCTGATCGTGATCATCGTGCTAGCCGGCGCGTCCGGGTCGGTCAGCAGCGACTACGGTGCCGCCGCGTTCGTCACGGCGTTGGTTGTGGTGCTGGTCGCCTACCCGACCGCGTTCGAAACGCTGAGCCGGGGCAAGACGCTCGGCAAGATGGCGCTCGGCATCCGCGTGATAGGCGACGATGGCAGCCCGGTGCGGTTCCGGCAGGCGCTAGTGCGCGCCCTGGTCGGCGTCTTCGAGATCTGGACCTTCGTACTGGCGCCCATCGGGCTGATTACCTCGATCATCTCGGCGCGCGGCAAGCGCGTCGGCGACCTCTTCGCCGGCACCTACGTCATCCAGGAGCGGGTCCCGGCCAGGCGGGCGCTGCCAGTGGAGTTCGCGGCCGTCCCGCCGCCGCTGGCGGACTGGGCTCAGCTGCTTCAGGTATCCGGACTGTCGGACCAGACGGCGGAGGCGGCGGGCAGTTACCTCCGCCGGTTCACCGAGCTGAGTCCGCAGGCGCGGGACTCGCTCGGCGTTCAGCTGGCCAACGCCGTCGCCGCGCAGGTCAGCCCGCCGCCGCCCGCCGGGACGCCGCCGGCCGCTTACCTGTCGGCCGTGCTCGCCGTGCGACGCGAGCGCGAGCAAGCCAGGTTCGCTGCGCTGCCGACTGCACCGCCGGCGCCCGCGACACCCGACCTCCCGGCGGTCGCGACCCCCGACCTCCGGTCGCCCGCGACCGTCTTGCCTGAGCCGCCCACGACCGCCTTGGACCTGCCCGGGCTGCCGCCTCCGGCTTAAGACCCCTGCCGCCAGGACTGTAGGTAACGTAGCTGTGCGTCGGTTAGCTCGTCGATCCGCGTGCCCAGGGACGCCAGTGTCAGGCCGGCGACCTGCGCGTCTATGGATGCCGGCACACTGAGCACCGGACCCGCAGCGGCGCCGGGCCTGCCATCGCCGCGGACCTCGCCCGGCGTGGCGCCAGCGAGCCAGGCCAGCGCCAGCGCCTGGACGGCGAACGAGGTATCCATGACGGCGGCCGGGTTGCCCTCGCCGGCCACGAGGTTGACGACCCTGCCCTCGGCCAGCAGGATGAGCCGCCGGCCGTCAGCGAGGACGTACTCGTCCGCGTGCGGCCGGACGGCCGGGTGCACCGCCACGGCCGCGGCAGTCAGCGCCGCCATGTCGATCTCCACATCGAAGTGCCCGGCGTTAGCCAGCATCGCGCCGTCCGACAGGGCGGCGATCTCAGCCGCACCGATAACCTCACGGGAGCCGGTCGCCGTGATAACGATCTCGCCGAGCTGCGCAGCGGCGCTCATCGGCATGACCCGGAAGCCCTGCATGATCGCGCCGAGTGCGCGGACGGGGTCGACCTCGGTAACGAGCACCTGGGCGCCGAGCCCCCTGGCGCGCTCGGCGATGCCGGAGCCGCACGGGCCGAAACCTGCCACCACCACGGTCTTGCCTGCCACGAGCGTGTTCGTCGCGCGCAGGATGCCGTCCAGTACCGACTGACCGGTGCCGTACTTGTGATCGATCATCCGGGTGATCGCCGACAGCTCGGCGGCGATCATCGGGAAGCCCAGCGATCCGGCCGCCGCCATGCGGCGCAGCCGGGCCGCCCCCGTTGACGTTGCCTCGCAGCCGCCACGCACGCCGGCTACGAGCTCCGGGCGCGCCTCGTGGAGCGTGTTGACGAGGTCACCACCGTCGTCCATCACCAGGTCAGGCTCGCTGTCCAGGACGCGGTGGATGTGCTCGTAGTAGACGCCCCTGGCCACGCCCGAGCGCGCCTGCACGGTGACGCCGGGCTCGACGGCCAGTGCAGCCGCGATGTCATCCTGAGTAGACAGCGGATTCGATGCGGCCAGGTGGACCGTCGCGCCACCAGCCGTCAGCGTCCTGATCAGCACAGCTGTCTCGGCAGTGACGTGCAGGCAGCAGGCGACGGTAAGCCCGGCGAACGGCTGCTCGCCGGCGAACGACTGTTGACCTTCGAAGGACTGGCGAAGCATGCCGAGCACCGGCATCGCCCGCTCTGCCCATGCGATGCCTGGCTGGCCGGCGAGTGCCAGCCCGGCATCGGCGACGTCGGATGACCGTGCGAGCCCGGCGGGACGGCGCCCCGAAGCCGGCCTCGGCCGGTCAGTACCGGTAGTGATCCGGCTTGTACGGGCCATCGACCGGGACGCCGATGTAGGCGGCCTGCTCCTTGGTCAGCACGGTGAGCTTGACGCCGAGCGCGTCCAGGTGCAGCCGAGCCACCTTCTCATCCAGGTGCTTGGGCAGTACGTGCACGCCAAGCGGATACTCGTCGGTCTTGGTGAACAGTTCAACCTGAGCGATGACCTGGTTGGTAAAGCTGTTGGACATCACGAAGCTCGGGTGGCCGGTCGCGTTGCCCAGGTTCAGCAGCCGGCCCTCGGACAGGATGATCACGGCGTGCCCGTCGGGGAACGTCCACTCATCGACCTGCGGCTTGATGGTGAGGCGCCGCACGCCCGGCAGCCGGGACAGGCCCGCCATGTCGATCTCATTGTCGAAGTGCCCGATGTTGCCGACGATCGCCTGGTGCTTCATCTGGCTCATGTGCTCAGCCGTGATGATGTGGAAGTTCCCGGTCGCGCTGACGAAGATGTCGGCAGTGCCGACGACATCCTCCAGCCGCGCCACCTGGTAGCCGTCCATCGCCGCCTGGAGCGCGCAGATGGGGTCGATCTCCGTCACGATGACCCTGGCACCCTGGCC
>DATHQE010000255.1:0-3810 GCA_035483035.1 Streptosporangiaceae bacterium | reverse complement strand
CATCTGGACCACGATCGAGGAATGCCTGAACCCGCCGGTGATCTGGGAGGCCGATCGCGGCTGGTACACCACACCCCCGTTCAGCGAGCCGGAGACCTTCGCCTTCCCGGCCGGCATCGGCCCCGTCGAGTGCGTGAACGTTGAGCACGAGGAGGTGCTGCTGATGCCCCGCTGGGTCAAGGCCAAGCGGGTCACCTTCAAGTACGGCCTTGGCGAGGAGTTCATCGGCGTCCTGGAGACTCTGCACAAGCTCGGCCTGGACCGGACCGACCCGGTGAACGTCGCCGGCCTGAGCGTGTCGCCACGCGACGTCGTTGCCGCTTGCCTGCCGGATCCGGCGACCCTCGGCGACAGGATGAGCGGCCTCACGTGCGCCGGCACCTGGGTCACCGGGACCGGCAAGGACGGCGAGCCACGCGAGGTCTACCTGTACCACGTCGCGGACAACGCCTCCACGATGGCGGAGTACGGCTCGCAGGCGGTTGTCTGGCAGACCGCCGTCAACCCCGTGGTGGCGCTCGAACTGCTCGACTCGGGCGCCTGGTCTGGCGCAGGCGTGCTCGGGCCCGAGGCGTTGCCGCCGCGGCCGTTCCTTGACCTGCTGACCTCCTACGGATCACCGTGGGGTTGCGAGGAGCGCACCCCGCACACCCATTCATAAACCGGAACGGAGTTCCTCGTGGCTAATGATCTTCAAAACTTCATCGGTGGCCAGTGGACGGATCTGTCCTATGACAAGCGAGCCGACCTGATCGACCCGAGTACCAGCGAGGTCTTCGCCACCGCTCCGATCTCCGGACCAGCCGAGATCGACGCCGCCTTTACGTCCGCCGCCGAGGCGTTTCCCGGCTGGCGGGACTCGACGCCGGCTGAGCGCAGCCTCGCGCTGCTGCGCATCGCCGACGCGCTCGAGGCCCGAGCCGACCAGTTCGTCAGGGCCGAGTCGCAGAACACCGGCAAGCCGCTCGCGCTCACGGCGTCGGAAGAGATCCCGCCGATGGTCGACCAGATCCGGTTCTTCGCCGGCGCGGCGCGGATGCTGGAAGGCCGCTCCGCCGGTGAGTACATGTCCGGGTTCACCTCATTCATCAGGCGCGAGCCGGTCGGCGTGTGCGCCGCGGTAACACCGTGGAACTACCCGATGATGATGGCGGTCTGGAAGTGGGCGCCCGCCCTCGCGGCCGGCAACACCATGGTGCTCAAGCCGTCCGACACCACGCCGTACTCCACCTTGCTGATGGCTGAGCTGATTAGCGAGTTCGTGCCGCCGGGCGTGCTCAACGTCGTGTGCGGCGACCGGGACACCGGCCGCCTGCTGGTCTCGCACAAGGTGCCGCAGATGGTGTCGATCACCGGCTCGGTGCGGGCGGGCATCGAGGTCGCGCAAGCCGCGGCCGCCGACCTCAAGCGAGTCCACCTGGAGCTCGGCGGAAAGGCGCCGGTCATCGTTTTCGACGACGCCGACCCGGCGAAGGCCGCCGAGGCCATCGCCATCGCGGGCTACTTCAACGCAGGTCAAGACTGCACGGCCGCCACCAGGGTCCTCGTCGGTCCGGGGATCCACGACGAGTTCGCTGCGGCGCTGGCCGAGCAGGCGGCGGCGCAGGTGACCGCCGGCCCTGACAACACCGACGCCGACTTCGGCCCGCTCAACAACGCCAGCCAGCTAGACCGGGTGTCCGGCTTCATCTCCCGGTTGCCCGATCACGCGCGGATCCTGGCCGGCGGCAAGCGAGTCGGCGAGCGAGGCTACTTCTTCGAGGCCAGCGTCGTCGACGGGCTGGAGCAGACCGATGAGATCGTCCAGAACGAGGTCTTCGGTCCGGTCATCACCATGCAGAAGTTCACCGACGAGGACGAGGCGCTGCGCTGGGCCAACGGCACCCAGTACGGCCTGGCGTCTTCGGTGTGGACGTCCGACCACGGCCGCGCCATGCGGATGGCGCGGGCGCTGGACTTCGGCTGTGTGTGGATCAACACCCACATCCCGCTCGTCGCCGAGATGCCGCACGGCGGGTTCAAGCACTCGGGGTACGGCAAGGATTTGTCGATGTACGGGTTCGAAGATTACACGCGGGTCAAGCACGTGATGTCTGCCCTGGATTGAGCCCACCTGCGCGGGCACCTATCGGGTGCTCTGCGGGCTGGCAGAGGTATCGCCACCCGCAACGGGCGGTTGTGCCCGTTGCGGGTGATGCGTCTCTCCTGTTGGCGACGGTTACGCCCGCTGCCGCACCCGATAGGCGTCCGCGCCGCCTCTCTCGCAGTGCGCCGACACCGATGCGCTCGACTAGGCCGCTTTAACAGAATTCCCCGTCTCGAAACTCGGTCGTTTAGGGTGCGCGGTTATTGGGAGGCGTGGCGGCCGCGGCGGCGGCGCCTTATCCCTAGCAGTACGAGTAGCAGTGCGATGAGGCCTGCGGCGGCGGGGACTGCTCGCTTGAGTACTGGGAGGCCGGCCACGCCGAGCAGGTCGATGGCCTCGTTGTTGGGCGGCTGCCAGGCTGGCTGATCGCGCTCGGTTGGGGATTCATGCCGGGCGGGTCGCAGCGGCGTGACCTCGGCGAGGTCCTCGGCGCCGGCGTGCTTGCCCGCGGCCGGCCGGGTCCCGTTGGCGTCCGCCGCTACGGCCGTCGTCGCCGCGGCGACCGGTGCGCCCTGCTTGTCGCCGGAATCAGCCAGTGCCAGGCCGCGGTCGGCAAGCTTGCTCTTGATGTCGGCTAGCGAGGCCGGGCCGATGTTCTCGATCGCCCGAAGCTGCTGGTCGGTGCGCCTGGTCAGATCGCCGAGCGTCTGGATGCCGTCCTGGCGCAGGCTGCTCCAGGCCCGGCTGCTGAGGTTCAGCACGTCGATCGGCAGCGCTTCCTCGACCGCGCCGCCCGCTGAGGACCCGCCGTCGGCCGGGGCGGTACTACCTGCGCCAGAGCCGACCTCGTCCGGCGCGCTACTGGCTGGCGCCGCCGTGCTGGCGGGCGCCGCCGACGCCGCTTGGTCGGCTGTCACCATCGAGGCCAGGTTGTCCGCGAAGATGCCGATAAGCCGGCCACCTACCTCAACCAGGACGCCGCGGCCGAACTGCGCTGGCTTGCCTGTCACGTTCAGGGTGGTGTGCACGATGACGTCAGTCTTGTCGCCATTCGCCTTGAGCTCGGACCGCACCGAAGCCGACGCCGTGCCGGCCCCGCGGGTCTCCTTGCCGGACGCCTCGAGCGTCATGACGCCCGCAGCCTTGTCGCGCTCGGTGAACTTCGCTGTCCCGGCGTAGGTCATCTGGATGGGGCCGACCTTGACCTTGATCTTGCCCGAGATGGTGTCCCCGTCCACGGAGTCGAGGGTGGCGCCCGGCATGCATGGCGCCACCCGCTCGACGTCCTGGAGCACATCCCAGGCCCGCTCCACCGGTACCGGGACCGAGAATGAGTGCTCCAGTTCCATCTGTCAGACTCCCGCCGCTGCCTCCAGAGCGCGCCCGGTCAGCACCCGCGCGAGGTGACGCCGGTAGTCCGGCGCCCCGTGCAGGTCCGCAGGCGGCTGTGTCCCGTCGTCCGCGCTGGCAGCTGCTGCTCGCAGCGCATCGGAGCTGGCCTGCGCCCCGGCCACGGCCGCCTCGACCGAGGCTGCCCTGATCGGGACGGAGCCCATGTTAGTGAGCCCGACCCTGGCCTCGGCCACCTGGCCGTTGGAGCGCCGCACCAGCGCCGCGACGCCGACAATCGCCCACGCCTGCGCGGTCCGGTGGAACTTCTCATAACGATATCCCCAGTCGTCCCCGAGCTTGGGCACCCGGATCCCGGTGAGTATCTCGCCGGG
>DATHQE010000254.1:0-4108 GCA_035483035.1 Streptosporangiaceae bacterium | reverse complement strand
GGACGTCAGGTCCAGGAGGACGAAGCGGCCTGCTCGCATCAGCTCGGCTACTCGGGTTTTCCGGCCCGCTATGACCAGGCCGAGGTCGGGCACGAAGCTGCCCGTGAGCGGGTGCGGGCACGCGCGGCCTGCTGGCATGTCATAGCGGACGGCGGAGCCTTCGACGAGCTCGCCGAGATGGCGGAGGACGTCCGGATAGGTCAGCAGCTCACCGATCAGTTCCCGCAGCGCCTGGACCTCTTCGTGATCCCCGGATAGCGCCTTTTGCACCCGCGTCTGCATCAGGTACTGGCGGCCGGCGGCGTGCCGCTCATCGTGGTAGCTGGCCAGCACGCCTTCCGGTGCAGAGCCGCTGACCTGGGCCGCGAGCTTCCAGCCGAGATTCAGCGCGTCGAGCAGTCCGACGTTGAGCGACCCACCCGCACCGAAGACATGGGCCGCATCCCCGGCGACCAGTACCCGGCCCGCCTGGTAACGGTCGGCCTGACGGCTGTTACCGACGGTCCTGGTCAGCCATTGCGGCTCGGTCATCGGCAGGTCGGCGCCGATGACGCGCCGAACGCTGGCGCTGAGCTCGGCCAGCGTCATCGGCTCGCTGAGATCGACGCCGGCGGCTTGCTCGCGCGTCGAGACGATGTAGGTATCCGGCGCGGCGGCGGCGTCCAGGCTCGCCAGCGCGGCCAGGGAGTAGCCGCCGCCCGCGGTCCTGACATGCTCGGTGAGCCGCAGGCGCCCGGCATCCGGGACGTCGATCTCGCCGGTGCCGGGAACGATCGCGGCCGTCGGCAGCGTGACTCGGCCGATCCGCATGACCGTATCCGAGGTGACGCCAGGGAAGCCGATGCCCGCCAGCTTGCGGACCAGGCTGTGTGCACCGTCGCAGCCCACGGCGTAGCTGGCCTTGAGCAGGTACTGGCCCGCCGGGCCGCGCACCGTCAGCACCCCTCGGTCGGCGTCCTGGACCAGGTCAGTGACCTCGTGGCCGCGACGCACGCTGCCGCCAAGCTCGCCTAGCCGCTCTTCGAGGCACTGTTCCAGCCGGCGCTGCGGAATGGCGAGCACATGCAGTGGGCTGACTCCCAGCCTCGATAGCTCAAGTCGCAGCGGCCCGAACGAGAAACTCGGCACTGGCCCCGCGTAGGTTGCGCCTGCTCGCAGCCGGTCAAGCAGATCACGGTGATCGAGCGCAGGCACGATGTGACCGACCAGGCCGTTGCCCTTGGGGATCTCGCTGATCGCGGTGAGCCGCTCGAGTATGACGGGCCTGACGCCAGCCAGGCAGAGCTCGATCGCCAGCATCAGCCCGGTCGGTCCGGCGCCGACGATGACGACCTCCGCTGCTTTGGCCGCGCCGGCAGCCTGATCCGCCATGGCGTCAATATAGATTGACGATTGTCATCGCGTCAACCTTGGTTGACAGTGGTTGGGGAGAGTAGCAAGCGGCCTCCTCGCCCGGTGCGGCCTGGGAAGCAGTGGGACGATGGCAGGCATGTCCACAAGTAAGGACGACAATCAGCAGACCGCAGCGGGCGCGACCACGTCGTCCGGCTCGGCGGCGGATGAGCCGTCCAGGTCACCAGGAGTCCGCGGCTCAATCTGGTTCCTGGAGCACACGCAGGACGTCGTCACCGTCGCGGTCGGGATCATCCTGATCGGGCTAGCAGCTGTGGTGCTGGTCACCGGCATCGTCGACGCCCTGGACGGGACCTACGGTTCGGTCTCGGTAGCGGCTCCGAAGCTACTGGATAACGTGCTGCTGGTACTGATCGTGGTCGAGATCGTCTACACGGTCGTATTGTCGTTGCGCGCGCACCGCCTGGTAGCGCAGCCCTTCATCGTCGTTGGCCTGATCGCCGTCGTCCGGCGGATCTTGTTCGTGTTCACACCGGGCAGCGACGTCACCGCCAGCACCGCGGAGCTGGGCGTGCTGATCGGCATGGTGGCGGTGTTCGTCGCGAGCCTCATCGCCGTCAACCGCTTTGGGGGGAAGAGCGAGGACTGAGTCAGGCGGCCGGTTAGCGGGCGGCCTGCAAGCCGGCCAGGGCGAGCACGACGGCGATGCCCAGGGCGCGGCCAAGCTTTCCGCCGGCCGTCAGGCGGGGCCAGGAGATCGTGGCCAGCCAGCCGAGGACGACCGCGACGCCGCAGAGGGCCACCGCTCCGCCCGGACCCCGCATGGCCAGCCCGCCGACCAGGAGCGCGACCAGGACCAGCGGTGCCACCCAGGTGGGCAGCTGGTGGAGGTAGAGCATGGCCTTAGCGCTGCGGCGCTCGGTCGCCTGTCTCGCCGGCGAGGCGCCGGGGGTATACAAGGTGTCCCCCTTGGGCAGCGGCCTGATCCGCTGCCTCGCTGGCCGGTTGCTCACGCTCGTTGTCCCTTCAGCCTGTCTGCCAGGTCGCCGGCCCGGTGCCGGACCGCGCTCCCAGGCCCAGGTTACCGCTGGTAACCGCGCAGTTGTCCCGCTGGCCGTCACAGAAAGTCATGCGACGGGCCGGTCGGGCTACCGGTAAGCTGACGGCACCGCCGCCCCCTTTCGCCGGGCTCGCGCACGTCAACCGCAGGCCGCCGACCGCCAGCCGGATGGAGATAAAAGATGGCACGACGCAGCGATCGCATGGAGACCATCGTCAGCCTGTCGAAGCGGCGGGGCATCGTCTTCCCGTCCAGCGAGATCTACGGCGGCCTCCGGGCTGCCTGGGACTACGGGCCGCTGGGCGTTGAGATCAAGAACAACATCAAGCGGCAATGGTGGCGCTCGATGGTGCAAATCCGCGACGACGTCGTCGGCCTCGACTCAAGCGTCATCCTCGCGCCTGAGGTCTGGCAGGCCAGCGGCCATCTGACCGAGTTCACCGACCCGCTGACCGAGTGCCAGTCGTGTCACCACCGGTTCCGCGCCGACCACCTGATCGAGGCCTACGAGGAGAAGCACGGCCACGCCCCCGAGCACGGCCTCGCCGACCTCGCCTGCCCGCACTGCGGCACCAAGGGCGCTTTCACCGAACCGCGCAACTTCAATGGCATGCTGCGCACGTACCTCGGTGCCACCGAGGACGAGTCCGGCCTGGCCTACCTGCGGCCAGAGACGGCCCAGGGCATCTTCATCAACTACCGGAACGTGCTCCAGACGTCGCGCAAGAAGCTGCCCTTCGGCATCGCCCAGATCGGCAAGTCGTTCCGGAACGAGATCACACCGGGCAACTTCATCTTCCGCACCCGCGAGTTCGAGCAGATGGAGATGGAGTTCTTCGTCAAGCCGGGCACCGACGAACAGTGGCACGAGTACTGGATCGACGCCCGCGAGGCGTGGTTCCGTGACCTCGGGCTGAGCAGCGAGAACCTGCGCCGTTACGAGCACCCGGAGGAGAAGCGGTCCTTCTACTCCAAGCGCACCGTGGACCTGGAGTACCGGTTCGACTTCCCCGGCAGCGAGTGGGGCGAGCTCGAGGGCCTGGCCAACCGCACCGACTACGACCTGGGCGTGCACGGCAAGGCGTCCGGGCAGGACATGTCGTACCTGGACCCTGAGACCAGCGAGCGCTACATCCCGTACGTGATCGAGCCGGCCGTCGGCGTGGACCGGTCCATGCTCGCGTTCCTGCTGGACGCTTACACCGAGGACGAGGCGCCGGACGCCAAGGGCAACATGGAGAAGCGCACCGTGCTGCGGCTGGACTACCGGCTCGCCCCGATTAAGGTCGCGGTCTTGCCGCTGTCGCGCAATGCTGACCTGTCACCGAAGGCCAGGGACGTCGCCGCGGCGCTACGGCAGCACTGGAACTGCGACTTCGACGACGCGAGCGCCATCGGCCGGCGCTACCGCCGCCAGGACGAGGTCGGTACGCCGTTCTGCGTCACCGTGGACTTCGACTCGCTGCAAGACCAGGCCGTGACGGTCCGGGAGCGGGACTCGATGAAGCAGGACCGGATCGCCATCACCGCCCTGGTGCCGTACCTGTCGGAGCTGCTGTCGGGCTGCTGAGGCGTCGCCAGCGCTCTGGCTCCGCCGTGGTTGACGAGAGTCGAGCTGGCCGACCTGATCGGGAGCGGAGTGCGGCCCGGCTTGGAGCGCTACCGGGTGATAGCGGCGAGCACCTTGCTCACGAG
>DATHQE010000253.1:0-20195 GCA_035483035.1 Streptosporangiaceae bacterium | reverse complement strand
CTGCTGGCGGGCACGAACACCGAGGAGTTCCGGCTGTTCTTCGTCCCGAACGGGATGGCGGCCATCGTGACGAACGAGACCCTGCCCGCCTTCCTCGGCGCACTCGGCATCAGCCAGCAGACCGCTGCGATCTATCAGGCCAACCGGCCCAGCGCCAGCGCGGGCGATGTGCTGTGCGCGCTCGTGACCGACAGGTTCTTCCGCAACCCGACCTTCGCCGCCGCGCAGGCGCGCCTTGCGGCCCGCGGTCCCGCCCCGACGTATCTCTACGAGTTCGCCTGGCCGAGCCCGGTGCAAGAGGTGGGCGCCGCGCATGCCATCGAGATCGCGTTCGTGTTCGACACCATTGACTCGCCCGATGCCCGGGCTGTGCTTGGCGCCGAGCCGCCCGCCGACCTCGCTGCGCAGATGCATGCCGCCTGGATCAGGTTCGCGACAACAGGCGATCCCGGCTGGCCGCCGCTCGACGCGAGCTACCCGGTGATGACCTTCGGCGGTCCCGGCGGACCGGCCGTGGTCCTCGACCCGCGCGCGGACGAGCGGGCCAGCTGGCCGGACGAGGCGAACTGACGGCCCCGGCAACAACTAGGGGGTCCGATCTGGAAACGCCGACCGCAGCGCTGCGTGACCTGAGCGACACTAGAGGTATGGCCCTGATCCCGCGCGAGTACGTCGCCCTCCCCGGCGGGGCGCTCAAGCGGGTCTACAGCCTCGAGCAGGCCGACGGCAGCCTGGCCCTTGGTGACCACGAGGCCTGGCTTGCCAGCCGGGCGGCCCGGTGCTCGTGCGGCCGCGTTTGCTGCGGCCGGGGCCGGACCTGCGGCCAGCCCGACTGCATCGCACGCCTGGCCACCGTTTAAGGACCTCGCCCGCGCGGCGCGGCTCCGTCGGGTAAGCAGCATGGCGATTCGCACTCACGTGAGCTTAAAGCGACATAAACTCGTCAGATCGCACTAAGCAGACGAACATCACCGGGGTAGCCGCATGGACGATCAGCATGCCGTGATCGCGAGCCTGCGAAACGCTGTTGCTGCGCTTCCCCAGGACCTCGCGCTCCGCATGCACCTGGCCAGCCTGCTGCTCGGGGCCGGGCATCGCGACGAGGCGGTGGCGCATCTTGGCGCCGTCCTGCAGGCCGATCCGGGCAATGGCCAGGCGCTCAGCCTCCTGGTGTCGGTCCACCCGGCGCCTCCCGCGCCGTCGGCCACGGGGAGCCCAGCCACCCCGGCCGTCCCGGCCACCGAGGCTTCCCCGGGGCCAGCGACCGAGGCGACCGAGGCCAACCCAGCCACCCCAGGGCCAGCGACCGAGGCCAGCAGCACCTCGGCCACCGCTGACCCGCCGGCCGCAGCCGCCAGCCCGGGATCTGCCGAGTTCAACTGGGCCGAGGCCGAAGCCGAGCTGCGCGATGTGCTGCCGCCGATGTTCGTCACGCGGGATGGCGGGGCCGAGCAGACCCAGGGAGCCCGCCCGCGCGACGCTACCGCGGAGACGACCGCGTACGACGCGGAACACCCCGGCCTTCGGCTGGCCGACGTGGCCGGACTGGCCGACGTCAAAGCGCGCCTGGAAGCAGCGTTCCTGGCGCCAATGCGCAATCCCGAGCTCCGCAAGCTCTACGGCAAGAGCCTGCGCGGGGGCCTCTTGCTCTACGGGCCGCCAGGCTGCGGCAAGACGTTCATTGCCCGCGCCGTCGCTGGCGAGCTCGGCGCCCGATTCATGGCTATCTCGTTCGCCGACGTCGTCGACATGTACATCGGCTCCAGCGAGCGCAACATCAAGGAGATCTTCGACACTGCGCGCCAGCACGCGCCCTGCGTCGTGTTCCTGGATGAGATCGACGCCATCGGGCAGAAGCGCAGCCAGCTCCGCAGCACGCCCATGCGCAGTACCGTCAACCAGCTCCTGCTCGAGCTGGACGACGTGACCGGCGCCAACGAGGGCGTCTTCGTGCTCGCCGCCACTAACCATCCCTGGGACGTGGATAGCGCGCTGCGGCGGCCAGGACGGCTGGACCGGACGCTGCTGGTACTGCCGCCTGACGAGCAGGCACGCGAGGCGGTCTTCCGCTACCACCTGCGCAGCCGCCCGGTGGCCGGGATCCAGCTGGCGAGCCTGGCCGCCCGCACCGACGGCTTCTCCGCCGCCGACATCGCGCACATCTGCGAGAGCGCGGCCGAGCTGGCGCTGCTCGACTCGGCGCGGACCGGCCAGGTCCGGATGATCGGGCAGGACGACCTGCTCACCGCGCTCGGCCAGGTGCGGCCGTCGCTGGGCCCCTGGTTCGACTCGGCTCGCAACGTGGCGCTCTTTGCCAACGAGGGCGGCAGCTACGACGACCTGGCGGCGTACCTGCGGCAGCGCAAGCTGCTGTGACGAGCTACTCGTCGGTCGGCGCAGCCTGTGCCTGAGGGCCATGGCGCCGACCTCAGCCGGGCCAGCGTGATGATCGATCTTGGCCGGTACCGCGACGCGGCCCGGCTGCTTGCCACCGTACTCGCGGGCTCGCCAGCCAGCAGCCGCGGCTGGTGCCTGCTCTCGCGGGCTCACCTCGGCGACGGGAATGCTCCTGAGGCCGTCGCGGCCGCGGCTAGGGCGAGCGCACTCGACCCGGCCGACGACTGGCCGTTTCGCCTCGTCAGTACGGCACTGATCGGGATGGGACAGACTGCTGACGCCGTGCGTGCGGCGCAGGAGGCGCGCAAGCTGGCACCGCATTTCTGGCGGTCGCATGTGTGCCTCGCACAGGCCGCCACCGCCGACGGCCAGCACGACCTGGCTGCTCAGGCTGCCGAGACGGCACTCAGTCTCGCGCCCGACGTGGCTGATATCCACGTCACCGCCGGAAAGGCGGCGCTTAGCCGCGGCGACCTGGCGGCGGCACGGGCCTGGCAGGAGTCCGCGCTGGCAATCGAGCCAACGCACAGCGGCGCGATCAACGAGCTCGGCCGGATCAGCCTGCGCTCGCGCGACGCGGCGGCGGCCGCCGGCCACTTCCTGCACGCGGCCAGGACATCGCCGGGCACCGGCGTCTTCGGCCGCAACACCGAGCTGGCACTCAGCCGCGTTGCGCTCCGGCTCGCGACTTCGGTCGCCCTGATCGCAGCCGAAGCTGCGTGCCTGATCCTGGCTCTCTTGACGGGAAACGTGCCGCTGGTTGTCCTGTTCGCTATCTTGCTGGTCGCCGTGGCGACGCGAGCAAGCCTGGAGATCCGGCGGCTGCCCCCGGAGGGGCGGCGCCATCTGCGGCGGCTCATATCAGCCCGGCGCGCCCAGCTTGGCGGCTCTATCGGCGCGGCCACCATCGGCCGTGCGACAGCGCGCACCCGCGGTCAAGGTCATGCGCAAACCACTCAGGCCGGGAACGAGGCCGCTCGCGGCTAATGCCGCAAGCACGCTCGGGCAGCCGCCAGCTGCGGGGGACCGCGCCCCGCCCGGCGGAGACGGCCCGAGCCGCCTCATTCCCTGCCATCATCCGACGATTCGGCCTCCTCGCCGATATCACCGTCGCGACGGCTAGGCCGCGCACTCCCGACAGACAGGCTGGCCACTGCGGTTGTCAGCAAGCTGGCTGCGGTGGTGGACAAGGAAGCAGCTCGAGCAGGTGAACTCATCCGCCTGTCGCGGAATTACCCGGAACGAGAGCTCCTCGTTTGAAAGGTCAGCACCAGGTAGCTCAAGCGACTCGGCAATGTCATCAGGATCGATGTCAATCGCCGTCGAGGACTTGTCCATCCGCCGCGCCTGCAGTTCCTGCAGGCTGTCCTCGGTAACGTCGTCGTCGGTCTTCCTCGGGCTGTCGTAATCGGTAGCCATCTCGGCCCTTACCCCTCCATCTTTACTAACCTCGTTGCGCGCTTGTAACGCTCGGGACGGCTCGGTTGTGCCCGAATCCGGCGGGGAATTCTGCCACGTCCGGAGGCCTGCTACACCTACCATGCCGGGTTAACTGAAGCGTGTCGGCGGGCCGACCCACCTGATTCACCACGTACTGGGGCATTCTGTACCCGGCGATGCCGGGCTTGAACACTTGCGTCACTATTTACTCCCCGGTAACTTAGTTGATTCCGACCCACTGAGATGCACAACGTGCGTATGGTACGAACCGCATCACAGGCCGCACGTTGCATGCCCAAGCGGAGTCCCCGGTCCATGCCTCACCCAGCGCCACTGCGTTCCGGCGACCCCGTGCGGGTCGGACGGTATCAGCTAACGGGGCGGCTTGACGGGATCCCCTCGGACGATCCGATCTTCATCGGTGCCGGTCCTGATGGGATGCAAGTCGCGATCACCGTGCTGAGCGGGGACTGGGCGCTAGACGCGGCCGCCAGGGATCGGTTCTCGGCCGAGGCCGCCGTGGCCAAGCGCGTCCCGCCGTTCTGTGCTGCCCGGGTGCTGGATGCCGGGCTCGACGGCTCGCTGGCCTACCTGGTCGGCGAGTATGTCCAGGGCCAGTCGCTGCTGGAGCTCGTGTCAGCCGACGGCGTCAGGCGCGGCCAGGACCTCGCAGCAGTTGCCATCGGCATGGCCACTGGCCTGGCCTCGGTCCATCAGGCTGGCCTCGTGCATGGCAACTTCGGGCCGGAGTTCGTGATCATGGCGCCCGGCGGGCCGCCGCGCGTGGTGGAGTTCGGGATCACCCCGCCCTACGGCGCGGCGACGCCGGCTGCGGACATGCTCGCCTGGGCGCAGACGGTGGTCTTCGCCGCCTCGGGTCATCCTGCGGCCACACTCGATGATCTTGACATCCTGCCCGATCATGTCCGTGGTCCGGTGGAGCGCTGTCTCGATCCTGAGTCAGCCGGCCGCCCCGCGGCGCGGGCCGTCGTGCAGAGCCTCCTGGGCACCGAGGACCTGCCCGCCGGCGTACTCGCCGAGGGGTCCAGGCGGGCGGTACGGCCCGCTCGCGGCGGCCACGAGGTCACGGGCGGGCCCCGGCAGTCCGGTCACCCCGCAGCCAGCAACCGCACGGAGCCGCGGCCTGGCCGGCAGGCGCGCGAGACAACCGAGCACGCTGCGGCGCGGGCGTCCTCGCGGCGAGCCGCACGCGCCGCCGCGGACCCAGCTGTCGGGCACGCGGCCAGGCGGCGGCACGGGTGGCTGCTGAGCGGCGCCCTGCTGGGAGTGCTCGTGGTCGCCGCTGTCCTGGTGCGTGTCCTCCTGTCGGCCGGCAGCCATCCGAGCAGCGGCCGGTTGTCGGCCGATACGGGGGTGACGACCGGCAGCGCCGCGCCGTCAGCGTCGCCGGCCGGGCTCAAGACCCCGGCCGCGTTCGATGGCACCTGGTCCGGCGTCGTCACGCAGCCGCCGACCGACACCTACAACGTCACGGTCACGTTCGCCACCGGGACGTCCGCCGGAACGATCAGCTACGCCGGCTCGAACTTCAGCTGCTCGGGCGCGCTGACTCTCACCCAGGCCAGCAGCGGCAAGCTGGTCGTGAGCCAGGCCATCAGCCAGGGTAAGTCTGACTGTGAGAATGGCTCGGCAACGATCACGGTCACCAGCGCGGACAAGATCTGGTTCAGCTTCCACAGCAACGGCCCGATCGCGTCGGGCACGCTCGCGCGCCAGCAAAGCTGACGGACCAGCAACGGACGGCGCCTAGGCCGGCGTCCGGCCAGCATCCACCGCTGCCAGCACGTCGTGCAGCGCGCGGAACAGCTCCGGATCAGCGGCAATGGTCATGGCCTCCCCGGCTGGCAGGCCGGCGAGGCCGCCGGTAACGGCCCCGGCCTCGCGCGCGATCAGCCCGCCCGCTGCGATGTCCCATTCATGCACGCCCTGCTCGTAGTAAGCGTCGACGCGCCCGGCCGCAACCGAGCACAGGTCCGTCGCAGCCGAGCCACCCCGCCGGATATCTCGCACCTGAGGCAGCAAGGCCGCCGCGACCTGGCCCTGGACGGCTCGCTGCGCCGCCGCGTAGCTGAAGCCGGTCGCGACGAGTGCGCTGGCCAGCGCGATGCCGGAGGTGCAGGAGAGCCGCTGCGGGCCTGCTTGCCACTCGGACTCCAGCCACGCCCCGCCGCCGAGAGTGGCGGTGAACATGCTGCGCTGCAGCGGCACGCACACGGCGCCGGCCACGACCTCGCCGTCGAACTCCGCCGCGATGCTCACCGCCCAGTCCGGCAGCCCGTAGAGATAATTGACCGTGCCGTCGAGCGGGTCGACGATCCACCGAACGCTGCCGTTGCCGGTCTCGCCGCCTTCCTCGCCGAGGATTGCGTCCCCCGGCCTGGCGGCCAGGAGCCGGTCTCGGATGAGCTGCTCGGCAGCCCGGTCCAGCTGGGTCACCACGTCGGTCGGGCTGGACTTGACCTGCACCACAGCCACCTGAGCATGCCGCGCGAGCAGCAGGTCTGCTGCCTCGCGCGCGACTGACCTGGCGAGGTCGGCCAGCTCACGCGGGGCCGGCGATGGCAAGCTGACCGGACCGTGCGTGCTCATCGGGGCTCGCTCATCGGGCCGGCGGCCTGCCCGGAAGTGCCCCGCAGCAGCCAGCCGGGCACGCGTCAGGGCCGGGGCCGAGCGGGCCGAGCGCCAGCGGGGCCGTCCCGTCGAGCCGCTCGCAGACGAGGTCGGTGATCATCGACACGAACCGGGGATCCGTGCCCGGAGTGGACGCCCTCGCAAACGCCAGCCCGAGTCGCTGTGCGGTCTCCGCTGCCTCGACATCCAGGTCGAACTTGACTTCCATGTGGTCGCTGACGAAGCCGATGGGCACGACCACGGCCGCCGTGGACCCGGCGGCCGCTCGCTGCGCCAGCAGGTCGTTGATGTCAGGCTCGAGCCACGGCACCGACGGCGGGCCACTGCGGCTGGAGTACGCCAGCAGCCACGGGCGCTGATAGCCGATCTCCGCCGCGACCAGCCTGGCCGTCTCCGCCAGCTGGGCCTGATAAGCGCCGCCCGCCGGGCCACTGGCTTCGGCCATGCTGAGCGGGACGCTGTGCGCCGTGAAGATCAGGTCGAACTCGCTGTCCGGGCCGCCAGGCAGCGACCTGAGCGCCTCGGCCGCCCCCGCGGCAAACGAGCCGATGTAGCCCGGATGATTGAAGTACTGCCTGATCTTGTCCACCTGCGGCGCTCCGGCGCCGACGTGCCGCCGGGCGGCCTCGATGTCGGCGAGGTACTGCCTGCAGCTGGAGAACGAGCTGTAACCCGAGGTCACGAACGCCAGCGCATGAGTGACGCCATCGGCCGCCATGGTGGCCAGGGTGTCGGGCAAGTACGGCTCCCAGTTGCGGTTGCCCCAGTAGACGGGCAGGTGCACGCCGGTGGCGGCGAAGTCCTTCGCCACCGCCGCGATCAGCTCGCGGCATTGCTGGTTGATCGGGCTGACCCCGCCGAACCGGTAGTAGTGCTCAGCTACGCCGGCCAGCCGCTCGGCCGGGACGTTGCGCCCAGCCGTCACGTTCTGCAGGAACGGGATCACGTCGGACCGCTGCTCGGGACCACCGAAGGAGACCAGCAGGAACGCGTCGTAGGGGGCCATGCGTCTATCCAACCAAGCCTGAACCGGTGCCGCGCCAGCCGGCCGATCTTATGAGGCGGGGTAGTCCGCCGCGTACTCGGCCGCGAGCCCGAGTACCTCGTTGACATACCAGGTGGCGTGGTTGTAATCGAAGATCGCATTGGACAGGGACTGGCCGCCGGCTGCGGCGCCGTCTGCGCACAGCAGCCGGGCGGCAGACGCCACGGCGTCGTACGGATTCATCACGTCGGGCGTGCCAGTCTGGCCGAAGCCGTCGATGCCCCAGCTCGCCCACGTGGACGGCAGGAACTGCATCGGCCCGAGCGCTCCCGCGCTGGACGGACCCATGTTGGTCCCGTCCGCGCTTTCGATCTGCCCGATGGCGGCCAGTACTGTCCAGGACAGGCCGGGGCAGTAGTCAGCCGCCGCGGCCTGGAAGAGCTGGATGTAGGTGGTCGGCGTCGTTCCGGACGGAACTGTCGTCACTGGCAGCTGGTTGCGGAGCTCCTCGATCCGGCCGCTTGGCCCCAGCACCTTGGAAACCTCGCTGGTCAGAGTCGCCATGCTCACACCCGGTGCGCTGATGAGGCCGGCTACCTGGCGGACCAGGCCGAGGCGAGCGGAGGTCGCCTGGTTGACGAGCAGGTCGACGCCAGACAGGCCGAGGCTGGCCGCCATGCCGTACCTGACGACCTTTGCGGACTCCCCGGCAAGCTGGTAGTCGCCGCCCGGCTGCAGCGCGAGGGCCTTGGCAGTGGCGGACCCGGCCACGAACTCACCGCCAGCCAGCGCCGTCCAGAACGCCTGGTTCGACGCTGTCTGCAGCGGCACCCAGGACCGGAAAGTGTCCGGATTGACGCCGATCACGCTCACCGGCCGACCGCCGGCGGTGATCTCGGCGCCGTCAAAGGTAATCATGTTCCGCACGCCGCTGATCGCGCGCAGGCTGGTGATCTGGCCCGCTGTCAGGCCCTTCGGGGCGACGATGAGCAGGTCAGGCAGGATGATCTGGCGGAAGGCGCTGATTCCCGCCGCGGCACGCCCGGCCTGGCCGGACCCTGCCTGCCCCGACCCGGCCTGGCCGGAGAGGGCCGCCTGACTGGCGCCAGCTGACGGGCTCGCAGCTGGCCGAGCCGGGGCGAGAATGCCCGGATCGGCCGCCGTCGCGCCGTTGTCCGCGGTCTTCATGCCCTTTCCGGCCGCGTCCGCGGCATGACCCGCGTACAGCGCGAATGCGAGCACAGCCACTGTGGATACAGCGGCGACGCACAGAGTCAGGCGGCCACCGTGGCGCCCGGCGCCGGAAACGTCGGCTGCGCCGAAGCTGCCGCCTGCAGGCTGGCCGTCAGCCGCAGCTCGCCCGTGCGCCCGCCGGAGGAACCGTCCCATGACCTAACTACCCTAACTTCCCGATCCGTCGGGAACAGAAGGCATGTTCGCGAACATGCCGTTAACAACACTCGGCACCGGCAGCTGAATCGCCTGGCCAGGACTCAGCAGGGCTGGTCCTACCCAGCTGGAACGTCAGCCCTACCTGCGGATGTCTCCTGGCCGTTATGTCAGCGGTGGTCAGTCGGCTCAGCGCGATACGGTCAAGGCGGAGGTTCCCTGCCCGATGACCGAAGTTCCCGCCGGGCTCGAGGCTGCCTGCGATGAGCCGCCCGAGCCAGCAGGCGGTGGCAGCCAGCGACCAGGCATCAGCTATCTAGCCCTGCTGCGGATCCCTGGCGCCGCCCGGTTCTGCGTCACCGGCATGATCGGCCGGGCGCCGATGGCCATGTTCGGGCTTGGCACCGTGCTGCTCGTCGCCGCGAGCACCGGCCGGTACGGCCTTGCCGGACTGGTGTCCGCAGCTGGATCGATCGGCTACGCCGTCGCGGCGCCGCAGGTCGCCAGGCTCACCGACAGGTTCGGTCAGCACCGCGTGCTTCGCCCGCTGGTGGCTGTCTTCGCCGTCAGCAGCGTCGTGTTCGTCACCTGCGCGGAGCTGCGCCTGCCGACCTGGGTCCTGATGATCTCCGGCTGCGCCGCCGGGTCCTCGATGCCCTCGCTCGGGTCGATGGTCCGGGCGCGATGGAGCGCGTTGCTTGACGGCTCGCCCGCGCTGCACTCCGCGTTCGCGCTCGAGTCCGTTGTCGATGAGATGATCTTCGTGGTCGGCCCGGCGCTGGTGACCGTGCTCGCCACCGAGCTGCCGCCAGCTGGGGTTGCGCTGTGCGTCGTGCTGTCGGTGGCCGGGACGCTCCTGTTCGCGGCGCAGCGCCAGACCGAGCCGCCGACCCGTCCGCCGACTCCTCGGCCGGTGCGCCGGCCTGGCGAGCGCGCCGCACGGGTCACATTGCTCAGCCGGCTGCCCGCCCCGGGCCTGCTGACGATGGCGCCGCTCTACCTGTGCCTGGGCGCGATGTTCGCCTCGATCGACCTCAGCACCGTCGATTTCGCCCAGCGGCAGGGGCACAAGCCGCTGGCCGGCTTCGTTCTCGGCACCTATGCACTCGGCAGCGCCATCGGCGGTCTGTGGTACGGGTCACGATCGTGGCGGATGCCAGTCCAGCGCCGGTTCGCGCTCACGCTGATCCTGACCGTGGCTGGCGTCGCGACCTTCTGGGCTCAGCCCAGGCTCATCACGCTCGATGCGGGAATGCTGGTGGCCGGGCTCACGATCTCTCCCACCCTGATCGCGGGCTACAGCCTTATCGAGCGCCAGGCCTTCGCCGCGCGCCGGACCGAGGCGATGACCTGGCTGTCCTCAGCGATTTCGGTCGGCGTCGCGATGGGCTCGGCGGTCTGCGGGCGGATCATCGATGACGCAGGGCCACGGTGGGGTTACGGATTCGCTGCCGGCTGCGGCGTGATCACTGTCACCATATGCCTCGTGGGGCTGGGGAGGTTGGGTGAGACGTCTGATACCGAAGCGGCAGAATTGGTCGATGAAGCGTCATAGCGGATCTGCGAGGCCGGACTGGCGGAACTGGGCGGGCAACGTCACCGCCACTCCCCGGCGCGTCGCTTCGCCCGGGTCGGCTGCCGAGGTGGCCGCCGAGGTTACGCGCGCAGCCGAGGACGGCCAGACGATCCGAATGACGGGGAGCGGGCACTCGTTCACGCCCACGGCCGTCACCGACGGCGTGCTGCTGCGCCCGGATCGTCTCGCCACCATCAGGTCCGTGGACGCCGCCGCAGGCACGGTCACCGTCGAGGCAGGCTGCCCGCTGCACGTGCTCAACGCCGAGTTGCTGGCCCGCGGCCTGTCCCTGGCCAACATGGGCGACATCCAGGTGCAGACGGTGGCCGGCGCCACCCAGACCGGCACGCACGGCACCGGCCGTGACATCGGCGGCATGGCCGCTCAGGTGGCGGGGCTCGAGCTGGTGCTCGCCGATGGCCGCATCGTGACCTGCTCGGCCGATGCACCCGACGGCGGCCTGACCGGTCCGGACGGTGCTCCCGCTGGGCTGCTCGACGCGGCGCGCGTGGGCCTCGGCGCTCTTGGCATCGTGACCGCGGTGACGTTCCGCGTGGTGCCGGCCTTCTTGCTGGAAGCACGGGAAGAGCCGATGACCTGGACCCAGGTACTCAGCCACCTCGACGAGCTCGCGGCCGACAACGAGCATTTCGAGTTCTACTGGTTCCCGCATAGCGAAGGCTGCCTGACCAAGCGCAACAATCGCAGTGACGGGCCAGCGCGGCCGCTGCCGCGCTGGCGGTACCTGCTGGACGACGAGTTCCTGTCCAATTCGGTGTTTGGGCTGACCAACCAGCTCGGCCGCCAGATCCCGGCCGCGATCCCGACCATCAACTCGGTAGCAGCCAGGGCGCTTGGCTCGCGTACCTACATCGACGCGGCCTACCGGGTGTTCACCAGCCCGAGGCGCGTCCGGTTCAAGGAGGAGGAGTACGCGATCCCCCGCGCCGCGCTGTCCGACGTGCTCGCCGAGGTGCGCTCGCTGTTCCGCCGGCGGGACTGGCGCATCAGCTTCCCGATCGAGGTGCGGGTCACGCCGGCTGACGACGTCTGGCTGTCCACGGCGTACGGCCGCGACAGCGCCTACATCGCCATCCACGTCTTCCACTCCGCGCCGCATCAGCAGTACTTCAACGACGTTGAGGCCATCATGACCTCAGTCGGCGGCAGGCCGCACTGGGGGAAGATGCATACGCGCGACGCCGACTACCTCAGCGGCGCCTACCCGCGGATGTCACAGTTCGTCGCGCTGCGAGACCAGCTTGACCCCGACCGCCGGTTCGGCAACGCCTACCTGCGCCAGGTGCTCGGCTCCTGATCCCTGGCCATGGCTGGTCCGTGGCCGCCCCACCACGGCCAGTGCGCGACAATTGAGTACGTGCGATTCCTCAGCGAGCCAGCCCACGATCTGACCTACAGCGACGTCTTCCTGGTGCCCAACCGGTCCAGCATCGGCTCCAGGCTCGATGTGGACCTGACTACCAGGGACGGCAGCGGCGCGACAATCCCGGTCGTCGTGGCGAACATGACGGCAGTCGCCGGGCGCCGGATGGCCGAGACTGTCGCAAGGCGAGGCGGCATCACCGTGCTGCCACAGGACATTCCCGTTGATGTCGTCGCTGAAGTGATTTCCTGGGTTAAGTCGCGCGATCTCGTCCATGACACGCCGCTCACCCTGGGACCGACCGCGACCACTGGCCACGCGCTCAGCCTGCTGCCCAAGCGCGCACACGGCGCCATCATCGTGGTCGACAACGACGGCAAGCCGCTGGGCGTGGTCACCGAGGCGGACTGCACCGGCGTCGACCGGTTCACGCAGCTAGGCCAGGTGATGTCGGCCGAGGTCCTGACGCTGCCCGCCGGCACCGATCCGGAGCGCGCCTTCGGGCTGCTGCACGACGGCCGTCACCGCGTCGCGCCGGTGGTGGACACCGCCGGGAGATGCGTCGGCATCCTGACCCGCACCGGCGCGCTGCGCGCCACGCTGTACGAGCCGGCCGTGGATAGCCGTGGCCGGCTGCGGATCGCCACGGCGCTCGGCATCAACGGAGACGTGGCCGGCAAGGCCAAGCTGCTGCTGGATGCGGGCGCGGACCTGCTCGTGGTCGACACCGCGCACGGTCATCAGGAAAAAATGATCCAGGCGCTGCGGGCCGTCCGGGAGCTCAGCCCGTCCGTACCGGTCATCGCCGGGAACGTGGTCACCGCGGCCGGTGTCGCTGACCTGGTCGCGGCCGGCGCCGACATCATCAAGGTCGGGGTCGGGCCGGGCGCCATGTGCACGACGCGGATGATGACGGCCGTCGGCCGCCCGCAGTTCAGCGCGGTGCTCGAGTGTGCTGCCGAGGCTCGCCGGCTCGGCCGGCGCGTCTGGGCCGACGGCGGCGTCCGGTACCCGCGCGACGTCGCGCTCGCGCTGGCCGCCGGTGCGTCGAGCGTGATGATCGGATCCTGGTTCGCCGGCACCAGCGAGTCGCCAGGGGACATCTTCCGGGACGCGGACGGCCGGCAATACAAGGAGAGCTTCGGCATGGCATCGGCCCGCGCAGTCCGGCTCCGGGCGGCGGCGGACTCGCCGTTCGAGCGGGCCAGGAAGGAACTGTTCGAGGAAGGCATCTCGTCCTCGCGCATGTACCTGGATCAGCAGCGGCCCGGCGTCGAGGACCTGCTCGACGCCATCACGGCCGGCCTGCGCAGCGCTTGCACCTACGCAGGCGCTGACAACCTCGACGCCCTGCACGAGCGAGCTGTCGTCGGAATCCAGGGTGCCGCCGGCTACGCCGAAGGCCTGCCGCTGCCCACCGGCTGGTAGCAGCGCGCCAGCAACGGCATCCGATGCGATGGGGCACCAGTTCGGCGCTGCCATAAGGCGATTGGCAGTGATTTAGGCCGTCATACCGGTCTACGCTGTCGTACGCCCCTCTAGTCGACTGGAGCGTCATGCGCCGCGCCCACCTGACTGCCGCATTATCAGCCGCCGTGTGCGTTCTGGCTGCCGTCCAGCTCAGTGCGCTTCCCTCGGCTCAGGCGTCTCCCCTCGTCCCCGCCCCGCCAACCGGAGTGGTGGCCGCCGCCGCCGATCTGATCAACGCGACGTCCGGCCAGCGGCTGTGGGCCAGGAACCTCAACGCCAGGCTCCCCATCGCGAGCCTGACGAAGGTCATGACGGCCCTTGTGGTGCTCGCCGATGGCGGCCTGGACCGGAAGATCAGGGTCACCGAGGCGGCCGTTCAGTACGCCGCGGCGAACTTCGCTGGCAGCGCCGGGCTGCATGTCGGCGACGTCCTCACTGCCCGGCAGTTGCTCGAGGGCATGCTGTTGCCGTCAGGCGCCGATGCCGCCTACCTGCTGGCGACCTCCTACGGCCCTGGCCGGCCCGCGTTCGTGCGGTCGATGAACGCCAAAGCCCGCAGCCTCGGCATGACGCAGACCAACTTCGCCAACTTCGACGGTCTCCCCTGGCCCACGCCGACCGCCACCTACTCCAGCCCGCGCGATCTGCTCATCATGGCCGAGGCCGCGATGAAGCGACCGAACTTCGTGGCGATGGTCGGCCAGCGCAGCTACCTAGTCCGCGCCACCAGCCAGAACCATCGCTACTACTGGACGAACACCGATCTCCTCCTCGCCAGCTACCCCGGAGCAATCGGCATCAAGACTGGCTTCACCACGGCGGCGGGCTACTGCCTGCTCTTCGATGCCAGGCGCGGCGGCACCGACCTGATGGGCGTCGTGCTGGACAGCACAGACACCAACGCCAACATGCGCTTCACCGCCGCAGCGCGGCTGCTGAACTGGGGCTTCGCCAACGGCTAGGCGACGGCATTAGGACTGGCCGCGACCGTCGTCGCCGCCTGCGCCCACCTGGCTATGCGGTCGATGAGCGCGGCGCTGATTGCCGATTCTGCGTGCCCGAGGCCCGGCACGATCCAGAGCTCCTTGGGCTGGCTGGCCGCCTCGAACAGCTGCTCGGCGTGGTCGGCGGGGAAGTACTCGTCCCGGTCACCGTGCACGATGAGCACCGGCGTCGGCGCGATCAGGGCGGCCGCCTCGGCGGGCGGCAGCGGGACCGGGTCCCACCGGCCCTGACTGATTCGCGTGTTCATCAACCGCTTGGCCAGCATCCGTCCGATCCGGTGCTCTACCGCCCAGTGCACCCGCCGCATCGACGGCGTGCCGCGGTAATACCACCGGCCAGGCCCGCTCACGGACACGGCCGCGTCGACCCCGCCGATCAGGCCAGCGTGGCGTAGCACGATCGAGGCACCCATCGAGAAGCCGACGGCGACGACCTGCTCATAGCCGAGATTGCGCATGTGCCGCACGGCCACGTCGACGTCGTTGATCTCCTTGTCGCCGAGCGTCGTGGCCCCGCCGGAGCGGCCATGGCCACGGAAGTCGAAGGCCACCACCCCGCCATGCCGGTTGAACCGGTTGGCGACGCGCCAGAGGTGCGGCACCTGCCAGTTGAGGGTGAAGCCGTGTGCCACGACGAAACCCAGACCGCGGTCGCCGGGGAGGTGAACCGCTTCGATCGGTACGCCATCATCGGTCACCAGGATCTCTGCCTTAGCCACGGGCTTCGTCATGCCCCTATTCTGCGGGACGATTCTCGTGGCCTGACTGCGAGGTGCTCCCGCCTGCGGCAGGCTGGTCCTTGCCCGGAATGCCCGCCTGCCGCCCTGGAGATGATCATGGGAGTGCTCGACCAGCTCGTCGCCGCCATCCGGTCCACAGCGATCGAGGTCATCGATCTGACTGCCAGGCTGGAGTCCACGACCCCGGTGATCCAGCTGCCGCCGCCCTTCGCCAACACCGTCCCGTTCGCGCTGCGCGAGGTCAGCCGATACGACGAGCGAGGTCCCGCCTGGTACTGGAACGACATCAGCACGGGCGAGCACACCGGGACCCACTTCGATGCGCCAGTGCACTGGATCACCGGCCGCGACGGCCAGGACATCTCCGAGGTGCCGGTGCGCAGCCTGATCGCGCCAGCCGTCGTGCTGGACTTCAGCAAGGAGGCCGCGGCAGACCCTGACTTCCTGCTGGAGCCAGATCACATCAGGCAGTGGGAGTCGCAGCACGGGCCGCTGCCGGCCGGCGGCTGGCTGCTGTACCGGACCGGCTGGGACGCCCGATCAGATAGCCAGCAGGCGTTCCTCAACGCCAACGAGACCGGACCGCACACACCGGGCGTCTCCATCGAGTGCGCGCGGTGGCTAGCCGACGAGGCTCCGATCATCGGCATCGGGGTGGAGACGGTCGGCACCGATGCGGGAACGGCGCACTCCTTCGACCCCCCATTCCCTTGCCACTCCGCGCTTCTCGGCGCGGGCAAGTACGGGCTCACGCAGCTGCAGAATCTCGCGGCGCTGCCACCGACCGGAGCAGTCGTGCTTGCCGGACCGCTGCCGATCGTCGGCGGGTCGGGCAGCCCGGCCCGGGTGCTGGCCCTGGTCGAGCGCTCCTGATGCTCGTCACCGACGCCATCGCCAAGACGCTCACGGGCCTTGGCGCCGACACGGTATTCGGCGTCGTCGGCAGCGGCAACTTCCACGTCACTAATGCCCTCATCGCGCATGGTGCCCGGTTCGTGGCCGCCCGGCATGAGTGCGGCGCGGCGAGCATGGCTGACGCGTGGGCGAGGCTCACCGGCCGGCCCGGGCTAGTGAGCTTGCATCAGGGTCCGGGCATCACCAACGCGCTGACCGGGATCACCGAAGCGGCCAAGAGCCGGACTCCGATGCTCGTCCTCGCCGCCGACGTCAGCGCGAAGGCCGTCACGTCGAACTTCCGGATTGACGTCGCCGCCATCACCGCGGCGACGGGGGCGACTCCGGCCAGGCTGATGTCGCCCGTGTTCGCCATCGATGACGCCGTGCGCGCGTACCGGCTGGCCCGCGACGACCGGCGCACGGTGGTGCTTGCTCTCCCGCTCGACGTGCAGGCGGGTGAGTGCACCTGGCCGGGCGCGCCGGTGCTCGACGGCGTGGCCGCCCGCCCGCCATCGGACCGGCAGGCGGCCGAGCTGGCCAGCGCGCTGGCAGCGGCGGCCAGGCCGATATTCATCGCGGGCCGCGGCGCCCGCAGCGCGTCCGCCAGGGCAGCCCTGGAGCAACTCGCGGACGCCTGCGGCGCGCTACTGGCCACGTCGGCCGCGGCCAAGGGCCTGTTCCGCGGCAGTCCATGGGACCTGGATGTCAGTGGCGGCTTCGCCGTACCGCTCGCGGCGGAGCTGATCGGCGGCGCCGACCTGATTGTGGCGTGGGGCTGCTCCCTGAATATGTGGACGACCCGCCACGGCAGCCTGATCGGACCGCAGGCCAGGGTGATCCAAGTGGACTGCGACGACAAGGCCATCGGCAGGCATCGGCGAGTGCAGCTCGGGGTCGTCGGCGACGTGGCGCTGACCGCGGACGCCGTCGCCGCGCTGCTCGAGCCGGAGCCGCCGGAGACCGGATACCGCTCGGCTGCCGTGCTGGACCAGCTGGGGGCCGGGGTTCGCTGGCGCGACGTCCCGTTCGACGATACGAGCGACGGAGACCGAATCGATCCCCGTTCCCTGACTATCGCGCTGGACGACCTGCTGCCGGCCGAGCGGATCGTCGCCGTGGACTCCGGCAATTTCATGGGTTACCCGAGCATGTTCCTGTCAGTGCCTGACCAGGACGGCTTCTGCTTCACCCAGGGCTACCAGTCGATCGGGCTCGGGCTCGCCTCCGCGATTGGGTCGGCGATCGCCAGGCCAGACCGGCTGACAGTCGCGGCCCTTGGCGACGGCGGCGCGCTGATGGGTATCAGCGAGCTGGAGACCGCCGTGCGGCTGGCCCTGCCGATGGTCATCGTCGTGTACGACGACGAGGCGTATGGCGCGGAGGTCCACCACTTCGGGCCCGACGGGTACCCGCTCGATACGGTGCGGTTCCCGCCGACCGATATCGCAGCCATCGCGCGGGGCTACGGCTGCACGGCGGTGACGGTGCGTGCGCCTGCCGACCTCGGGCCGGTTCGTGAGTGGCTGGCGTCTGAGCCGACACGCCCCATCGTGATCGACGCCAAGGTGACCGCGGACCGCGGCGCCTGGTGGCTCGAGGAGGCATTCCGCGGCCACTGACCTCGCCCCGGCCAGCAGCCGCGAAGCGTCTGCTTCGCGGCTGCTGGCGGAGTGGGCCGGCCTACGCCTTGTGCGGCCCTGTCTCAGTCACTCACCATCTGCTTGCGCTCCAACTCGCCGTCGGGTGTCCCGTCACCGACCAGCTCCGGCGCGACGTCGGGCTCCTCCTCCGGGTAGGCCACCTCGCCGTGCACCATGGCGTCGCCAGCCAGCAGTTCGGCATCCGTCATGCGCAGCGGCGTGAAGAACTTGATCACGCGCAGGATGACGTAAGTAACTAGGGCGTCCCAGATGATGACCGTTAGGGCGGCCTCTGCCTGGATGAGAAGCTGTTTCGGGTGGCCGTAGAACAAACCGGACGTGGTGACGTCGGGGTTCTTGCCCAGGCCCAGGTAGACGATCAGCTTGGGATCGGCCAGCAGCCCGACGAGCAGGCCGCCGAACAGTCCGGCGAAACCGTGCGTATAGACCACGCCCAGCGCGTCATCCACCTTGTTGAACGGCCAGACTTTGCGCGGCAGGTAGCCGAAGAGCATCCACACCAGGCCAGAGACCACCGCGCCGATGACGATCGCGCCGACGCCGTTGACGTAGCCTGCCGCAGGGGTGATGCCGACCAGTCCGCAGATCATGCCGTTGACGGCGCCGATGAACGTCGGCTTCTTGCTCTTGCCGAAGCTCATGTCCATGATGACCCAGGTCATCATGGCCACGGCAGTGGCCAGGTTGGTGTTGACCACGGCCGCAGTGGCATCTGCGCCAGCGAAGTACGGGTCACCGCCGTTGAAGCCGTTCCAGCCGAGCCACAGGATGCCGGCGCCGACCGCGATGAAGAGCAGGTTGTTCGGGACTGCCTTCTCTCGGTCACGGGCGAGCCGCGGCCCGACCATGGCCGCTGCGACGAAGCCGGACACGCCAGCCGCCAGGTGGATGACGTAGCCGCCACTGAAGTCCAGCGCGCCCTTACCGGCCCAGTAGCCGCCGCCCCAAAGCAGGAAGGCGTTCACTGTGTAGGCGAACGTGATCCACAGCGGCACGAAGATCAGCCAGACCTTGAACTTGATCCGGCCGACCACGCTGCCGCTAAACAGGATCGGCGTAATCGCGGCAAAGACAAACTGGAAGTACACCAGCGAGCCTTGCGGGAACCTGAACTTCGGCATGAGTCCGTTAAGCAACGGGATATCTGCCTGGTTCTGCTCTCCCCCCGCGCCGACTACAGTCCCCGGCTTGCCGATGAAGGTATGTATCCACGGCTGGCCGAAGCCCATCTTGAAGGCCCACAGCACCCAGACGATCAGGGTGAGGCCGAAGGCGGTGAACACCATCATCATGGTGTTGACCGCCCATTTGCGCTGCACGATCCCGCCATACAAGACTGCGAGCGCAGGGATGCTCATCAATCCGACAAGCGTTGCAGCCGTCATCTGCCAGGCGTTATCGCCTGAGCTCAGAAAGCTTGCGTAGGGGTTCACTCTCGGCCTCCAGGGCTGAAGCGAAGGGCTGCCGGGTAGCCAGGCGTCGATGACCAGCACGGTCCCAGCCGACCTCTTCGGTTCGGTCAGGTACGGTTCCATGTGTCCCACGCGATGATTTCCAGCAAGTTTCGCGACCGTTACGCCGGCCGCACAAGGCGCCCTGAGGCCGCCTGCATTGTTAAACCTTTGTTTCGGCATGCCACGGGGCTGTTTTCACGTCGCGCCGGAAGGCCTCCGCGTCCACGCGCGACGGCCACTTCAGGGCCCGCCGCTCCCGGCAACGCGGCACCACGTCACCCGGCCGTCCGGACTGGAGATCGTCCCCCAGCGCTCAGCCAGCGCGTCGACGAGCAGCAGTCCGTAACCATGCTCGGCCCCATCGGCGGAGATGGCCGACACACGCGGCTCCGACGGCCCGCCATCATCACGGACCTGAATGAGGATGCCGGCTGGTCCTGAGCACAACGCGACGGTCACGGTGCCGCCGGGCGCACCAGACTTGCTGTGCATCACCGAGTTGGTGACCAGCTCGCTCAGCAGGAGCACGGCGGTCTCCGTCGCCGGGTGCTCATCGCCGAGGAGCTGGCGCGCGATCTGGCGCGCCACTCTTACCGCTTGCGGCGTCCCCGGCAGCACGCGGAGTATGGGCGCGCGCACCGGGCTCGGGGTCGCCAGATCCGGCGCGCTCGCGAGCTGCCGTCCGGCGGCTGTCATGTGGCAGCCCGGCTGGCGATCACCGGCCGGGCTAGCCACGGCCGGGCTAGCCAGAGACGTACGTGCGAGGGAGGGCAGAAGATCATATCGATGCTCCGAATGAGCGCTGAGACCCAAGCGTCCGGGTGAAAGGTCAGAACATGACAGGACTTGCGCTGTTGACCATAACGATGCGGCTATTACCGCCCCGTTGCCCAGGCGTAACCGGCGGCGTCAGGCGCGGTTGACGAACTCGCGTCGCAACCATTAGATATCGGCACGAGAGACTTCTATTGCGCCATTCCCATCGGAAGCAGGCAGCTGATGGAATTCCGGATCCTCGGTCCGCTTTACGCCGATGCCGGTACCGGGGCGGGCCCGGTGGTGATTTGCCAGCCACTGCTTCAGTCAGCATTAGCCGTCCTGCTGCTCCGGGCCAACAGGCCCTGTCCGCGCAGCATGCTCATCGAG
>DATHQE010000252.1:0-1569 GCA_035483035.1 Streptosporangiaceae bacterium | reverse complement strand
TCCGGGTCCGCGCCGGACAGAATGATGTTGGTGTTGCGCAGCACCATGTCGTAGTGCTCGTCACCGATGCCCATCATCTCGCAAATGATCTTCAAGGGCAGCCGCGCGGAGACGTGCTGGACGAAGTCGCACGGCCCGGTGACCAGCAATTCGTCGACAATGCCAGCTGCCGTCCGCTGGACGTCCTCCTCGAACTTCTTGATCATCTTCGGCGTGAACGCACGGGACACGATCCGGCGCAACCGGGCATGGCGGGGATCGTCCATGCTGATCATGGAGCCGAAGTATTCGTTAAATTCCGCGGGCAGGTCCTCGATGCTGGTCGCGCCGCGGGCGGAGGAAAACAGCTCGGGCTGGCGGCTCGCCGCGGACACGTCAGCGTGCGAGACGAAGGCGTAGTATCCGTCGCCGGGCGCGCTGAGCGGTCCTTCTGGCACAGCGAAGTAGGCCGGCTTGCCGAGGGCCCGCAGCTTGGCGAAGTCGACGTGGCGAGCATCGAGCGGCTGCTCCCAGAATTCCATCAGGGACAGATCGATGCCCTCGACTGAGCTGACCGGTGTGCTCATGGCGCCGCCTTCGACTAGAACCCGTTCTAGCCTTAGTGTGACAGACCGGCGTAAGTCTCCGCCACGTCCCCGGCTGACGTCGGGAGGCACCGTGCGGTCGGCCGTCGGCGGAAATGCCCAGGCCGCAGTGCATGGCGGAAGCCTGCCGCCCGGTAGACGCGGCGCCACCCAATTGACGCGGCGGTGCCCAATTGACACGGCGGCGCCGTCCGGATGCCGAGGTCCGGGCGGCGCCGCAGAGGGTGCTACGACGTGCTCACTGGCGCTGCCATCCGGCTCGTCGTGCTTCGAGCATGCGCATACTGCCTGGTGAGGATCGCGATTGCGACCGGCGCTGACACGCCGCTGACCTCCACGACCGTGCTAGCAATCCGCGCCCGGCCGATGGTGAACACGGCCCACCCGTCCCCTGTCGTCCGGCTGACGGCCAGTTGCTGGGAGCTGCGGTCGCTGGTCGCGATGTCGGCCATCGTCAGGCAGGCGCCGACGGCCTCGAGCCTGGCGGCGAGGACCGCAGGCGAGTCGGCCAGTTCAGCGCGCAGCTGCGCGTACGCCGACGCCAGCCCCGCGGTTGGCTCGTGCTGCCGGAGACCGGGCTCGACGGCGGCCCAGCCGCAGGCAACCGGAACGGGAGCCCGCAGCGTCAGGGCGAAGCCCGCCAGCGGGCCCGTGCCAGCCGCGCTCGCCGTATGCAACGCTCGCCGCTCAGGCCCAGCGTGCCTGCCCGCGCGGGGCCGCGCATCACTGGGCGCGGACTGCTGGGGAACAGCGCTGGCGGTCGGCAGGACGGGTTCAGGCTGGCCGCAGCTGACTTGGACGCGCAGGCTCTCATCGAGACCCAGGTCCGCGGCGCTCCGCTCCAGGAACACCGATAGCAGCGTTGGTGGCCAGGCTGCGTTGCGCGGCAGCGGACCGGAGTCGTGGAGTCGCACGCCGCGCCAGATCGCGATCGGCTGGCCAGCCGCGTCGACGGCCTCGACGTTCCAGAGCTGCGGCACGGCTG
>DATHQE010000251.1:0-36331 GCA_035483035.1 Streptosporangiaceae bacterium | reverse complement strand
GAGGGCGTCGACATCCCGCGGCTTGCCGTCGGCGTGTACGCGACGAGCGTGGGGACCGTGCTGTTTTTCGCCCAGGCCGTCGGCCGGTTTGCCCGCGCCCGGCGTCGCGGTGAGACCGCCTCGGTGTTCCTGCCGTCGATCCCATCCCTGCTCGGGTACGCCGCCGAACTCGAGGCCGAGCGTGATCACGTGCTCAGCCGCCCGGACGACGCGACGGAGGACGAGCGAGCGCTTGCCGAAGCCCTGCGGCAGCGTACTGGGGCCGACGAGGACGAGCAGGGCCCGTTCCAGGCGCTGGCGGCGTCCGCTCACTTCGACCGCGTCCTGTACGACGGCAACGAGTTCGGCGTGACGGCCGAGGAAGAGGACTTTCTCGGCCTGCCCGGGCTGCTCGAGCCGGACCAGGTCGCGATGCTGCTGCGCGACCGCAAAGTCGCTCGGCTTCCGAGCCGGGCCGCGGCGGACCCGCCGACGGCAGGCCGGTCATCCGAGCCGACAGCCCGCGAGACGCTCGCCGCGCTGCGCAAGGAGCTGAACGGCCTCGTCGCCGCCTGGCATCACCGCACCGGCCAGGCGCACGGGGCCATCCACGCGGATCTGAGGCGCAGCTGCGGCGGCCCGCCGCTGCCGCAGGCGACGGCGGATCAGATCAGGGCCAGGATCGAGATGATGCGCAAGCTGGCGCGGTCGAGGCAGTGAGTCGGGGATGCCGAGTTACTGGGGTTATAGCCCCAGTAACTCGGCATCCACGCGCAAGCTGAGCGGTCGAAAGCCGGCTCAGTCGCCGGTGAAGACGGGCGCCCGCTTGGCTGCGAACGCGGCGATGCCCTCCGCGACGTCGGCCGACTGCGTCCGTTCCTGCTGGATCTGCGCCTCGAGCTCCAGCTGATCCTCGATCCCGCGGTAGAGCCAGGCGTTCAGCTGTCTCTTCGTCCCGGCATATGAGCCGGTCGGCCCGTTGGCCAGTTGCGAGATAAGATCCTCCGCCTGTGGCATCAGGTCCGCATCGGGCCACACCCGGTTAATGAGTCCCCAGTCCAGCGCCTGCTCGCTGGACAGGCGCGAGCCGAGCATTGCCAGCTCTGCTGCCCGGGCAAACCCGATCCGGCTCGGTACCAGGACAGACGAGCCGCCATCGGGCACAAGGCCGATGTTGACGAAGGCCAGCACGAAGTAGGCCGACTCGGCGCTGACGACCAGGTCGCAGCCCAAGGCAAGCGACAGCCCGATGCCGGCCGCGACACCGTTGACCGCCGCCACGACGGGCTTGGGCATCGACCGGATGCCCATGATGATCGGGTGGTACCGCTCGGTGAGGAGGGTATAGGTGTCCGGCCGACCGCTGTCCGGCCCGCGTGCCTCCCGCAGGTCCACTCCGCTGGAGAACGCCCGGCCTGCCCCGGTGATCAGCACGGCCCGCACCGAGTCATCCGCGGCGAGTTCCAGCACGGTGTCGCGCAGCGCAAGGCCGAGCGCCTCGTTCCACGCGTTCAGCCGCTCGGGTCTGTTGAGCTCGAGCTTTGCGGCCGGGCCGCGCCGGTACAGGCGGATTGCGCCGAGATCCTTGTGCAGCTCAAATTCGTTCGCAGCAGTCATGTTTGGCAGAGTAATACGCCGTCGCCGCAGCCCGACCGGTCGTGGCGTAACGTCGGAGTCATGTGCCGCAGCATCAAGACACTCCGAGAGCCATACACCGAGCAAGTCACCGACGCCGACGTGCGGGCCGCCGCGCTTCAGTACGTCCGGAAGATCAGCGGGTTCCGAGCGCCGGCCAGCCACAACGCCCGCGCGTTCGAGGACGCCGTCGCGGCGGTCGCCGCCGCGACCCAGGACCTGCTCGATCACCTCGACGTTCGCGGCCAGGCAAGCCGCAGCGCGTAACACCAGCTCAGCTACTAGCGTCAGCGGAGTCACCATGTCGGACTGGAATGACAAGATCATCGAAGAGTTCCGCGCCAACGGAGGCAAGGTCGGCGGCCCGTTCGACGGCGCGCCGATCCTGCTACTGCATACGACGGGTGCGAAGACCGGCCAGCAGCGAGTACACCCGATGATGTACCGGCCGGTCGACGGCGGGTACGCGGTGTTCGCATCCAAGGCGGGAGCGCCTACCAACCCCGCCTGGTATCACAACCTGGTCGCGAACCCGGACGTGCAGGCCGAGATCGGGATGCAGACCCTCGAGCTGCGCGCCCGCGTCGCAGGCGATGCCGAGCGCGAGCCGATCTGGACCGCGCACAAGACGAAGTACCCGGGGTTCCAGGAGTACGAGGAAATGACGACGCGGCAGATTCCGGTTGTCATCCTCGAGCCAATGAGCTGACCGCAGCGGGCCCTTCGCATCGTCGCGCCCATCGCCAGGCACCGGACCGGCCTCAGCCGGCGAGCGTGACCTCCGCCCGCTGAAGCTGGCCCGACTCGCTGATCTCCACCGCGAGCACGACCTTCCCGGTCGGGCCGGCCAGTCGCACGGTCGCGCTCGTGCTGCCGTTCCCGGCCAGGTAACAGTCGAGCGCGCACTGACCGGCCCAGGCGGCCGCGATGCGGAGCTGCCGCTCAGCGCGGCTAGCGTCGAACCCGTCCGCACTGGTCAGGCTCGCGGGCCAGGCCGGCGCGCCCGTGTTGACTTCCGCCGCGTTGACCGCTGCGACGAGCTGGTCGAGTGCCGCATGCAGGGCTGAGCCGCTAGCGGGCGGCACCGCGATGGCCAGCTGCTGCACGAGCAAGTGCCGCAGGGGCGGCACCTTGATCTGCACCGTCACCGTGCCGCCCGGGCCGGTCAGCCACCAGCGGCAGTGCGCAGGAGAGTCGTATTCGGCGGGACGGCCGGGGTCGGCGGCGAACGCGCCGATCCGCTCCCGCAGCATCGCGACATCCGCCTGGCGCTGCGCGATTGGCCGGTCCAGCTCGACGTTGGGGGTAAAGATACGCACGGCGACGTCGTCGCTCCAGTCGAGCAGCAGGTTGTCGACTGTGTCACGGGCCGCCAGCGTCTCCGGCCACGGCTGGCCGCCAGGGAGCGGGCCGCGAATGGGGGCACGACCCCGTTCCCTGTCCTGCTGGTCTTCTGCCGTCAGGAGCGCCGACAGCAACTCCGCCGCGAGCGCGCCCGCGTGCGCGTACGTGCCGTTGGCAAGCACCACCGTGCCGAGCCCGGTCGCTGGATGCCAGCGCATCTGACTGCCGTAGCCGGGATAGCCGCCGCTGTGCTGGACGATCGTGCCGAAGGCGGGATCGTCCTCGGCGAACAGGCCGAAGCCGTAGCTGATCGAGGCCGGGCCGCTGAACTGTGCCAGCGGGCCCGCACCCGGATCCGTGATCGCCACCTGGCCGAGCTGCATCTCCCGGCGGGTGGCCCGGCTGAGCGGGTGATCGGCGTCCGCGGCCGGCCTGCTTCGAGGCGGCCAGGCACCGGCGAACCCGGCAACCCAGCCGGCCAGGTCAGCCACGCAGCTGAAGATCCCGCCCATAGGCGCGAACGCACCGTGCGGATCGGGCGTGAGTTCCCGCCAGTCAGCGCCGTCACGGTGGTACCCGCGGGCCAGATGCGCGGGATCGAAGTTCGACGCCTCGTAGCCGGTCTGCGTCAGCATCAGTGGCCCGAGCACCTCGGTCCGGATCGCATGGGCGTATTCCAGCCCGGTGACGGACTCGATGACCTTGCCGAGGACGGCATAGCCGAGATTGGAGTACTCGAACCTGGTCCCCGGTGCCCAGGCGCACCGCACCACGCCGTCGGCAAGCAACTGGGCAAACGCCATCGGGTCCAGGCCCTGCTGGCGATCACCCCAGGGATCGTCGGTGGGGAATCCCGCCGTCATCGTCAGCAGGTGCCGAATCGTGATCGGCGGGCTGTCGGCAGACGGCATCTCAACACCGCCGAGCACCGGTACGTAGCCGGCCGCGTGATCATCTAGGCGCAGTGCGCCCCGGTCACGCAGCATCAGCACGAGCGTGGCGGTGAAACTCTTGGTCATCGACGCGATCCGGAACACCGTGCCGGCGTCCGGTGGCGGCCCGCCGAGCCAGCGCTCGCCTCGCCCGCCGGAGTGCACGAGCTCACCGTTCGCTATCACCCCGTACGCCAGTCCAGGCTGGCCTCCGCGCGCGCCGTACCGCGTCGCGATGGCTTCCAGGGCGTCCGCGTCGATCGACATCATGTTGTCCCCAGGTCGTCGCTAGGCTGCCGGGCCGGCCAGCAGCGACTCCTCGGCGACCGCTGCGTCCGGCAGATCGAGCAGCCTACAGCCGACCCGGATCTCGAACCTGGCCTGGGCTGGCGAGGCGACTCCGGCCAGCCAGCGCCGGGTCGCGGCGCCGAATATTGCCTGCACTACTGGCAGCAGCTGCCGCTGCTGGGCGCTGATCGGTGCGCCGCCGCCTGCCACGTGCTCCAGCATCTGCAGGTGCAGGTGCTCGACCTGCTCGATGATCTCGCTGTAGCTGCGCCTTGTCTCGCTGATGACCCGGCTCAGCGCGGCAGTCAGCCGCGGCTCCCGCTGCTCGGCGCGGAACTCGCGAAGCAGGTGACTGGTGACCCGGTCGCGCGCCGTCGCGCCTGGCGGGAACTCTGCGGTGACTCGGGCCAGAGCCGAGGAGTACCGGCTCAGCAGGATGCCAAGCAGCACGTGATCCTTAGCCGGGAAATAGCGGTACAGCGTCGCGACCGAGACGCCGGCCCGCTGCGACAGGTCCTTCATCTGCAGGGCGTCCTCGCCACCGGCGGCCAGCATGACCGTCGCGGCGGCGAGGATCCGGTCATGCCGGCCGTGCTGCGCCGCCGTCGACGGAATGGCCGGCCCTGCCTGTGGCACCCCTAGTGACCTGCTTTCTGGAATCCGTTCTGCTTTTAGGCGCGATCAGACCGCCCTGGCGATTGTGATGTAGCGCCTGGCCGCGGACTCAGATGCCGAGCGAGTCCGCGAGCCGGTCCAGCTGGTCGCCGGGGCCGCCGAGGAGGACCTTGTTCGACAGCCCGTTCTTGTAGTACAGGTGCGCGTCGTGTTCCCAGGTGAAGCCGATGCCGCCATGCAGCTGGACCGTATCCACGGCAGCGTCTGCATATGCGCTGGCCAGCAGCACCCTGGCGACTGAGGCGGCGACAGAGAACCGGCCTGGCTCCGCGTCGCCCGCCCTGGCCGCGTCGCGCAAGGCCGCATGGCCCAGCTCCCAGGACTTCTCCATATCGGCGAGGCGGTGCTTGACCGCCTGGAAGGCACCGATGGGCTGCCCGAACGCCACCCGGATCCGGGCATACGCGCTGGTCATGTCCAGACACGCCTTCATCGCTCCGGCCGACTCCGAGGCCAGGGCGAGGTTGGCGAGATCACTGGCGGCCGCCAGGGCCGCGGCCGCGTCGCCGGCCAGTGCCCTGGCTGGCGTGCCGCTGAGCTGGACGCGCGCCAGCGAGCGGCTATGGTCAACCGAGGTCAGGCGGGTCCGGGTGAGCCCGTCAGCCGCGCCGTCGACCAAGTAGATGACCGTCCCCTTGTCGCTGTCAGCCGGGACGAGCAGCACGCTCGCTTCGGCGCCATTCAGGACCGGGGAGATGGTGCCTGAGAGCGTGGCGACGTCGCCGCCGTTGCCGCCGGTCGCGGTGACGTGGCCGCCCGCGCTGCTCGCCACGGCCACCGTCGCGATGACCTCGCCGCCCGCGATCCTCGGCAGCAGCTCGGTCTTCGCCGCGGCGTCGTCGAGGCGCAGCAGCACCTCGGCGGCGAGCAACGACGCGAGCAGCGGCGAGGCCACGAGGCCCGCGCCCAGCTCAGTCAGCGCCACCGACAGCGCGGATACGCCAGCGCCGACGCCGCCATACTCCTCGGGGATCGTCAGGCCGGCCAGGCCGAGCTGGGCCGTCATCTGCTTCCACACGTCCGCGTCGTACGGCTCGCCGGAACTGATCAGATGCCGCAGCGACGTCAGCGGGCTGCGGTCGGCGACGAACTTGCGCACCGAATCCGCCAGTGCCTGCTCTTCGTCAGTGAGTATCAGTGCCATCGGGGTTTCCTCGCTGCCCTTTCCGCTGCTCAGCTCTGGCGCTGCGTGCCGACGCGCAGCTGGTTGAACGGGGTAGCGCGGTCGACACCCGGGTCCTTGGCCAGCCCGAGCACGCGCTCGCCGATGATGTTGCGCTGGATCTCGCTGGTGCCGCCGGCGATCGCACTGCCTGGCGCGGCGATGATCGAGATCGTCACGGCCGCCATGGCGTCTTCGTCGAAAGCGGCCAGCTGGTCGCCGAGCACGTCAGCCGCGACGTCGCCGGCGAACCTGCCAAGCTCCGAGCCGGCCAGTTTCGCTACCGAACCGCGCGCACCCGGCAGCCGTCCGGCCTGCGACTCCTCGCGGAGCAGCAAGGCGAACAGCTGCACGGCCTTGCTCCGGGCATACAGCTCGGCCAGGTCGCGGCGGACGCCCTGGTCGCTGGTACGGCCGAGGCCGGCGGCCAGGTCCCGCAGCGAATCGAAGGCCAGCGGGCTAGTGCGCGAGGAGCCCATCGTGCCGATCGCGATGCGCTCGTGCCGCAGCATGACCACGGCGGCGTCCCACCCCTTGTTCTCCTCGCCGATGAGGGCATTGGCCGGGACGCGGACGTTATCGAAGAACACCTCGTTGAATGGCGAGTGCCCGGTCGCCACCTTCAGCGGCCGTACTGTCACGCCGGGGGCGTGCATGTCCACGACGAACATGCTGATGCCGTTGTGCTTCGGCTTGGACACGTCGGTCCTCGCGAGGATCGCGCCGTAGTCACTGAACTGGGCACCCGAGGTCCACACCTTCTGGCCGTTCAGGACCCACTCGTCACCGTCGCGGATCGCGCTGGTCTGCAGGCTCGCGACGTCCGACCCGGCGCCAGGCTCGGAGAACAGCTGGCACCAGATCTCCTCGCCGCGGAGCATCGGCGGCAGGTAGCGCTTCTTCTGCTCCTCGGTGCCGACCTCGACCAGGGTGTTACCCGGCATGCTGATGCCGATGAAGAATGCGCCGCTGGGCAGGTCGTAGTCGCGCGACTCCTGGCTCCAGATGATCTGCTCGGCGCCGGTCAGGCCCTGTCCGCCATACGCCTTCGGCCAGGTGATCCCGGCGAAGCCCGCGTCGTACAGCTTGGCCTGGAATGCCTTCTGGTCGGCGATCGTGGTCTGGCCGGACTCACCGTCGTCCTCGCCCGATCCGCGGCGCGGCGCATTGGCTGCCAGCCACGCCCTTGCCCTGGCGCGGAAGTCGTCGTTCATCGGCGTACCTCTCCGGCTGTCTGCCTGTCTGCCTGTCGTCTGTCTAGCCTGGAAGCCCGGAAGCCCGGAAGCAGACCAGGCCCAAAAACTGAAATCAGTTATACTTCTTAGCCTGGCTCCGAGCGAAGCATGGCGCCAGATCCCATGTCAACCGGAGCGCGCGTTATCCGCCACTTTCTCGTCGATGCCAGGGGATGGCGGGCTGGGCACTCTGGCTCGGCACCCGCGGATCGACGGGCTGGCGCGAAGGGACTTCGCAAGTATGCAGGTAACCGGCACACGGCAGCGTGATGCGTGGCAGCGGTCCGAGTTCCCGCCCGTCGAGAAGGTCACCGGCGGCGTCTGGTCAGTCCCTGTGCCGATCATCGGCAACCCGCTTCGCTACGTGCTCAGCTACCTGATCGAGCATGACGCCGGATTCGTTATGATCGATCCCGGCTGGAATCACCCGGATAGCTGGCAGGCGCTGACCAGCGGACTGGGTGAGTGCGAGATCCCGCTGACCGCCGTCACCGCGGTCGTCATCACGCACGTGCATCCCGATCATCACGGCCAGTCCGGCAAGGTGCGCGACGCCTCGGGCGCCTGGGTTGGCATGCACCCTGCCGAGGACGCCTTCCTGCAGATGCAGCGCGATCGCGGGCTGATGCGCGACGGCATGGCGTCCTACCTGCGGTGGTGCGGCGCTCCCGCAAGCCACCTGGCGGAGCTGATCGCCAGCAGGCAGAGCGCCAGCCAGGTAGAGCCGATGGTGCGTGGCGACCGCATGATCGACCATGGCGATCTCGTCGATCTGCCCGGCCTGCGGCTGCGAGCGATCTGGACGCCCGGTCACACACCTGGTCACCTGTGCTTCCACGACGAAACCCACGACCTGCTGCTGACCGGCGACCACGTGTTGCCGCGCATTACCCCCAACGTCTCCTCCTACGACCTGACCGGTAACCCGCTCGAGGAGTACCTCGGCTCGCTGGCAAAGCTGCGCGGCATCCAGCCTCGTGAGGTGCTGCCTGCGCATGAGTACCGGTTCACGGACCTCGATTCGCGCCTGGACTTCCTGGCTGAGCATCACGGCGAGCGGCTGGCCGAGACTGCCGCCCTCCTCGCTGCCGCTGGCGAAGCCGGCCTCACATCCTGGGACGCCGCGACCGGGATTACCTGGTCACGGCCCTGGGCGCAGCTCGCGTCGTTCCAGCGGCAGGCGGCCGTCGGTGAGGTGCTCTCTCACCTCCGCCACCTCCAGGCCCGCGGCCTCGCGAGCGAATCCGACATCGACGGCACCGGCATCTGGACGGCCCGGGCCTGACTGAGAATGGCCAGCTTTGAGAGGGAGACCGTGGCAGACCGGCACGCGTGGATCGAGGAAGGCGCGCATCCGGTCGCGCCGGGCGTGCACCGGATTCCCCTTCCGCTGCCGTCAGACGGCCTCCGCGCGGTCAACGTGTACGCCATCGAGGCCAGCCACGGCCTGGTGCTGATCGACTCGGGCTGGGCCCTGGCGAACGCGCTCGATCAACTCGAGCGCTCCCTCGCGGCGATCGGGGCCGGCCTGCCGGATGTGCGCCAGTTCCTGGTCACCCACCTGCATCGCGACCACTACACCCAGGCGATCGCTATCCGGCACCTGCTGGGCACGCCCGTCTCCCTCGGCGCTGAGGAGAAGCACTCGATCGACAGGCTGCTGAGCTCGCAGTACCGGCCGCTCGGGGCGCAGCTGACGATGCTGGAGTCCGCCGGCGCCGCCGCCGTGGCCGACCAGCTAGCGACCATTACGATCAAGGACGTGGCTGGCCTCGATGCGGCGGCCCCGCAGGTCAGCAGCGATGCGGACCACGGCAACCGGAGGCTGCCGCCCGGCAGCTCGTTCGCGGCCGCCTTCGGGTACGAGGCACCGGACGAGTGGATCGCGTCCGGGCAGGAGTTCGACCTCGGCACCCGGACGCTGACCGCCATCAATACGCCCGGGCATACTCGCGGCCACGTGGTGTTCGCTGACGCCGCGGCCGGCCTGCTGTTCGCCGGCGATCACGTGCTGCCGCACATCACGCCGTCCATCGGCTTCGAGGAAGCGCCGTCGGAGATGCCGCTGCGCGATTATCTGCAGTCGCTGGGCGTGGTCCGCGCGCTGCCGGATATGCGCCTGCTGCCCGCGCACGGACCGGTCTCGCCGAGCACCCACGCGCGGGTCGACGAACTGGCCGAGCACCACGCCAGCCGGCTGCAGGCGATGGCCGACGTGCTGTCGGGGACCGAGCTCACCGGGTACGAGGTCGCGCTTGCCATCCCCTGGACATCGCGGCAGCGCAAGCTGGCCGAGTTTGACGTGATGAACCAGATGCTCGCCATCGGCGAGACCATGTACCACCTCGACCTGCTGGTCGCCCAGTCGATCGCCGTCACCCACGCCGGCCCAGACGGTATCCGGCGCTACCGGGCTGGGCCGCGCATGTTGTCCGCGCCCATCTGATGCGCGCTGGTGCCAGCGAACTGCGATGGGGCGTCGTACCGGGCCGCGATTACGAGCGTCCTGGCCACGTGGTCACCAACTCGCTGGTGGTACCGCGAGGCCATCATGGTGATCAGGCCCACGAGTCCGAAGAACAGGGTGTCGATGATGAGCAAGATGGCCCGAACGAAGAGCTGAGTAGTGCTAGCGGGCCCGCCGCCCTTGCTGATGACCCGCACCCCAAGAAGCTGCATCCCGAAGGTCTGGCCGTTGTGGCTATGCGGCCTGATTACCCACCAATACAGGTAGACCACAATCGCGATGATCGTCGCCACGAACCAGCCGACCCAGTGCAGGCTGCCCCGGTCGAGGAGCCAGTAGGCGAGGCCCGGAATGATGCCGACAAGTATGTAGTCGATCACGTACTGGACGACCCGGCGACCGACTACCCGCGTCTCGTCACGATTGACTGGGGTCGTCGAGCCAGGCTGACCACCCCACTGACCGGGAGTACCGCCTGGCGGCGGACCGTAGCCGCCCTGGGGCTGTCCCGGGCCACCAGGCGTGCTGCCGAACTGCTCCTGACCAGGCATGGTGCCCTGCGACGGCGCGCCGGCCCGGTCGCCGGGAAGAGGACTCTGCTGGGTGCCGCCGCTCCACTGGCCAGGCGCGTCCCGCTCAGGCATGCTGCTCATCTGGTCCCCCGATCCACGCCCGCCATGACGGCGTTTGCGACGGCTTCCGAACGGGCCGCAGCTAGGCGTTATCCGATTCGTACCCAGGGCTACGAACAGAACACATCTGCTTACACTGCGTTACGATCGGGCGGATTCGGCAGCGGCGCCGGTCAGGCCGCCTGGCCTCATCTGCCGTCACATCGCAGGCCGGTGTGATTACCCACGGTGCTGATGTGAATACTTCTCGTGTGCACAGCGGAGAACCATTGCCATGAGGCATCGCGTCGTCGCATCGGCCCTTGTCGCCTGTTTCGGGCTTGCCGCCGCAGCTTGCGGGTCGAGTGGCACACCGCCGGCCTCGGGGCCGAATCACGGCGAAGCCCGACGCGCTCTCGCCACAAGGAGCGCCGAAGCCCGAGCCGCTGCAAGAAGGCATGGCGCCTTCGGCGCCGGCTGCGCCAAGGTCCCGGCTACTGGGCCGGGCAGCCTGACCGCGATGGCCTCGGTACCGTTCGCGACCGCGGCCGCACGCACGCCACTGCTGCACGACTTCAGCCGCGCAGTCAAGGCAGCAGGACTGACCAGCATGCTGAACTCGGCCAAGGCCATCACGGTGTTCGCACCGGACAACGCGGCATTTATTGCGCTCGGCAAGGGGAACGTCGCGACGCTGACGGCGACCAGGTCCGACCTGACGAAGGTGCTGGAGTATCACGTCGTGAGTGGCCGACACACGCCAGCCCAGCTGGCCTCCCATAGGCATCTGACCACGCTGCGCGGCACAGTCATCATCCCCGCCAAGTCGCACAGAATCTATGAGGTCAACAGCGTGGAGATCACCTGCGGCAACATCCAGACCGCGAACGCCACTGTCTACATCGTCAGCAGCATCATCGTCCCGCTGCCCTAGGCGCGGCTCGCCCGGTGTCCGTGCACCACGTAGCGTGGAGCGACGACCCGGAGATAGCCATGAAACTCACGCTCGACCTACACGACATCTACAACCGCGGCCAGGACATCGACCGGGCCCTGCGCGGCATCATCGACGAGGCGATCCGAACCAGGGCCCCGCTCGTCGAGATCATCCCGGGGAAGGGCTCCGGGCAGCTCAAGAAGCATGTGCTGCGGTTCCTTCAGCAGAAAGAGATCAAGGCCCTGTACCACCGGGTCGAGAAGGACTCCAAGAACTTCGGCCGTATCTTTGTTCACTTCCGCTGGTAGCGCTCGCAGCCGGTGGGCCAGCGGCCCCGGGGTCACTCCGAGAGTGCCGATCCCGGCGCGCGGCCGGCAGCGTGCGCACCGCCCGTCCCGCGCCCGATACTCGGCCGCCGCGCCTGGTCGCTGCGCGGTCGCGGCCGCAAGGAGATGCCGGCGACGCCGAGCCCGCCGAGCAGGGTGCGGTGGACCCTGGGCTGCGCGTGCCGGCCCGGTCCAGGCGATCGCCGTGCCGGTGGCTCAGGGCTGCTCCGCCGCTCGCTGAGGCCATCGCCGAACCGCCTGTCCCAGCCGTCATCGAGCTCAGTGTCGAAGTCAAGCCTGCCGACACCGTGGCGGCTGCCCTCCGCCATCCACGCGAAACCCATCCCCGCTCCCCCGAGCGAGCCGCGCTCATTGTGCCGCGGCATCCGTTCCCCCGCTGTGATGGTGGCAGCGCCGGGCGGCGCTGTCTACTACCGCCACAGATTCTCCGCAGGTAGATTGCACAAATCCGAATATGTAACCTATTCGGCGGAAGGCTCAGGCGGAGTAACGGACTGAAGAAGCCTTCTGAGTCGGATTATGCCCGTTTACCCCGCATGGCAGGATGACGCCATGAAACTCTTGCTGCGCATCCTGATCGTGGCTGCAGCCCTCGGCGTGGCCCATCTGGCAGTGACCGGAATCGAGCTGCGCGGCGGCAGCGACCTGAAGAAGATAGGCACGCTCATCGCGGTCGCCCTGATCTTCGGCGTCGTGAACGCGGTGATCAAGCCCATCGTGAAGACCATCGGCTGCCTGTTCTATGTGCTCACGCTCGGCCTGATCGGGCTGGTGGTCAATGCATTTCTGCTGTGGTTGTGCAGCTGGGTAGCCGGCAAGCTCTCGCTGCCGTTCCACATCACCGGGTTCTGGCCGGCTTTCTGGGGTGCCATCATCGTCGGCGTCGTCAGCTGGCTGCTGAGCCTGCTGCTCGACGACCGCAAGTCGGCCCAGTAACAGGTCCGTACAGTAACGTCCGGCCGGCCTGGTGCCGGGCACCGGCTGAAGAAACCTCCTAGTGTTCACTGCGGGAGGTAAGCAGTTGTCGCAGCCGTGGGCGGTAGTCGATCTGTTCTCCGGTGCCGGCGGCATGAGCTGCGGCTTCAGCAGGCGCGCCGGCTTCGACCTCGTCGGCGCCGCCGACGCGCAACTCGGCAAGCCGAGCGCGGCGGCCGGCTCGCTCGGCTGCAACGCCACCTATGCCGCCAACATCGGGCTGACCCCAGTCGAGCTTGACCTCGCCAGCACGGCGCCCGCCGACGTCTGCCGGGCGATGAATATAGGCGCGGACAGCCCGGCGGTCCTGGTCGCTTGCCCGCCGTGCACAGGATTCTCGCGCACGATGCCTGGCAACCACTTGCGCGATGACCAGCGCAACACCTTGGTCCGGCGCGTGGGCGAGTATGCAGCGCTGCTGCGACCCGACATCGTGATCATCGAGAACGCGCGCGAGATCGTCACCGGCAGGTTCAGCGGCCACCTGCGAGCCGCGCTGGACCAGCTGGCCAGCCTCGGCTACCGGGCAACTGCGGTCACGCATTTTCTGACCGAGTTCGGCCTCGCGCAGCGCCGCGAGCGGGCGCTTGTCGTGGCCGTCCGCCAGCCGTTGCCGGTGCGGAGCCTGGCTGATCTGTGGCGCGGGTGGCGCGTCGAGGCCAAGGCTACCCATGTCCGGCGCGCGATCTGGGACCTGCCGCCGGTCAGGGCGGGCCAGCGCCACCCGGCGGACCCGCTGCACGTCTCGCCGGCCTTCCGGGGCGGCCTGAATGAACGCCGCCTCGCAGCCGTCCCCCCCGACGGCGGCGGCTGGGCCGACCTGCTCGATCACCCGGACAAGGCCGAACTGCTGACGCCAGCCATGGCCCGGAGAGCTGCGCGGGGCGATCTCGGCAGTCACCCGGACATCTACGGCCGGCTGTGCTGGGACCAGCCCGCAGTCACTATCAAGCGAGAGTGCGGACACGTCGGCAATGGCCGCTACGCCCATCCGGAGCAGGACCGGCTCTGCACGGTGCGGGAGATGGCGTTGCTCCAGGGTTTCCCGCGGGATTACACCTTTGCCGGCTCGCTGGCGAACATGTACCGCCACATCGGCGATGCGGTACCGCCCCTTATCAGCTACCAGCTTGCCGGGCTCTGCACGTGGATCCTCACTGGCGCCCGGCCGGCCCCCGAGGAACTGATCCTGCCGGGCTGTCACCTGGGGCCTGGCGATCTCGTGCGCGCTTGATCGCTGGTCACGCCGCCTTCGCTAGTAACCTCGCTGCGACCTCAGCTATAGTGCCGCTATGCAACGACAGCGCAGCACTGGCTGGTGGTGGCCGCTCTAGCGGCCGCCTGTCCTTGCATTTCCGACGGCGTGCCCGCTGGGCGCGCCGTTTCGCATGAGTTCGGCGCGGTAGTCCCGGCGGGCCTTCCTCAGCAGGAGGTTTTGCCATGCCAGCCATTACCGCCACGCCTTCGCAGCTAGCGAGCCAGCGCCGAAGCGACGAGCTCGAAGCCGCGATCAGCCGGGATCCGGGCACGTTCCGCATTCTGAGCGGTGACCGTCCGACTGGTGCGCTGCACGTCGGCCACTACTTCGGATCGCTTGCCAACCGGGTGCGGCTGCAAGATGCCGGAGTCGAGCTACTGGTACTCATTGCTGACTACCAGGCCATGACCGACCGAACCGCCTGTGCTGAGCTGCCCGGAATCGTCATGGGGCTGATGGCTGACTATCTCGCGGTCGGCATTGATCCCAGCCGGGCGACTATCTTCGCCCACAGCCAGGTCGAAGCGCTGAACCAGTTGCTGTTGCCGTTCCTGAGCCTGGTCAGCGTCGCCGAGATTCGGCGTAATCCAACGGTCAAGGACGAGATCGCGGCGACCGGCTCAGGCACGGTCACTGGTCTGATGTTCACCTATCCCGTGCATCAGGCAGCCGACATCTTGTTCTGCCACGCCAACCTGGTCCCCGTCGGCCGCGACCAGCTTCCGCACCTGGAGCTGACCCGTACGATCGCCCGCCGGTTCAACGACCGGTACTGCCAGGGCGCGCCTTACTTCTCGGCCCCGGCTGGCCTGCTCAGCGATGCCCCGCTGCTGCTTGGCACCGATGGCCAGAAGATGAGCAAGAGCCGCAGCAACTCGGTGCCAATACGGGCGACAGCTGACGAGACGGTGCGGCTGCTGGCCGCCGCGAGAACGGACTCCGAGCGCTTCATCAGCTACGACCCGGAGCGCCGGCCTGAGGTCGCCAACTTGCTGTTGCTGACCGCGCTGTGCCGGGGTAGCTCACCGGAGACCGTCGCGGCCGAGCTCGGCGCCCGTGGCGCCGCGGCTCTCAAGGCCTGCGCTGCCGACGCCATCAACGACAAGTTCGCCTCTATCCGCGCTCGCCGGGCCGCGCTTGCGGCCGAGCCGGGCTACTTGCGCAGCGTGCTGGCGGCCGGCCACGACAAGGCAGCCGCGATCGCCGAAACGACCCTGCAGGCCGTGCGCGAGCTCATGCATCACGTGTACTGATCCGCGGTTACCGGCGCAAGAAAGAACCGGCGGGCCGCTTGCGCGGCCCGCCGGCTCCTTCCTAACTACCTGTCTGGCAGCGTGGATCAGGCGTTGCTGGTACTCAACTTCGCCAGCTCGGCCTGCACCATCGCCTCGTGCTCCTCCTCGTCCCGCTTGGCGTCACGCGGGCGCCAGCGACCACGCAGCAGCGGGATCGACAGCAGGAAGAAGACGATGCCGCCGAAGCAGATCCAGTACCAGGTCCGCCACTGCCCTGGGGACTTGGCAGCGGCCGCCGTGACGTCCGACGCGTGCGCCTTCATGTAGGCATCCACCGAGGCCGGGACCTTCTGCAGCGCAGCGAGCTCGGCCGAGACACCAGGCGCGGACACGTCAGCGATGACGGAGGCCGGGACCTTCGACAGCGCTGTCAGCTGAGCCGCGTAGGGCTGCAGCTGTGTCAGCTCGGGTGCGACGGCGATCACGCCGGTGATCGCGGCCTGGTTCGCGCTGATCTGGCCGAGGAGGGCCAGACCCTGGCTGCCGCCGCCGGCTGCGGTGACAAGCTGGGCTGCCAGCGCCGGCGGAACCTTGTTCGCCGGGTACTTGGCTGCCTGGGCGAACAGCGCCGGGTTCTTCTCGATCACGGCCAGCTCAGGAGCGAACTTCTGAGCGTTGGCGATCTGGGTGGCGTCCTTCTGTGCGAGCCCGACGATGGTCGGATGCGTTGCCGCGAAGGTGAGCGGCGCCGAGTACTGCGTGGCCTCGGCGACAACCTTCCCGTGCGACCCGGCCCACACCAGCGACGGATACTGGGCCGCGTACCCCGCGACGGTACCGCCGTAATTGACCAGCGGGGTGACCGAGTTGATCACGACGAGCAGGCCCAGGGACGAAGCGAAGACGACGACCCGGATGATCCAGCCCCAGATTGCGAGCCCGGTGGCGACGGCCGCGGGGTTGCGGTCCTCAACCGTCTCAGTGAAGCTCGCCATCCACGGCGTGTAAGCGACTCCCAGGAAGAACAGCATGATCGCCAGGATCGCCGCGATGGTGGAGAAGCTCGGGTGCGCTCCGGTCTTCGACTGCAGCAAGAAGAGCACCAGCATGACCGCAGCACCGAGGCCGCCAACCACCATGAACGGCTTCCGCACCCGGAGCCGGTCCGAGAACATGCCCACCAGGATCACCGCGCCGGCGTTAAAGGCCCAGCACCAGTAACCGAGGTTGTTGGCCTGCTTCAGCGTGAACCCGAGAATCGTGGTCGCGAAGATGACCAGGAAGCCGACGAGCGCGTAGTAGATCAGCAGCATGATCGACACCGCGAGGGCCGAGATGATGATGTCGGTCTTGAGCAGCTGGCGCCAGTGGTTCTTCACCAGAGCCTCGACGTCGAGACCCTTGGCCCGGGCCTCGATCAGCGCCCGGTCTCGCATGGTGACCATCAGCTGGTCGCGCAACCCGGGCGACAATTCCCGCAGCCCGAACAGGGCGATCAGGAACACGACCAGGCCGACGGTGCCGCCGATGTAGAACTCGTGCGTCCAGAACCGCGGGTTGGTGATGACGTTCGGGATCGTGATGGAGCCGACGATCGCGACGATCAGGCTGCCGAGCACCGGACCGCTTGTCCACCAGCCCATGGCGGTGGCACGGCCGACCTGCGGGGAGAAGTCGCGGATCAGCGCTGGGGTAGCGACCAGACAGACGCCCTCAACCGCACCGACGACAAAGCTCTCGATCGTGAAGGACCACTTGTTGGTGGCGGCCGGCAAGATGAACGTCACGAAGATGCCCGAGAACAACAGCCCGAACACCACCAGGTTCGCGCGGCCGTATCTGTCGGTGAGGCCGGCGAACAGCGAGCCGAACGCGCCGATCAGGTTGCCGACTGCGACAGTGGCCACGTAGAACTTGAACGACATGCCCAGGTTGCTCAGGATCAGCGTCGACACCGAGCCACCGACGTACAGCTCGTAATAGAGAGTGATCGTAGCCAGTACGGTGATGGTCAGGTACATGACCCTGCGACCGGTGTCCGGATAACTGTCCAGCTGCCGATGTATCAGCCCGGAGAGCAATCCCCGTTGTCCGGAGACTGGTTCCGCGGTGGTAGCTGTCATACGGCCCTCCTTGCTGTGACCCAATGTTGCGCGTGGGTTAACTACATGCCGACTAGACGGTATCCCCACCGTCGCCACGAAATCAACGGTCTGTTTTGCGGTGAGAAGAGGCCAACGACCTGCGCACGCGGTAACCGCCCGGACACTGAGGCGCCACGATGCGCTTGCCTGGCGCGCGGTCGGGCGCAGCGGGCTACCGGCCGGGGTCGGCGCTGGCCTGGGACTGCGGCAGCACAAACCGCTGCCGGCTACCGCCTTCGGGTCCGGCCGGCAGGATCTCAGCCGGCCTGAAGCCGGCCGACTCGTAGAGGGCACGGGCTGGCTCCCCGTAGCCGACCTGAGGACCGAACGTGACCACTTCGATATCATCCGGCGGCGGCCATCGCGCCGTGATCGCAGCGAGGAGGACGCGAGCAACGCCGCGGCGCCGCGCACCAGCTCGCACGGCCAGCCAGTGGATCTTGCGACTGGCCGGGCTATGGCTGAGCAGCGCTGCCCCAAGGACCATGTCGTCCCGGTCTCGAACGACCAGCGCCGATCCCCGGTCAACTGCTCGCCTGGCGTGCGCAGCAAAGTCTGGCATCGGGCCAAAGAGGGGCTCGACTTCCTGCACGAGCTCGAGCCACGACGCCAGGTCGCGATCAGCGGCGGCCTCGGCCCGAAGGATGGCGGACGTCAGCAACTGGGAATCAGCCAGGATGACGGAGACGGTCCCGGCGAGGGTGCTGCTTTCGGCGATAACTCGTTCGGGGATCGTCGTCAGCAAGTCACGAGGCCGGTACCAGCGCCGCATGTCCTCCGCGCCGAACTCTGTCCGCTGGATCCGGGTGTCATGGCGCCGCAGCGTCTCCTCGAGGCTGGCATCCAGGTAGTAGAAGAACGACGGACCGACGTGATCACGCCTGAGTCCGGCAAGCATGGGCTCGTACCGTCGCGCGTCCATGATCCCGTCCAATACGACGTGGTACCCGCGTGCCAGTGAGTACCGGACTAGGTCGATCAGCCCGATGTTGCGCCCGCCGGGGTGATCGAAGTCGCGCAGGATCGTCCGCCGGATGGTGTCCTGGCTGACCCAGGCGACACCGCGGCCGTACGCCTGCCGGAGCGCGAGCGCGACGCTGGTCTTGCCGGAGCCAGAGTTGCCGCGGACGACGATCAGCCGGACCTGGTCCACCCGGTCAGTCTGGACGAGCCGACACGCGCTTGCAATGCCCGCGAATGGTGCGTTCGGGCGTCATATTGTGCGTCAGTGCGACGAGCTAGGCGAGGCGCTGAATCCGGAGCGCATCAGCGACTTGTTCATCACCACGGCGAAGGCGGCCGGCGTGCCGAGGATCAGGCTGCACGACGGCCGGCCCCCGGCGTTGTGCCTGATGCACAACGCTGGCGTGCCCATGCAGACTGGTCTGCACCTCGGTCTGCACAAGTTGACATATTCGTGCCCCGCAAAGCAAAGAGACGGTGCCAGTTGGAGGCTGGCACCGTCCCCTGTCCCTGCTGGGTGCCTGCCCTCGGCACGCCTTCTGACCTGCGATAACAGCGCGGCTGGAGGGACTCGAACCCCCGACCCCTTGGTCCGTAGCCAAGTGCTCTATCCGCTGAGCTACAGCCGCATTCTTCTAATCCGTAGTCAGATGCCTGTCCGTTGAGCTACGAGCGCAGGAGAACCTCGGATAGTGTACGGCACTTCGGAGTCAGCGTGCCGCGCCAGTGATCAGGACCAGCTAGAGAGCCCAGGCGGTGCCGCGGTCCCGGTCGGCCATTCACTCGAGCGGGACGTCGGGTAAGAGCGTTTTATGGCTTTTATGCAATCCAGTAAACACTGCGCACTCACGGCAGCTTCGGACCTAATGACTGGCCGCGCTCCCGAGCTGCTGGAGGGAGACAGTGTCGGACGACGCTGGCGCGCTCACGGTGACCGGTACGCCGTAGTGCGTGAACGCCATGACCAGCTGCGCGCCCTCAGCACCGGAAGCCGACGGATCGCCGATCTGAAGGTTAATTGTCACCTCGCAAGCGAGTTTGCGCTGCGAGTCGAACCAGGCGGTGATCTTGGGCACAGGCGCATTCTGCAGCGCCTCGCGCGCCGCGTTTGTCTGAGCCTCTGAGAGGCCCATCTGGGCCCACTCTGCCTGGGCTCCGGCGAGCATCCCTTGTCTGGTAGGCGTGACAGCGTAGCCACTACAGGTCTGTCCGTCGAAGGTCCTGGTCCCGAGTGACGTAACGCTGGCGCCCTTCTGGCTCAGCAGCGACAGCGACGTGCCAGCGGACCCGTTAGTGACGCTCTGCGAACCCAGCTGGCCGAACGGTATCTCTATCCAGTGCCGACCGCCGGTCACGGCCGCCAGGTTGTGGCCGTCAGCGGTCACCTCGAGGTACAGATTCCCGCCGGCCAGCAGCTCCGTTTCCGTCATCGAGCCGTTGGCATAGCTCGCACCGAGGGTCAGGGCCATGACGTTGGTGCCGAAGTCGACCTGGCCGTTCCCGCCGAACGCGAGATCTTCGCCGTCCAGGTGCACCGTGCCGGACAGCGTGACGTCCGCCGTACTTTGGGCCAGTGTTCGCTGCGCCGCTGTTGTCACGAACCCGGCAGCCGCAATGGCCGGCGAGCTCGATCCGCCGAACAGCGCGACAGCCGCGACAATCGCGAGAACGGCTCCGACCGCGACAGCCGCGTACTCCAGCCCGCGTCGCTTGGGCCGACCAAGTGCAATGGCGTCCTCGCGGCCTAGGACACTGGCCCCAGCACCGGCGAGTACGGCGCCAGCGGGCGTGCCAGACGCGGCACTGCCGGCGCTGGTGGCCACCGGAGCAGCGGTCGCCGCAGCCCCCTCTTCGGGCGGCTCGTCATAAGATTCCATGCGCCCATCACGGACGAGCTTTGTCGGGTGACCCGCGGAAAAGTAGCGCATCTCGTGCAGGCCGAAAGGATCTGCATGCCATCCCTGCAGCGCCCCGTTTGCCACGGCATCAGTATGCCGCTCCAGAAGAAAGGCGCTAGTAAACGGCAATTGAACGGTCGATGGCCGACGTTGCCGGATGAGCACTGGTCACTTCGTCGACGGTAACCACAACCCGTCACCGCCAGCCGAAGGGCCTGCCGCTACGGCAGCTGGCAGGCCGGAATCTGCCAACCTGGTCGCTCGATGCGCGACAATGACGTGGTTTGGAGACACGGCGGCCGAGCCGGAGGCGGAATGGTCAGCGACCTGCGATGGGACGAGAGCCACGTCGGCCCTGGCTCCCAGATCGGCAAGTACGTGCTGGAGCGGCAGATCGGCCAGGGCGGCATGGCGGTGGTGTTCAGGGCGCGTGACGATCAGCTCGGCCGGCTAGTCGCTCTGAAGATCATGGCCGCGTCCGTTGCCTCGGACGCGGAGTTCCGACAGCGGTTCGTCCGCGAGTCGAGGGCTGCGGCAGCTGTCGACGACCCGCACATCATCCCGGTGTTCGAGGCTGGTGAATCAGCGGGCGTGCTGTTTATCGCCATGCGGTACGTCGCAGGCGGCGACGTTCGGTCACTGCTAGCTCGCGAGGGCCCGCTGGGCGTTGATCAGACCGCCGCGATCCTGGAGGCGGTAGCGTCCGCACTCGACGCTGCGCACGCGGCCGGGCTGGTGCACCGCGATGTCAAGCCAGGAAACATGCTGACGGACGTCCGCAAGGGCCGGCCGGATCACATCTACCTGGCGGACTTCGGGCTGACGAAGGCCACATCTGGCGCGGTGACGTTGACCAGCACCGGGCGATTCCTGGGAACGGCCGACTACGCCGCACCAGAGCAGATCGCGGGACAGCCCCTCGACGGCCGGGCAGACCAGTACGCGCTGGCGTGCGCCGCTGTCGAGATGCTGACCGGGCAAGCGCCATTCCCCCTCGAGAACGTCATGGCCGTCCTCTTTGCGCACAGGTCCAGTCCTCCGCCGGCGCTATCGACTCGACGTCATGGGCTGCCTGCGGAGTTGGATGCTGTCCTCGGCCGGGCGCTGGCCAAGTCTCCCAGTGATCGATACCGCAGCTGCGGCGACTTCGCGGCGGCGTTCAGCGGAGCAGTCCGCGTCGGCCGGTACGAGGTTCCCGTCGCTGTCGGAGCATCGCACCGCACAATCGACGGGGAGGCGGCCACCCTCGCCCCTGGCGATGTCCGTGCGGAACCCGCCGCTACTAGCCCGTTGGCGCTGCCGCCCTCGATGGAACCGCCCGCCCCGATCGAGGTTGTCCGGGGCCGCAGACGCCGCGGGCCCTTGGCGATCGCCGCAGCAGCGGCTGTTGCCGTTGCCGCGGCCGTCGTCGCGTTCCTCACGCTCGCGCAGCCCGGCAGCGCACCTGGCGCACCTGCTGGCACCAGTCACACGGCGACGGGGCGAGCGGTGTCGGCGCCGCGCTGGCACACCTACCATGACCCCAGCGGGTTTGCTGTCGGTCTGCCTCCTGGCTGGGCCGTCGCCTCGACGTCGCCCGGTGAGGTCCAGTTCACTGGGACGCCCTCCGGGTTCGTCCTGGTGGTCGCGTGGAGCACGCACCCGCAGCCCGATGCCCTTGCTGACTGGCAGCAGCAGGCAGTCAGAAAGGCGGCAGCCGATTCCTCCTATCGACAGATCGGGATACGCCGGGTGACCTACCGCGGCTACAACGCCGCTGACTGGCAGTTCACCAACATCTACCAGGGACTCCGCATCCGCGTCATCGACCGGACGTTCATTGTCCGGCCCGGCCAGCTCAGCTACGCCATTGAGCTGTATGGACCGGTCACTCAGTGGCCCGCGGAGTACGCACGCATCTGGCAGCCCCTGCTGACCAGCTTCCAGCCCGCGTCCTGAGCGGCCTATCTGCCGCTCAGGCCAGTCATTTCCACTTGCTAGGGCGCGAACTGACCATCGTGAGTTGGCTGCGCTGCCACGACGCATCGGGCAGGTACGCCGACGTACGGCGAGAGGCTTACCTGCCATCGGTCGCCGCTTCCCACCCCCGGCGACTCGCTGACGTCTGACACCCCGAGCTGCATCCCCTCCGGATAGCCAGGAGAAGGGGCACCGCGGACGTACAGCACGATGACGTCGCCGTAGCGGCCGTATACCGCGGGAACGAATCCGCCGTCTCCGTACGTCCCCTCGGCCGTTACGCCCGTGCCAGTCAGCAGGCAGGAGGTCGGAAGCAGTATTGAGGAGGACGGCCCGTCGTTGCCCTCGGCCCTCATCTGACTCGCGGACTCGACCGAGATCGGGAGGAGGTCGCCTGGCGAAGCGCTGATCGCTGGCGGCGACGTAGGCAGCGTCGGCGCGGGCGCGAACTGACCGTCGTGAGTAGGCTGTGCTGCCACCACGCACTGGGCGGGCACGCCAGCGGGCGAGGAGATGGAGAGGCTTACCTGCCATGGAGCACGACTTCCCAGCACCGGGGACTCGCTGACGTCTGACACTCCGAGCTGCATTCCCTCCGGATAGCCAGCAGAAGGAGCAGCCCGTACGTACAGCACGATGACGTCGCCGTAGCGGTCGTACACGTCGGGAACGAATCCGCCATCTGAGTAGGTGCCCTCGGCCGTTATGGTCGTGCCACTCAGCCGACACGAGGCAGGCAGAAGTATTGCGGAGGACGGGCCGTTGTTGCCCGCGGCCTTCATCTGGCTGTCGGATTGAACCGAAATCGGGAGCTGCGGAGCTGACGCGGCGGCCGCAGTCGGCGGTGTTCCCGTCGCTGGGCCGGTCGTGGCCGCGGCAGCAGCGGAACGTGTGACAGCCGGCAGCGATGCCAGTCGGCTAGCAGGGCCGCAACCAGCGACCAGCAGGGTGCCAATAGCGGCGGCCGCGGCGGCCGCGGCGAAGGTAATCGAGCGCATGCTCGCAATATTTGGCATGTGCAGCGAGATTGTCATGGGGAGGCCTTCCCGCATGGGGAGGCCTTCCCTGGTAGCTGCCTATGGCGCTCCGCGCGACGGCACCGGCATGATATGCCGACGCGGATGGCCCAGGCTACGGCCTCGCTGCGGCCGCGGACGCCGGGCCGCTGGTAGATCTCGACGGCATGGTGCACGACGGTTTTGGGGTTCATACCGAAGCCCGTGGCGATCTCCTTGAAGCATGACGGAGGTCAGGGCAGCAGGGCTAGCTTGCCGACAGTGGCCCGTGCCTCCAGTTCCGCAAGCGCCTTGGGCCCGTCGGCCAGTTCATATGGGGTGGGCTGGCCGGGGGTGAGCACCCCGCCGGCTATGAGCGCGAACAGCTCACCCATGACCTCGCCAAAGATCTGCGGTGCGGCCTGGATCAGCACGCCGATGTTCAGGCCGATCATCTGGACCTGATGCCGGTAGATCAGGTCCCAGTTCGTGACCGCGGCTTCGCCGCCGGCCATGCCGTAGACGACGACCCGGCCGGTGACCCGCTTGGCCGCGGTCAGGCTGGCGCCGAGCGTGGCACCTCCAACTGACTCGAGCACCAGGTCGGCGCCAGTGCCGCCGGTCAGCCGCAGTACCTCGGCAGCAAGATCGGGGCCGCGGGAGTCGAGAACGTGGTCGGCGCCTAGTCCCCGCACTGTCTCGTGCTTGCTGGGCGAGGCGGCAGCGATGACCGTCGCGCCGTAGTGCTTGGCCATTATTACCGCGGCCTGGCCAGTCCCGCCCGCCGCGGCGTTTATCAGCACGGTCTGCCCGGCGGTGACGCCGCCAAGGGGCCTGAGCGCGGCCAGCGCGGTGGGCCAGTTCACGGCGAGGCCGAGGGCCTGCTCCTCTGCCCAGCCCGCTGGCACAGGCATCACCGCCGCGGCGGGGAGGGACGTGTACTCGGCGAAGGCGCCACATCCGATGCCCACGCCGATAACGCGAGCTCCGGGCTCGAGGCCAGTCACTTCCTCACCCCTAACGGCGATCTCACCGGCAGCCTCGAAGCCCGCAAGGTACGGAGGTTGCGGGCCGCCCAGGAACGTGCCATGGGCCTGAGAGATGTCGCCAAAGTTCACACCGGCGGCGGTGACCCGGATCAGGACCTCGCCAGGGCCGGGGACCGGCACCGGCGCGTCGGTGATCAAGCGCAGGTCCTGCGGGCCGTTCAAGGACGTCTGCTGCAGGGCGCGCATGGTAGCGGGGATGATCATGGTAATCGGCGTCCTTTCCAAGCTTGCGTGAGCAAGGCGGGTCTGTTTACACCGAGGAAGACCCGGCCAGGACGGAAAAGGAATCGCTTATAGTGCCCCACCTAATTTCAGCCACCGGAGAGAGCCGGTTCGGCGTCCTTTGCTTGTGCCATGTCCGTCCGGAACCCGAACAGAGTGACCAGTTTTGGATCGCCGAACGAGGAGATGCGGCAGATACCTGCGCGGCTGATGGTGAGCACGCAGATTCCGTACGGCTGGTAGATCCCGTCCTGGTCGCGGGTGAAGGCCGCTGCGGCCGGCTGCCCGTTGGCGTTCGTGGCCAGCATCCGCCAGTCGCCAGGCAATCCAAGGAGGTGGTTGCGCAGGAATGCTACGCAGGTCTGCCGGCCAGCAAACCAGGTACGCATCGGCGTCGCCTCGAGGGTGGCGTCCTCTGTTAGGAGCCGCTCGAGTGCGGCGATGTCAGCATTCTCAAACGCCGCGATGTACTGGTCGAGGAGCGCGCGGGCTCGCGGCGCGGCCGGCTCGCTGATCTGGCCTGCGGACAGGCCCAGCTCCCTCAGCCGTGCCCGTGCGCGTTGCAGCGCACTCTTGACCGACACCGTCGTGGTACCGAGCATGACCGCGACCTCGCTGGCCGAGAACGCCAGCACATCCCGCAGGACCAGCACCGCCCGCTGCCTTGGCGGCAGATACTGCAGGCTCGCAATGAGCGCCAGCCGCAGCCCATCGTGCGCTGCAACGATGGCCGCGGGATCAGCGGAGTCCGACGTCACCATCGCATCCGGCGCGGGCTGCAGCCAGTTCACCTCCGTCCCGGCCTCCTCCGGGTACGCTCCAGGATCCGGTTCCGGGTCGTACAGGCCGGATGGCAGCGCTCGCCGACTGTGCCTGGCCAGCTCAGTCAGGCACGCATTAGTGGCGATCTGGTACAGCCAGGTACGTACCGAGGACCGTCCCTCGAACCCGCCATAGGAGCGCCAGGCCCGCAGGTAGGTCTCCTGGACCAGGTCCTCCGCGTCCTGGATAGAGCCGAGCATGCGGTAGCAGTGCGCGAGCAGCTCACGCCGGAACGGCTCCGCTTCCGTGACGAAACCGGCGTTATCGGGCACGTTGGCGATCCTCTCACGCGTCATCCGCCTGCAACCATCCAGACCTGACGCGGGGCGAAAAGGAACCGCTCCGGACCCTTAGTCCTCAGCAATGCTCCGAACGGAGCCGCGGGCCGGCAGGACGCCCAGCCGTCCAGCCACAGCTCGACGCATCCGGACGAGGAGTCTTTGACGGTAACACCGTGCAGCAGCAATCGCCGGGCAGAGACGGGCTCCGCGGTAGGACAGGTAGCTGTCACGCGGTGTCGCCTGGGCCCACTCCTCGAGCGAGGCGGGTCGCGCTGGGATGGTGGCACGTGCGGGAGAGTGGGGCCTGCACCCTAGTTCCAGGATGGGAACTGGCCCCATAATCCGATTTGTGATCATCCAGGCCGGCTGGCAGCGCGCGCGCGTGATTGCCTGGTTGCTTGCCGGGCTCACCGTGCTGGCACTGGTGGCAGCGCTGGTGCTGGTCGGCCTCAATGTCGGCCGGGTGGGCGCGGGCCGGGTTGGCCTCTACGTCATCCTGGCCGTTGCTGTGCTGGTGTATACGGGCACCGGCCGTCTGATCGCCAGCCGCCTGCCGGGTAACGCAATTGGCTGGCTGCTGTGCCTGATCGGCCTGTCGCTGGCGGGCTGCATGCTCACCGAGCAATTTGCGGTGTATGGGCTGGCCACGGCCCCTGGGTCCCTGCCCGCGGCCCGGCTGGCCGGCTGGCTGTCCGGGACGCTGGCCGCGGCCGCGGTGGTACTGCTGCTCGTCCTCATCCTGCTTTTTCCAGACGGCCAACTGCCGTCGCGGCGGTGGCGACCAGTGTTGTGCGCGATGGCCGCGGTCGCAGTGGGCTGGCTGGCCGCGCAGCTACAGGCCGGCACGACAATCGCCGGCGGGATCACCAATGCTGTGCAGGCGGCAGGAGTGACGTACCCGAACCCGCTGGGGATCTTCCCCCAGCACAGCTGGTTCAGCGCGCTCATTCACGTGATCTTTGTCCTCGCGCTGATCACAGCGGCGCTGGCCGTGTCGTCAGTGTTTGTCCGGCGGCGCGGCGCAGGTGCCGAGCTCCGTCAACAGCTGGCCTGGCTCGGTTACGTCGGCGTGATGACCACCCTATGGGCGGCGGTGCTCACGGTCGCCATCCTGACCATGCCCGGTGGCAACAGCTGGCTCGGCACCGTGATCTGGTCGTTCCTGATCCTGACTCCGGTGGCCGGCATTCCGCTGGCCTGTGCAGTGGCCGTGCTGAGGTACCGGCTGTACGACCTCGATGTCGTGGTCAAAAAGACCGTGATCGCAGGCGTCGTGGCCGCGGCGTTCAGCGCCATCTACGCGCTGGTCGTGGTAGCGCTGGGCGCGATGACCGGTCATGCGGGCGGCAGCGCGCTGACCTTCGTCGCGGCGGCGCTGGCGGCGGTGGCGCTGCAGCCGGTGCGCGCCCGGGCCGGACTGCTGGCCGACCGGCTGGTGTACGGGCGGCGGGCGAGCCCGTATGAGGTGCTCTCGGAGTTCGCCGGGCAGATCGCGGGCACCTACTCCACCGAGGAGGTGCTGCCGGCGATGGCGCGGATGGTGGCTGAGGCCACTGGCGCGGAGCGGGCGGAGGTGTGGCTTGGAAGCGGCAGCGCCGAGCGGCTGGAAACGGCCTGGCCAGTCTCGGCCGGACCTCCCAGCGCGTGGGCCGCAGCAGAACCAGATGGCCGAACCAGGGCCTTCCCGGTAAAGCACCGGGGTGAGCTACTGGGCGCGCTGCGGGTCACGAGCTCCCCGCGTGAGCCGTTGACACCGGCCGGGGAGCGGCTAGTGTCCGACGTAGCCGCCCAGGCCGGCCTGGTACTGCGCAACGTAGCGTTGATCGACGACCTGCGTGCCTCCCGGCAGCGCATCGTCACCGCAGCCGACCAGGCCAGGCGCGCCTTGGAACGCGACCTGCACGACGGCGCGCAACAGCAGCTCGTCGCGCTGAAGATCTCGCTCGGCCTGGCCCGCCAGGAATTGGCCGAGGCATCTGGCGACGCCGCGGAATTGCTCGCCCAGACCGAGCGCCAGGCCGACGAAGCGCTTAAAGATCTGCGGGAACTCGCCCATGGGATATACCCGCCGATGCTCGCCGACCACGGGCTGCGCGCCGCGCTCGAGGCGCAGGCGCGCAAAGCCGCCGTCGCGGTTACCGTCGAGACGCCCGGGATAGGCAGGTACCCACAAGATGTTGAGGCTGCGGTGTATTTCTGCGTCCTGGAATCACTGCAAAACGTCGCCAAATATGCGCAGGCGCCGACGGCGCGAGTGACGCTCTGCCAGGACAGTCAGCACCTGACGTTCACCGTCGCTGACGACGGCAACGGCTTCGACCCGGCCACGACCCCGATCGGCACCGGCCTGCAAGGCATCACCGACCGGCTCGCGGCCGTCGGCGGCAGCATCGATGTCGTGTCCGCCCCCGGCCACGGCACCCGGATCAGGGGCCAGGTACCCGCCGCCCGCGCCGACTCCGGCGCCAGCCAACGCGGCGACCGGCCATCACAGTTGGTGCTCATTGCCCCGTCGGCACCGTGACCTGGGCTAACGCGCGGTGAGTCCGCCAGCGATGTGGTTGGCGTCCGCGGGGTTGTCGCGTCACCCCCGGTGCGGAGAGCTGCCCGCGACGCAACGAGCGCAACACAAGTCCCAGCGCTGACAGGAGTGGCACCAGTGAGACCAGTGTGGTGGTGCGTCCGGGCGGCGCTGCGGCAAGACTGGCGCGGCCTCGCCGTCTTGGCGCTTATCACGACCCTCATGGGAGCGGTGTCGCTGACCGCGCTCGCCGGCGCGCGCCGAACCGACACGGCAGTCGCCCGGTTCCTGCAATATGCAGGCCCGTTCCAGGGTCAGGTGGCGACCGACCCCGCCACGATGGACAAGATCGCCGCTATGCCGGATGTCGCCTACACCCAGCGCGGCGCGCTGATGCTGGCTACCCCCGTGTCCAGCGACGGACGGCCGATCCCGGCGTCAGACCAAGGCCAAGTGATCACCGAAGCAATCGTCTCTCGTCCGCCGCAGGCGCGGGCGATTGTCTTGGCCGGCCGGTACGCCGTGCCGTCGCGAGCGGACGAGGTCATGCTCAACGAGTCGGCCGCGCGGGCGCTGCACGCACACGTCGGATCGGTACTCGAGATGCGCGGGTACCGGCCCGACCAAGTGCAGCAAGTCATGAACGGCACCGTGCTTCGCCCGGGGGTTGCAGCGGGCCGCGTCCTAGTCACCGGCATCATCCGGATGCCTACCGACCTCACTGACAATCTCGATGCGGCCGCCGACGTGACATACACGGGCCAGGGCGACATCATCGCGACGGCCGCCTTTTACCAGAAATACGCGGCGTCCGTGGGCAGCTTCCTCGGGATGTCGTTTCAGCTGAAGCGCGGTCATGCAGGCCTGGCGGCGTTCGAGGCCCAGGTGAATCGGCTGGCCGGCCACGATGCGCAGGTAGAGCTCGGCGACGACAATGCCACCGCTGGGACCTTCGCAGAGCGGGGCACGTCGCTGGAGGCGCTGGCGCTCCTGGTGTTCGGCCTGATCGTGGGGGTCGCGATGCTGGTGGTCGTGGGGCAAAGCATCGTGCGCCAGGTGCATGCCACGGCCGCGGGCTTCTCTACGCTGCGGGCGCTGGGTGCCGCTCCCCGCCAGCTGGCCGCGGTCGCCCTGGCCCCAGGGGCGTTTGTCGCCGTCGCTGGAATGGCCCTGGCGATCCCGACTGCGTATCTACTGTCGGGGTTCACCCCCATCGGACTCGCGCGCCAGGCTGAGATCTCACCAGGGTTCGCGTTCGACGCAGCGACCCTGTTGGGCGGGGCCGCGCTGCTCGCCATACTGCTGGCCGGACGAGCGGCGCTAGCCGTGCCGCGGGCGGCTCGTGCTGGCGCCCGCGGGTTGGCGGACGTTCGCCCAGGCGGGCAGCTGTCGCGGCGGCTCATGGCCCGCGGGCTATCCCCGGCCGCGTTGTCGGGGATCCGCATGGCCTTCGAACCCGGCCGCGGCCGCGCAGCTGTCCCCGTCCGCCCGGCAGTCGTCGGGATGGTGGCGGCTGTCGCTGCGGTCGTGGCGGCGCTGGTGTTCGGTTCCAGCCTGTCCCACGTCGTTGATGATCCGGCGATCGCCGGGTGGGACTGGGATGTGACGGTCGGCAACCCGCACTCCGGCGATGTCAGTGCGCAAGCCGTGCCGCGGCTGAACGCGGATAGGTTCGTCGCAGGCTTCACAGTGACGGCCATGGGCGACGCGCTGCTGGACGGGCGGGACGACGTCCCTGTTGTGGGTATTCAGACCATCACCGGCCATGTCGTCCCGCCCGTGCTCACCGGCCGTCTCCCTAGCTCGCCGGGCGAGATTGCGCTGGGCGGTCGGGAACTGCGGGCACTGCATAAGGTTGTCGGGGACAGCGTGGTGGCGAGCAGTCTTCACGGCCCTGTCACGTTGCGAATCACCGGAGAGGTAGTGCTCTCGCCGGAGATCACCAACGAGCAGACCCAGCTCGGCAGTGGCGGGGTGATGACGCTTGGCGGCGCGGCCACGGTGAGCCGGTCGCCCATGCCGCGCAACGTGTTTCTGGTCACGCTGCGCGAGCCGGCCAGCCAGGCGGCGCTCACCAGCCTGCGACAGCAGTTCCCAGGGACGGTGCTGCCGACAGTCCCCCCGCCGGAAGTGCGGGATCTGTCCGGAGTCAGCGGCCTGCCGCTTGTCCTCGCCTTTGTGCTGATGCTGCTTGCATGCGGAATTATTGCGCACACGCTGCTGACGTCGGTGCGCCGGCGACGCCGGGAATTGGCGATCCTTAAGACCGTGGGGTTCGTCGCCCGTCAGGTGCGCGCGACTGTGGCCTGGCAAGCGACAGCCCTCGCGGGCGCAAGCGTGGTTGCGGGGGTGCCGTTGGGCTTGCTGGCGGGCCGCTGGGCCTGGCTGCTATTCGCCAGCCGCGTCGCGATCGTCCCGGCGCCGGTCATCTCCCCGCTGACGCTGCTCGCCATCCCCGCCGTCGTTTTGCTGGCCAATGCGATCGCAGCCATCCCCGCCCGGACCGCCGCCCGCACTCACCCTGCCGTGGTCCTGCGAACCGGGTAGCCTGCCGGCGGCTCGCTACTGGCGCCGATTGGGGGAGCGTTACCTCCCAGTTCCTTGGTTCCAGCTTGGATCTTGCGCAGTCTCGTTGCCTCTTACCTTGGGGGGCGGACCACCAATGCTGCCAGGCCTGCGCTGGTCTGGTGCCGTCGGCTGCGTAACGTGGCTGTCCGCATTTCGTTTCTTCTGGCATGCGACACTTCATCACCATGGCGCAGCATGCCCCGGCGCAGCGGACCGGGCAAACGGCAGCTGCACGCCGCTGGGAGGCGCCCACGCGCTCCCAGACCGCCGATCCCGGTCAGGCCGCATCAGAGCACGGGGCCGGAGCCCCGACAGGCGATCCCTGCCGGCACCTTCTGGCGCGCGCCCAGTCCGGCGACCGTGACGCGCTCGAGGAGCTGTGCCGAGAGAACTGGCTCTTGGTCTACCGTGCTGTGTCGCGCTGGGCCAGTACCCAGTCCGAGGCCGAGGACCTGACCCAGGACGTGTTTGTCCGTGCCATCCAGTCGCTCTCCAGCGTGCGCTCGGAACCGCCCGTGCCCTACCGGGCGTACCTGCTGCGGATTGCCAGGAACCTCGTCATCGACCGATGGCGGGCCAGAGAGCCAGGCACCACGAGCCTTCACCTTCTTGAGCGGAGCCTGAGCCAGTCAGAGGATCTGGCGATTGGGCCCGAGGCGACGGTCGTCAGCCGGGATGAGCACCAGCGACTGCTCGACGCCATCGACCGGCTGCCCGACGCCTACAGCGATGTGCTCAGGCAGCGCATCTTGCTAAGCCGAACCGCTGCCGAAGTAGGCGCGCGGACTGGACGGACGGCTAACGCCATCAGGCAGCTTCAGTTTCGGGCGATGGCCGCGCTTCGCCGGGAGCTCGCCGCAGCCGCGATAGAGGAGGACCGATGAGAACGACCCAGCAACTGGTCGAGGCGCTCGACCGTCACCTTGACTCGCTACGCAACGGCAAGACAGATCTCGGGCACGAGGACGATGCGGTACTCAGTCCGCTAGCGCAGATCCGTCCGGCGGACTGGCCGGACCGCGCGGCGGGCCAGCGAATCGCCGCGCAGGTAGCCAGCGCATTCCGCATAGAGGAGCCGGCCGAGCGGGAACACTCACTCATCCCGTGGATGCGCCCGGAGAACGAGGATGGCGGCAGAGGATCGTGCTCGCGCGGATCCGGGCTGCGGCGGACCCGCTTCGCCGCCCGGAGCCGCTCGGCCGTGCTGAGGCGGCCACTTGTGCTAGCCCCGCTGGCTGCGGTGCTGGCCTCAGCAGCCGCCATGCTGGTCGTGATTGGCTTTGGCGCTGTCGGCGGGCCACCTTCGCAGCCGGTTGTGTACCACTCCGGGTTCACTGCCACAGCGATCGCACCAGGCTCCAATCGCATGTCGGCGGGTAATCGAACTGGCAGCTGGCAGCTGGCCAGCTACCTGACCGGGGCCGGCTGGCAGGCCGGCCAGGTAGGCGCGTCGGCTGACGATGTCTCCTGCCCGAGCGCGGCCGTCTGCTACATGACAGCGGCGCGGCCAATCCCGATCAGCGGGTACAACCTGCCATCGTCGGCCTACAACATCCTCGAGACGACACGGGATGGCGGGGCAACCTGGTCGGCCCTCCAGATGCCTTCGGACATTAGCGTCACGACGCCGTTGCAGTGCCCGCGGAGTGTGTCGACCTGCTTCGCGGCCGGCTACGACGCGAATCGGGTCGTCCTGCTGGCGACCAATGACGCGGGGCAGTCCTGGTCAGCTCTCCAAATTCCCGGCTCGTTCAACTTTGCGGATGATCTGACCTGCTCAAGTGACCTGAGATGCGTGGGACTGTTCACCAGCCCAGGCTGGGCGCCCGGCTATAACGAGCGCGCCAACAACGCGGTCGTCCTGGTGACAGGCGACGGCGGCAGGAGCTGGTCGGCCGGCCCGCCCGTGCCGCGTGGCCAGCTGCCCGACTACCTGACCTGTCGCGACAGCACATGTGTAGTGTTCGACCAGCTGATCACCACGGACAACGGCCAGTCTGTCAACGGCAACGGGCAGCAGACGGTGGCGCCGGGTAGCTGGGCCGCCTGGTACAGCCATGATGGCGGGGCAACCTGGCATCGCGGTCAGCATCCCGGCTCGATCTGGACGATGGCCTCACACGACCTGCCGATGCCCGGCACCATCTCCTGCTCGGACGGGCTGCACTGCTGGGCGGCGATGAGCAACGAGATCGGGGAGCCTGGTATCGCGACGGCATTCCTCACCACGTCGGATGGCGGACTTAGCTGGACGGCCGAGCAGCTTCCCGTGCAGCGAGCGAAGCAGTTCATCCCGCTGGCGATGAGCTGTCCAACGGCGCAGCAGTGCTACGCAGGCGGCGGGGACTCCGACGGTCCAGTGATCCTGACGACCCTCAATGGCGGACTCACCTGGTCACCTGTCAGCCTTCCGGCAACGCGCACCGGCAATGTCGGCACGTCGGCCATCGAGCCGGCTGTCGGCCTGCTGTCCTGCGCGGCAGCGACCCACTGCGTAGCGGGGCTGCAGACAGAACAGAACGCGCGCTTCGTTCCGATCTACAGCCTTGGTGCCTGGCAAGGCTGAGAGGCCCCGGTCAGCTGAGACCGCCGGCCGTTCCCGGCTGGCGGTCTCACTGCTGCAACTCCGCGCCGCAACTTGCTTGGCCACGTTGAGTGGGCATCTCGCGGCGGTGAGATTGCGCCGCGCGAAGTGAGGCCCTATATCGGCCAATCAGATCGGCGCCATGTCGACGAACCGGCTGTAGTGGCCCTGGAAAGCGACCGTCACCGTTGCCGTCGGGCCATTCCTGTGTTTGGCCACGATCAGGTCGGCCTCCCCGGCCCGCGGCGATTCGCGCTCGTAGGCATCCTCACGGTGCAGCAAGATCACGACGTCCGAGTCCTGCTCGATGCTGCCCGATTCGCGCAGATCAGCGAGCAACGGCCTTTTGTCGGTCCGCAGTTCAGGACCGCGATTCAGCTGGGCGAGGGCGACGACAGGGACCTGTAGCTCCTTCGCGAGCAGCTTCAGCGACCTGGATAGCTCGGACACTTCCTGCTGCCTGTTTTCCACCCGCTTTGGCGAGCTCATGAGCTGGAGGTAGTCGACGACCACGAGCTTGAGGTCGTTGCGCTGTTTCAGCCGCCGGCACTTGGACCTGATCTCCATCATCGACATGTTTGGCGAGTCGTCGATGAACAACGGCGCGTCGACCACCTCGCTCATCCGGCGGGCCAGCCTGGTCCAGTCGTCCTCGCTCAGCTGGCCGGTCCGCATCGCATGCAGCGGCACTCGCGCCTCAGCCGATAGCAACCGCATAGTGATCTCATTGCGGCTCATCTCCAGGCTAAACAAGACCGACGTCATCCCGTGCTTGATAGACGCAGAGCGACATACGTCGAGAGCGAGTGCGGAGTTGTGCGTCGGGATCATGGACCGGCTCGCCAGGTACAGACAGTCAGCGGCATCTACCTGCACACATCGGACCGGCACGCTGGCCACTGGCCGGACATCGATGATCACCCGCTGGTGGGCGCGCTGACCAGTACGAGCAGGTCTGCGCAAGCGATGCGCCGCGCGCTTGCGCGCGAGGCCAAACACCTCGTCACCAGTGGTGAAGGTGATGGTGTATGACACGGCCGACGCCTCAGTCCGGCCGGGCGCTTGCCTACTGGTCAGACTGCATCGGTAGCCGAGGCTCACCACAAGCTCCGTGGCGTCGGCCGCCAATCGCGCTGACATAGTCGTGTACTGGACAGAGCCGGTCGGGCTCACCGTTCCAGCAGTGTCCAGTAGCCCAGCCAGCAGCGCCAGGCGCTGCTCACGACTCGCGCGCAGGTACTGACGCGGAATGTGGTTGGTGCTGAACATCCGGAGGTCGCGGAGGATGCCGAGCTTGCGCACCATGCCGAGCTCGCGCAGGTTGCCGTCACCGAGCCCAGTGCCGAGAACGTAGGCCGGTACTGGCAACCGGGCATGCTCCAGGTGCAGTGGCTGCGCAACTGGCACGGCGTGACTGTGACTATGGCCGTCATCGCGATGCAGCGTCCGGGCTATCTCGCTTGTCGTGCGCACCGACACCGACATCCGGTAGTCGAGCGCAGACTCGTCAGTGCTATCAGCGTCGTCAGTGCTGGCGGCCTCGTCAGTGCTATCAGCGTCGTAAGTGCTGGCGGCTGCGTAAGTGGTGTCGGCACCGAGGGCGGCGTACGCGAGCCGCCGGTCGGCTGACGTCGTTGTCACCCACTGATGCTCGGCGTCCGCGACGATGGTCGTCAGATCGTCGAAGACGACTTCATAGCAGGGCCGATCTAGCATGACCTCCGTCGCTGCCGTCACGGTTATCGGCCGTCCGTCCGCGCCGAGCAGCTGATCGCCGACTCGGACCTGTCCCATGGTGGTCCAGCCGGTCGGGGTGGGCAGCGGCGTATCGAGAGCCAGTGCCTTGCCAATCGCAGGCCTGGCCGCAATGACGACCATCTGCCCTGGGTGCAGCCCGTTCGTCAGCGCATCCAGGTCAGCGAACCCGGTCGGCACGCCAGCCAGCGTCCCGCCCCGGCTGCCGATCGCCTCGATCTCGTCGAGTGCTCCTGGCATGATCTCCGCGAGCGGCAGGTAGTCCTCGCTGATGCGCCTGTCGGTGACGCCGTAGATCTCCGCCTCGGCCCGGTCGACCAGCTCGTCGGCATCACCGTCCCCGCCGTACCCCAGCTGCACGATCCGCGTGCCGACCTCGACCAGGCGCCGCAGGATCGCGCGCTCCCGGACGATCCGCGCGTAGTAGCCCGCGTTGGCCGCTGTCGGCACCGACGCGATCAGCGTATGCAGATAGGGCGCGCCGCCCATCCGGCCAATGTCGCCGTTGCGGGTCAGCTCGGCCGCGACGGTCACCGCGTCGGCGGGTTCGCCGCGGCCGTACAGGCCGAGAATGACGTCATGCACGAGCTGGTGCGCCGGCCGGTAGTAGTCCTGCGGCTTGATGACGTCGAGCACGTCAGAGATCGCGTCCTTCGACAGCATCATGCCGCCCAGCACGCACTGCTCGGCGGCAAGGTCGTGCGGCGGCGTCCGCTCGAATTCCTCGCCCCGAGGCATGATCTCCGCAACGCTCACCCGGCGCACCTCCCCATTCCCCGCCAATATCGGCCATTCCAGCCGCGCTGTACCGGCCGCCAATCTGGCAACGGCCGTACCAGGTTCTTCGCCAGTTCTATCGAATGCCTCGGACAGTCTTCAGCGTGTCGTGCGAACCGTCGAATCATGGTGTGCACAGGCCTGTGGACAGCTTGTGCAGACACGCCGCAAGCGCTGTGCGCAGCCTGGGGACGCCACTGTGGAAAGAACTCTGGTTAAGCCCTCGCAGCGCCTCTGGCCTGCGCGGATGTTCTACCCAGGGTGTGCATACAAGATTTTTTGACCTTTGGAGAACGTGGCCGACCACGCCGAGTTATCCACACTAGGAATTTGACGTCCAACGTCAGGCAAGAGCTTCGCCGGGCCCGGGCCAGGGAGCCAGCAGATCCGCCGATTTGCCGGGCGGGCCAGCGAGCGAACAACTACACTTCGAGTATGTGTTCGAATGTGGTCCGGCCTGCCGACTCGGCGCGCGCGGGGTCGGCAAGCGCGGGGTCGGCAGGCACGGGGTTGGCAGGCACGGGGTTGGCAGGCACGGGCTCGGCCCGCATCGGGGCTGACATCGCGACCCGGCTGGCGGCCGCTATCGACGAGCTAGCGGCTGCGGCGAGTGGCGACCAGGACGCGGCCGCCGGCGAACTGGCGGAGCGTCTCGCCCTGGCGTGGGCGATGATCGTTTCCGCTGATCCCGAGCTTGCTGCGCGGGCCGCGAG
>DATHQE010000250.1:0-5083 GCA_035483035.1 Streptosporangiaceae bacterium | reverse complement strand
GGCTGGCCTTCGAGTTCCGCCAGGCGTTCAACAAGGACGTCGTGGTCGACCTGGTCTGCTACCGCCGCCGGGGCCACAACGAGGCGGACAACCCCTCGTTCACCCAGCCGCTGATGTACGACCTGATCGACGCGAAGCGGTCCACCCGCAAGCTCTACACCGAGTCGCTGATCGGCCGGGGCGACATCACGATGGAGGAGGCCGAGCAGGCACTGCGCGACTACCAGCAGGAGCTGGAACGGGCCTTCACCGAGACCAAGGACGCCGTCAGCCGTCCGGTCGACCCGGCCGCGGTGCTCAGGCCGCAGCCAGCCGCGGACGCACCAGCGGACCATCTGAGCGTCCGGACCGCGATCTCACCCGAGACCGTGAAGCGGATCATCGACACGCAGACGACGCTGCCTGCTGGCTTTACTGTGCACCCGAGGCTGCTGCCACAGCTCCAGCGGCGAGCGGCCATGGTCGCGCAGGACGAGATCGACTGGGCGACCGGCGAGTTGCTGGCCTTCGGCGCGACCCTGATCGACGGGCACTCGGTCCGCCTGATCGGCCAGGACTCGAGGCGCGGCACGTTCGGGCAGCGGCATGCGGTGCTGGTGGACCGGCACACCGGCGAGGAGTACGTGCCGCTGCGCGCTTTTAACTCGCAGACCGCGCGGTTCCACGTCTACGACTCGCTGCTCTCGGAGTATGCGGCCGTGGGCTTCGAGTACGGCTACTCGGTGGCCAGGCCGGATGCGCTGGTCTGCTGGGAGGCGCAGTTCGGCGACTTCGTCAACGGCGCGCAGACGATTCTGGACGAGTTCATCAGCTCGGGCGAGCAGAAGTGGGGTCAGCAGTCCGGCGTCGTGCTCCTGCTCCCGCACGGATATGAAGGCCAGGGACCCGACCACTCGTCGGCCAGGGTGGAGCGGTTCCTCACCCTGTGCGCGCAGGACAACATGACTGTGGCCATGCCGAGCACACCGGCCAGCTATTTCCACCTGCTGCGGTGGCAGGCACTGTCGAGCCGGGTCAAGCCGCTCATCGTGTTCACGCCCAAGTCGATGCTGCGCCTGAAGGCCGCGACGTCAGCGATGGCAGACTTCACGACCGGGTCCTTCGTGCCCGTACTGGCTGACGTCGCGGGCACCCAGGCGGGGGTCGACCCGGCGAGCGTCCGGCGGGTCGTGCTCTGCGCTGGCAAGATCTACTACGACCTGGCCGAGCGGCGGCACGCCACCGGCGCGCGGGACATAGCGCTGATCCGCGTGGAGCGGCTGTATCCGCGCCCGACGCAGGAGATCGCGGCCGAGCTATCTCGGTACCCGGCATCGGCCGAGGTCGTCTGGGTGCAGGAAGAGCCAGCCAACATGGGCAGCTGGCCGCACATGGCACTGCACCTGCCCACCGAGCTCGGCCGGCCCATCTCGGTGGTCTCCCGGCCGGCCAGCTCCGCCCCGGCTTCGGGCAAGGCCAAGGTGCATGCAGCCGAGCAAGCGGCAATCGTGGACGCAGTCTTCGCTCAGAACGGCTGACGCTCGTGTACTTCACCGATCGCGGGATCGAGGAGCTCGAGGAGCGCCGTCGCGGCGAGCAGGTGTCGGTGAGCTGGCTCGCCGAGCGCATGCGCGACTTCGTCGACGAGCACCCCGGTGCCGAGTCGACCGTCGACCAGCTCGCGACCTGGCTCGCCCGTCTCGACGACGACGAATAATCTTCGGCTGTTAGCTCTGGCCAGCGCCGTCCGGGGCGCCGCGCATGGCCCGCGGTCGGGCGGGCGTCGTCCGGCGGGCCGCGGGGCGCCGGATCGTGGCCGCGGTCTGGCGGGCGCCGCCGGCCGCAATGCGGCCGTTTCACGGGACCGCGGAAGTAGGGTCGCGGATAAGGCCCTGGCGTGGCAGCCAGCTGCGACAGGTCCCCGGCGGAGCGGGGTTCGACCTCGGGGGACGCGATACATCTTGACTTTTGAGCGACGCGACATATCGTATTTGAATAAGGACTACGATCTTCTGAAGCAGCGGCATGCGATGCCCTGTGTTCAGAGGCCTAGGCTGGCGGTGAGGTTTTGTGAGCCCGGTATTCAGGCACGGCAGGCTTCGGCTGTACTTGCTCAAGCTGCTCGACGAGTCGCCGCGACACGGCTACGAAGTTATCCGGCTGCTGCAGGACCGGTTCATGGGCGTCTACGCGCCCTCACCTGGCACTATCTATCCCCGGCTCGCTCGGCTTGAAGAGGACGGCCTGGTCACGCACGAGGAAGTAGACGGCAAGAAGGTCTACAGCATCACCGACAAGGGACGCGAGGAGATCCGGTCGAGACTCGGCGACCTGGCCGACCTGGAGGACGAGCTCACTGAGTCACTCCGCGACGTGGCCAGGGAGATCTCGGTCGACGTCAGAGACACAGTGCGGAGCATTCGCGAGGAACTGGCCTCCGCAGCCAGGGAGTTCCGGCTCCAGGACAGCGGCGTGTCCGACCGAGGCAAGAGCGGCGCGACTGGGCCAGCTGCCGCTCCCGACGAGCCGGGCGCCGAACCCAGTGATGAGGCCCAGCGCATCAGGGAGGAAGCCCGGCGTACCCGGGAGAAGATGCGCGCCGAGTTCCGCGCGCAGAGCCGGGGCCGGAACGACTGGGCAGGCTGGAGCGCCTGGTCGGAATGGGCTAGCGGCAAGGACTGGACGGGTGCTACCGACTGGATGACCGGGCACGATCGGCTCCGTGGCCGCGGCTTCGCGGGCGGGGACGCCAGCGGCGGACGAGGCCAGCCACGGGAAGGCGCTAGCCCAAGGTCCCGCGGCGGTGGTCCCAGGCCTTTCACTGATCTTGAGCGCATCGCGATCCAATTCGCGAACGAGCTGCGCGCGGCTGCCAAGCAGACGGGAAACCTGGGCGAGCGGTCACTCAACGATCTGCGCGACATCCTCACTGACACTCTCGCCAAGGTGCGCGAGGAAGTGTTCAGCGACGCCGGGCCTGCCAGCAAGCCGTCAGATCCGGAGCGAGATGCCGGTTCGGCCAATGACGGTGCACCAGACCAGGCTGACGAGACAAAGTAGCGGAGTTAGCAGGGATCGCGGCGACGGTCCATCGGCTCCGCCAGGCCTTTCATGGCGCCGGTCTCGTCACGATGTGCGGCAGCGGCCCGGTCGAGACAGCAAGCGTCGACCTGATCTGCTGGGCGACATCTCGCTTGGCGATCCGCAGGTGGCTCGGCGCGAAATGCAGAACGCGGATCCCCTGCGCGATCATGCGGTCGTGCCTCAGCTGAGTCCGCTCGTAGTCCGCCGGTAACAGATGCCAGGCCTTGGAGTCGACCTCGACAGCCACGCCGGCGTCCGGCCACCAGGCGTCCGGCCTGGCAAGGAACTCGCCGCCGACGTAGAGGTCCGGGTTATACAGCGGGGCCGGCAGCCGCGCCTGGATGACGAGCGTTCGCAAGTCCGCCTCGGCGGTTGAGCGAACGCCATCAGCGACCTCGGTTATCGCAAGCCTGATACGGGCCGAGCCAGCTACCGGACCTGCGTTGTCGAGTTCCCTGGCGAGATGCCCGACGAGAACCTTCCCGCGCTGGACGGCGGACGCTACTAACTCCCTGATCTCCGGCAGGTCGGTCAGCTGCCGAGCTGCATCGATGATCGCCCGGTCGAGCGGCGCGTAGACAACAGCTCCGTCTTCATACCTCGCTCCCAGCTCGATGCTGGTGCGGTGCAAGCGCGCGAACCCGGCATCGCAGCGGCGGTGGCGGGGTGGCACCAGGACATCGACGAAGTCACAACGACTGACCTTGATGCCGTGCCAGCAAACCGCAGCAAGACCCGTCACTGCGATGCCGCGGCCGGCATAGAGAAAGGCGGCCACCGCGCGCTGCTGGTCGCTGAGAACACCGCGGCCATCCATGTAGACCCCTGGCAGCACTACCTGCCACGGACCGTCGACACGAATCCGGTACCGAATGGCCTTTTCCGTCATCAAACAGGAACTCGCTTGATGACGAGAGACAACGTTGTGCTGCTTGCGCAGGGTGGCGGCGAGCTGTGTTTGATCAAAAGGGGTTAATCGCGGCATGACGCACAGCATGTCAGCGCCCTACGACAACGCCGAGTCCGCAGACTGCCGACGGTTGGGGCGTCAGGTTGGATGTACTGCCCAAAGTGGGGCAGCAAAGCCAACCTGACGCCCCATGGACTGCCGCGCCGCGCCAAGCGCGAGTCCAGGGCACTGCGCTGCGGCCGGCGAGGGCTCGGCGGACGACTGCCGGCACCCTTGGACGGGGCTCGCGGCCATGCGTCAGCGCACGTTGGCGCGAGCGAGGCCGTTCCGCAACGGTCGCGCCATGAGCACGCCATATCTCTGCGCGGACAACACGGCCAAGACGGTCAAGGCGAATGGTTATGTGAAAAGGACACCCACCTGGCCAATGGCGACTGTGCCATACTCAATCGGGGAGCGGCCTCCTGATGAGCTCACGCAGGTAAGGACCGTAGTGAATCTGTCGTCTTACGCAGAGCTAGCGGTTCGCCTTGCCAACACTGTCCAGACTCCCGGTGAGCTGGACCCGCTGGGCACGGCTAGCGCATGTACGAGCGCCCTTGGTGACTGCCTAAACGGCCCAGTCACAAGGCGCGATCTTGCTGTGCTCCAGCATCTGCGAGCCGAGTTCAACGCCATGTTCACAGCCGCCGCTAGCGGCGATGAGCAGGCAGCCATGGACCGGCTGAACGCCCTGCTCCTCCAGTTCCCGATTCACCCGGAGATGGTCAACCACGATGACCAGCGCTGGCACGTCCACCTCGCTGCGCAAGGCGCCGTCGGCGATAGGTTCGCGGCCGGTGCGATCATCGGCGTCGCGCTGACGGTCTCCCTCGTCGGGGTGAGCAGGCTGGGCGTCTGCGCCATTGCCTCCTGCCACCAGGTCTTCATCGACGCGAGCCGGGCCAAGTCCCGCCGGTACTGCGCAGAGCACGCCGCGCCAAGGGGCAACGTCAGCGCACTGCGCAGGCCGCAAGGCAGCGCGGCCGACGAAGCCGACGGCGGATCCCCGGCCGGCTTGCCCAGGCACGCCACCCCCGCCGCCAGCTAGGCACCAGCCCGGCGGCGGTC
>DATHQE010000249.1:0-5309 GCA_035483035.1 Streptosporangiaceae bacterium | reverse complement strand
ATGTCGAGATCCGCGGCGTTGGCGGGAAGTGCCAGACCGCCGCGCCGTCGCCTGCGTCCTGTGGCTCAGGAGCAGGCTGGTTGGACACCACGGTCCAGTGCGCGGGCGCGGTGACGTGGAACGTGAAAGCGGCCTTCAGGTCGGGCTGCTCGAAATTGGCGTAGACCCGGCGCGCGTCGGCCGGCTCGAAATTGCTGTAGCAGTAGACCCGGCCGTCGGCCGAGTCCGTGGCGCGGTGCATGCCCTTGGAGTCGGCGGTGTATGCGCAGTCGGCAACCACCCGCAGTTCGTTGCGGGCAGCCAGCTCGGTCAGCGCGATCCTCCCCTCGGCCCACGTCTGAGCCGGGTCGATGGCCCGGCCGTTGAGGGTGATCTCGTGCACTTCCTCCGCCACCAGGTCGGCGTAGCTGCCCGCGCCCGGCTCGCCACAGTCGAAGTCGATCACAGAGGTCGACCTGAATATCTTGTCGCCGCAGGTCAGGTCCAGCTCCACGGAATACGAGTGCACCATCAGCAACTCGGCCCGGCGGCTGGTCTCGTGACGAGTGATCTCGGCGATCTGCATGCTTTAGTTCCTTTAGTGCTCGGCCCGCGCTGGCTGCCCCCAAGGTTAGGACACGAGCCGCGGGCCGCCCGGGACTCCCCCAGGCGCCGCGCGGGCAGCGCCTGGTCCGTCCGCCTGCGATGGCAACGTTCAGATGACGAAATCTGCTACTTGCCGTCGTACGCCGGAAGATCGAAGATCCTGGTGAGGGATCATGCGGGGAGGCGGCAGTGGATGACACCGTCACGTGCCTGGTCCGGGGGCCGGCCAGTAGGTACCCACGCGGTTACATCTGGCTCATCCCGGCCTGGTTCGCGATTCTGGGCGGCGCCGCGGTGCTCGTCGGCACCGACGCCAGCAGCACCGGGCAGATGCCGCTGTGGCTTGGCGTGACCGAGGTCGGCGGCCTGCTGATCGCCGCGTGCATTCTGCTGTGCGTGCTTGTCACCGTGCGGCATCGTGCGTTCCGCGCCGATAGCCACGGCATCTGGCTCGGCGTGCGCACGACCCGCTCCCGGCCGAAGCTACGCCAGGTGCATCTGACCTGGTCGGACGTCGCGCAGCTGCGGATGGTGCCGCGCCGGTACGGAGTGCTGCTGGAGATCACGCTCGGCCCCGCGGCCAGGATCTCGCACCGGCCCGGCGTCGGCAGGCAGGTCCTGCTATGGCTCGGCGCGCTCGTGATGCCGTTCTCGTTCGGCCGCGGCAGGCCGGCCCTGACGATGGCGAGGAAGGATCCGCCGCGGTACCGCATCAAGATCTGCGACCGGACCGCACCCGCGCTCAAATTGGCTCTGGCCGCCGTGACGCCAGGCGCGCTTTCGGTCCAGGTCATGACCAAGAAAGGCGCGCTGCGCATTCCCGTCGCGGCGCCAGGCAAGCCGCTTAGCCGTCCGCCGAGCCCGGTCGCCTGACAGCGCTCGAGCTCTAGCTGCAGCGTCTAACGGCCGTAGCTGCACCGTCTAACGACCGTCACGATGACAGTCTCACGGTGGTTATTGCCAGATCTTGAATCCCAGTTTCCCTGCCGGTCATCTCGCTGTCGATTGCTGGTTGGCAGCCTGCCGCAGACTCGCGGCCATGACTCCCATCACGACTCGTACTAAAACTCGCGTTCTCGCCAGCGCCCTCGCCCTCGGGGTCGTCGCCGTCGCAGGCTGCTCCTCGTCCGGCAGCACCTCAGCCAAAACCGCCAGCTCGGCCAAGGTGCCGCTCGTCGTCTACTCTGCGCAGGGTTACGACCACGCGATGGTGACGGCGTTCCAGAAGGCGACCGGCATCCAGGTCAAGCTCGACGACAACTCGACCGGCCCGCTGCTCACCCAGATCGAGGCCTCGAAGAACAACCCCAACTGGGGCCTGCTCTGGGTTGACGGCGCGACCGCGTTCGCCGGGCTGGACACGCAGGGCCTGCTGCTGAAGGGCTTCGAGCCCAAGGTGTCCTGGGACAGCCTGGGCACACAGTCGCTGCCGAGTGACAAGAGCTACACGCCGACCGGCGTCACGCTCGTTGCGGCGCTGGTCTACGACAAGACAAAGGTGACAAACCCGCCGTCGACCTGGCAGGAGCTGCTGTCGTCGCAGTGGAAGGGCGACGTCGGCATGAACGACCCGGCGCAGTCGGGCCCGACGTTCCCGTTCATCGCCGGCATGATGAACTACCTCGGCGGTGTCAGCAAGGGCGAGACTTACTACTCCCAGCTGAAGGCCAACGGGCTCATCATCCATCCGACCAACGGCCCGACCCTGCAGGCATTGACCAGTGGCCAGATCAAACTCGCCCTGGTGCAGAGCTCGGCTGGCATCGGCGCCTCATTTGGTCCCGGTAGCGACCCGAAGTTGGCCGTCAAGTACCTCAACCCGGTGACGATCCTGCCGAGTGCGATCGGCGTCGACGCCAAGGCTCCGGCTCAGGAGCAGAAAGAGGCCGAGCAGTTCATCGACTTCGTGCTCTCGCCGGCCGGCCAGAAGGTCATGCAGACCGGTGACCCCTATGGCGACTCGCTGTACTACCCCGTGATCACCGGCGTGAACCCGCTGCCCGAGCTGCCGTCGCTGGCGTCGGTCAAGACGCAGACCATCAACCCGTACACCTGGGGTCCGCAAGAGGGGACCATCAACACCTGGTTCGACGCCAACATCGTCAAGTGAGAGCGATTAGCCAAGCAGCAGGCCCGCGGCGCCCGGCCCTGGAGCCCTGCTCGTGACCATCACGACCGAAGACGCCAGCGCGCCCGGCCCGGCAGCAGCCGGGCCGGGCCGTCGGCGGACTGCGCTCGCCACCTGGACCACCCGCCTGGCCCCTAGCCGGATTGGTGCCATGGCGGGCAAGCCCATCTTCTGGATCCTGCTGATCCTGTTCATTCTCGTTCCCTGCGCCAGTTCCCTGGTGCTCACGATCTCGCCGCACCTCTTCGACCAGCAGGCAGCCGGTCAGGGGCCGCAGTGGTTCACGCTGACGTACCTGCGGCAGGCCTTCACCGGCACGACCGCGGTCGCGATCACCAACTCACTGTGGGTCAGCGGCGCCGCGGCGGCGCTCGGGCTGGCAGTCGGCTTCCCCATCGCCTGGCTGGCCAACCGGACGACGCTGCCCGGTCATCGCTTCGTTGCCGGCAGCATGTGGCTCGTCCTGCTGCTGCCGTCCTGGCTGCCGGCGCTCGGCTGGGAGCGGATCGTGCAGCCCGATGGGGTCATGTACCGGCTCGGCCTGGACTGGCCCTGGGTCACGCACCTGATCATGGGACCGTTCGGCGTCGTCATGCTGCTCGGGCTCCGCTCGGTGCCGTTCACCTACCTGGCCGTGACCGCCGGGCTAGCCGGCCTCGGCCAGGAATTCGAGGACGCAGCCCGGGTCCACGGAGCCGGCCGCGCCGCGACGTTGCGGCTGATCTGGCCGATGCTCGCGCCGGCCATCTGGTCCGCGCTGGCGATTAACTTCGCCGAGTCGATCAGTGACTTCGGCGTGGCCGCCACGCTGGCCTACAACTCGAACTTCTCGCTCGCCACGTACCAGCTGTATGCGGCCATCAACAACTTCCCGCCGAGCTTCCCGGCCGCCTCGGCCATGGGCGTGCTCCTGGTGGCGGCCGTGGCCATCCCGCTGGCGCTGCAGGCACGGGCCCTGCGCGGTCGCTCGTACCAGATGCTCTCCGGACGCACCCGGCAGGCGGTGCGCCGGAAACTGAGCGGCCGCGGCAAAGCCACGGCCGTCGGCGGGCTGGCACTGTTCTACGTCGTGGCCCTGGGGGTGCCTGGCTTCGGCGCGGTGAGCGCGTCGCTGCTCGGGGACTACGGCGGCTCGTTCTCCATCACGTGGGCGAACTACCAGGCGCTGTTCCGCCAGGCCGACCAGCTCGGCCCGCTGGAGCGCTCGATCGGCTACGGCGTGGTCTCGGCATCGGTCACGGTGGTTGGCGGCTTCATTGCCGCGTGGCTCCTCGCCCAGCGCCGGCAGAAGTCGTCCAGAGTGCTCGACTTCATGCTGCTCGCCGCGGTGGCGCTGCCGAGCGTGGTATTCGGCGCCGGGTACATCTTCGCGTTCAACCTGCCCCTGTGGTCCAGGCTCGGCATCAACCTGTACCAGACGGCCACGTTGCTGGTCATCGCGTACACGGCGTCGAGCCTGCCGACCAATGCCAGGGTTCTGGTCGGAGCGGTATCCCAGCTGCAGCCGTCGCTCCGAGACGCGGCCAGGACACACGGCGCGGGCGAGATGATGGCGTGGGCGCGCGGCGTGCTGCCGATCGTCTCCAGGCCGCTGACCATGGCCTGGCTGCTCACGTTCTGCGGCGTATTCCTTGAGCTGCCGCTATCGCAGCTCCTCTACGCCCCCAGCAATCCCCCGGCCTCCGTGGCCATCCAGGACAACCTCAGTAACTACCACTTTGGAGAGGGCATGGCCCAGTCAGTGCTCGCAGTCGCCATCGCGTTCGCGGCCGTCGGCCTGGTACTCGGCGGCTACCGCCTGCTAGCGCCGGCCGGCTGGCGCCGGATCGGAAGTGCGAGCCGTGGCTGAGAGCATCGCGGTAGCGAACGTCAGCAAGGAGTACGTCAGCGGCAGTCTCGCCTTGCGCGAGGTGAGCCTGGCGGTCGAGCCTGGAACATTCGTCGTGCTGCTCGGCCCGTCCGGCTCGGGCAAGACCACGCTCCTGCGCTGCCTGGCCGGGATCGAGCGGGTTACCTCGGGGCATATCAGCATCGGCGGCACCCCGGTCGCCAGCGACCGGGTGCACGTGCCGCCGGACCGGCGCAATCTGTCGATGGTGTTCCAGGACTACGCCCTCTGGCCGCATCTGCGGGTCAGGGAAAACGTCGCTTTCGCGCTGCGGCGGCTGCACCTGGGCAAGGCGGAGGCGCAGGCCCGGACGCTGGAAATGCTGACGCGCGTCGGCCTCGGTGCGCTCGTCGATCGCTACCCCAACGAGCTATCCGGCGGCGAGCAGCAGCGCGTCGCACTGGCCAGGGCACTCGTCGGCGGCACCGGCCTCATCTTGTGCGACGAGCCGCTGTCCAACCTCGACGCCGACCTGCGCGAGCGGATGCGGGTGGAGATCTCCTCGCTGGTCAGGGAGTCTGGCGCAACGGCCGTCTATATCACCCACGACCAGGCCGAGGCGTTCGCGCTCGCCGACCAGATCGGCCTGCTCCAGCACGGCAGCCTCGTGCAGTTCGGCAGGCCGGAGCAGATCTACACCGAGCCGGCCACGCCGTTCGTGGCCAGGTTCACCGGCCTATCCGGGGAGCTTCAGGTCCGGGTGAGCGG
>DATHQE010000248.1:0-10068 GCA_035483035.1 Streptosporangiaceae bacterium | reverse complement strand
CACCAGGGTGATCTGGACCACGCGCCGGCTGCCGAGCCGGGGCAGCAGATGCGCCACGATCAGCATCGCCGTCACCGAGCCGAGCGGGGCACCGAGGAGCGCGAAGCCGAGCGCGCCGTCGGACAGCCCGAGGTGATCCTTGATCTGCGGGATGTGGGCCGTCCAGGAGGCGAAGAGCAAGCCGTGGCTGACGAAGACGGCCAGGGTGGCCGCCCGCTGGGCCCGGTACGTGCGGTCCCCGCCGCCGCGCACTGAACGCACGACCGCCGGGCTAGACACAGCGGACCTCCAGGCCCGCGGCGCGGAGCGAATCCACGATCTCGGCTGGCGCATCCGCATCCGTGATGATCATGTCGACCGCGGTCGCTGACGTGACAACTGCCATCGCGGTCTGCCGGAACTTGGTGCTGTCCGCGGCGAGGATCACCCGGGCCGCGGACCGGATCATCGCCTGCTTGACCTCGGCGTCACGGAGATCGTGGGTCGTCACCCGATTATCAGCCAGTCCGCAGCAGGTCAGGACGGTGGTGTCGAACCGCAGCGAGCCGATGCTCGCGAGCGCCAGCGGGCCCACCATCGCGAGCTCACCAGGCCGGATCTCGCCGCCCGGTAGCAGCAGCCGGATCGACTGGTGCGCTGCCAGGGCGGAGGCCGCGTGCAAGGACATCGGCATGACGGTCAGCCGACGGGCGGCAAGCTCGCGGCCGACAAGCGCGGCCGTCGTGCCGCTGTCCAGCAGCACCGCCTCGCCGTCGCGGAGCACCTCGGCAACCGCTGCCGCGATCCGGCCCTTGGCCTCGGCCCGGTCCAGGACGCGCATGCTGAACGGCAGCTCCTCGCCGCGCATGAGCAGGCTGATGGCGCCGCCCCGAACGCGCTGCGCCATGCCCATCGCGACAATGCGATCCAGATCACGGCGGATCGTCATCTCGGCGGTACCAAGGCTGGCTGCCATCTCCGCGACGTCGAGCCGCCCGTCGCGTTGCAGCACGTCGACCAGCGTGCTGAGCCGGGCGTTGGCTTCCATGCTGCCAACGTACAGAGAATGTGTGCGTGCGCACAACTGACATGTGCGTTTCTAGCGGTGGCGGCCAGCAACGGCCCCGTTCCCGGTCCTGTCAAAGATGACGCTAACGTCAAGGTTAGAGTTGACGGTGGTCAGGTAGGCGCGGCAGCAGGGGAGCATGAATGGCGGTCGAGGAACGCAGCCTCGAGGCAAGCTCTGGTTCGGGCGGCACACTGTCGCAGGGCAGGGGCAAGAACTACAAGTGGATAGCCCTGTCGAACACGACGCTCGGCATCCTGATGGTGACAATCAACCAGTCCATCCTGCTGATCTCGCTGCCCGCGCTGTTCCGCGGCATCAACCTGAATCCGCTCGTGCCGTCGAACACCTCGTACTTCCTCTGGGTGTTCATGGGTTTCACGCTGGTCACTGCTGTGCTCGTCGTGAGCTTCGGCAGGGTCGGCGACATCTACGGCCGGGTCCGGATGTACAACCTGGGGTTCGCCGTCTTCACGGTGTTCTCGATCTTGCTGTCGGTGACGTTCCTGACCGGGTCCGACGGCGCCTTGTGGATCATCGTCATGCGCGTCTTCCAGGGCGTGGGGGGCGCGCTGCTGTTCGCTAACTCCACCGCGATCCTGACCGACGCCTTCCCGGCGGAGGAACGCGGCAAGGCGATGGGGATCAATGGCATCGCCGCGGTGGGCGGCTCTTTCCTCGGCCTGCTGCTCGGCGGTGTGCTCGCCCCGATCGAGTGGCGGCTTGTCTTCCTGGTCTCGGTCCCGTTCGGCCTGTTCGGGACCGTCTGGGCGTACGTCAAGCTCAAGGACAACGGGATCCGCATTCCGGCCAAGATCGACTGGCTGGGCAACACGCTGTTTGCCGTCGGTCTCATCTCCGTGCTCACCGGCATCGTCTACTCGCTGCTGCCGTACGGCGGGCACCCAACCGGGTGGACGAACCCGTACGTACTGGCCGCGATCTTCGGCGGCATCGCCGTGCTCGTCCTGTTCGGCTGGGTGGAGACCAAGGTCGATCAGCCGATGTTCCGGCTCAGCCTGTTCAAGATCCGCGCTTTCACCTTCGGCAACATTGCCGGCCTGCTCGGTGCCCTCGGCCGCGGCGGTATCCAGTTCATGCTCATTATCTGGCTCCAGGGCATCTGGCTGCCGCAGCACGGCTTCAGCTTCAGCCAGACTCCGTTGTGGGCCGGCATCGCGATGATCCCGCTCACGGCAGGCTTCCTCATCGTCGGCCCGCTCGCGGGCTGGATGTCGGACCGGCACGGGGCCAGGCTCTTCGCCACCACCGGCCTGGTCGTGTCGGGCGCCGCCTTCCTGCTGCTGGAGACGCTGCCGATCAATTTCAGCTATGCGGGGTTCGCGGCGCTGATCTTCCTGTTCGCGGTTGGCATGGGGCTGTTCTTCTCGCCCAACCAGGCAGCTGTCATGAACAGCCTGCCGCCCGAGCAGCGGGGTGCAGGCGCGGGCATGCTCAACACGTTCCAGAACTCAGCGACCGTGCTGTCCATGGGCCTGTTCTTCACGATCGTCACGCTCGGACTCGCGGCCCGGCTGCCCAGCGCCCTGTTCAAGGGCCTGGTGGCGGCGGGCGTCAGCCCTGCCGCCGCGCATACCGTCGCCAACGAGCCGCCGATCGGCAGCCTGTTCTCGGCGTTCCTCGGCTACAACCCGATTCAGGAACTGCTCGGGCCCACCGGTGCCCTCCAGCACCTGCCGGCCAAGCAGGTCGCGTACATCACCGGACGCTCCTTCTTCCCGAAGCTGATCGAGCAGCCGTTCGCCAGCGGCCTGCACCTGGCGTTCACGTTCGCGGCGATCGCCACCCTGATCGCCATTGTCGCCTCGGCCTTGCGCGGGAAGCGTTACGTCTACTCGGTGTCGGCGCCAGTTGACGCTGAGGCTCCGGTCGACGCCGTCCTGGGCGAGATGCTGAGCCTGCCCGTCGACGCAGAGGTAGCCGGCGGCCCGGAAGCAGTCGGTGAGAGTGTGTAGTGATGAGCGCGAGGGCACAGCAGGCAAGTGAGGTGCTTCGGCCCGACGTGCGCGCGGGCGACGGCGAGGAGCAGCTCGTCGGCATCGGCGCTGCAGCGGAGCGGGCCGGGGTTTCCCAGCGGGCGCTGCGCTATTACCAGCAGCGCGGCCTGCTGACCCCGCGCGGCTGCACGCCCGGCGGACTGCGGCGGTACTGCGAGGAGGATCTGGCCCGCGTGGCCAGAATCCGGCAGCTGCAGGACCTACTCGGGCTGAACCTGGATGAGATCGCCCTAGTCCTGCGCGGCGAGGACCGGATGGCGGAGATCAGGCTCGCTTATCACGACGAGGGAACGACCTGCGCCGAACGGCGGGATCTTGTCCGTGAGAGCCTTGACCTCCAGCACGTTCTGCGTGCGACCGTCGAAGCGAAACGCCAGGGGATCGAAGGCTTCCTCGCCGACCTGGATGCCCGCATCGACAAAACGCGAGCGCTCCTGGATCAGATGGCGGACTGAGCGGACTCATCCGCGTCGCCAGCACGAGGTCGCGCGTAACGGGACCTCGGTCGCCTGATCCCAGCCGAGCGGCCGCTTTGTGGCCGCCTGTACGGGCCCGCTCTCTCGATGAAAAGGGGCAACCAGGGCATATGCCGCTGCTCAGCGCTCGCGTTCGGCAACGTGTGTGGATCCGGAGCTCAGGTTGCGCCCTAGATCCACACGCATTGCGGCTGAGCGCGCACAGTTCGCGACCGAGTCAACGACGAACCGGGCAACAGGGATATTTCTGGCGGCGAACCTCCGCCGGACAGGAACGCGTGTACCTCCAGTACGAAAGATTTGTACCGGAGGTACACGCGTTTGGCGGCGACGGCGCTCTCGAATCGCGAGTCGGGATTAATGGGAGGTTTCCGGCAGGGCGTCGGAGCCGGCGGCGGCTGGGGCGAGCGGGTCAGGCGGCTTCCGGTTCCATGGCGACCTATGCGCGTTCGAGCACCGCCGCATAAAGGGCGCCCGGCAGTTGATCGGTCACCCGCCAGCCGGCGGAGCCAGCGAGGTCCATCAGCTCAGCCGGCGACAGCATGAGGTAGTCGAACCAGTCCGTGGCCAGCCGCTGGTAGCGGACCCGGATGGTCAGCTGCCCTGGCATTCGCCCCCGACGACGATTGCGCTCGTGGTATTCGAGGTGAGCTTCCTTATCGGTCTGGAACACGTCCAGGCTGGTGCCGACGATCACACCGCCGGGCCGGAGTAGGTGGCCTATCGCGGTCAGGAATCTGGGCGCGTTCTCCGGGGACCCGAGCAGACCGAAGTTGTTGCCGAGCAGCAGAGCGCTGTCGAAGGTTCCGCCCATGCCGTCGGCGACTGCCTGCTCGACCGAGCCGGCGTAGACGTCGCGCACGCCGCGCTGGCGGCAGGCAAGGATCGCGCCGGGCGACACATCGAGCGCGGCCACCTCATGACCGCGATCCTGCAGGGCGAGGCTGGCGCGGCCTGCTCCGGCGCCGATGTCCAGCACCCGACCGCGGACGCGGTCGAGGGCCCACTGATCGCGCTCGTCTCGCACCACCAGGTAGTCGAGCGTGTCGAGGCTGACCAAACCGTCGTCCCGCTCGATGACGATCGGATCCGGCGTTCCCGCGACGACGTCGAGCAGGGCGCGGCCGAATGCGTCACCGACCTCCGGCGCGCCGAGGCTAGCGTTCATGCCGTCCGATCCTTCCCGGTGGCTGGCCGGTCCGCTAGCCATTTCAAGGTTGCGGGGCCTGATCGGCCCACGGCGGCGGGGCCGTGGGCCGATCGCTTACGTGCGGCCGCGCGAGCTTAGTTGCCTGCTGAGATCTTCGTCGCCACGTCGGAGAACGAATTGGTGCGGAGGCCCTTTGCAGTCACCGGCTTGCTCAGCCAGATGCCGATCTCGTTGTCGAAAATGACATTGTGAGCGATCGTGATTGCGACGGGCGTGCCGCCTGAGAACACGAGGATGCCAGTCGTCTGCAGATCATCCGGTGAGGCTGGCGAGTCGAGCGGGTCGCCGCCAATGTTGTTCGTCCCGATGACGTTCCGCACGACGGTGTTGCCGCTGAGGTCCTCGAACTGGCCTGGACCGAGCGTGTGCGCGTGAAGAGTGACGCCGGCCAACTCGTTGCCTGCGATGTAGTTGCCCTCAACCAGGTTGTTGTAGGACGCGGTACCCGGTCCGGCGTTGGCAAACAGCACGCCTGCGCCCTCGCCCTTGAGGCCGTTGTCGGTCACCTTGTTGTTCCGGATCACGTTGTCGTACACCCCGGCCACCGATGGCTGCCGCTGTCCTGAGCTGCTCAGAGCGTTCGGGTTGTGGCCGGGGAGAGTTATCCCGCAGTCGCTGGCGTTCTTGGTAATGAGGTTGGCTTCCACCAGGTTGTGATCGGTAGGCCCGGTCTCGTCGGTTAGCAGCACCCCACCTGAATTACCGCTGATGAAGTTGGCCCGGACCGTGGACTGGGCCACGCTCAGCAGATGAATGCCCTCGCCGCAGTCGCCTGGGATCTGACCCTGTGCGGCGCATTCGAAGTAGGGCGACGCGGGTGGCACGCCGCCACCGAGGTCGTTGTGCACGACAGCGTTGCGCGCAATCGAGATGTCGTGGATGGTGCCGTCTACTCCCGCGGCCAGGATTCCCTCGCCGTCAGCGTTCCTGACTTTGAACCCGCTGATGTCGACGTGAGAGCTGAGGATGACCACGCCTGCGAATATGGTCAGCGGCCCGACTCCAGGTGGGTTGACCACAAGAGTGGGGGTGACGTGCGCCTCGTCGATTGCCGCGTGCCGCCCCTGCAATGACAGGGGCTTAGCTACGACCACCTGCTCGTGGAAGACGCCCCCGCACACCACGACTGTGCCCCAGGCAGGCGCTGCGTTGATGGCCGACTGGATGGTTTTGAAGGCGGCTGAGCGGCAGGACCGGTCGGCGTTGGACCATCTCGCCTGCTTGGAGACGTAGCGGACGCTGCTTTGGTGGTGGTGCCCGGCTACGCTCGCGGAGGCTGCTCCCGCGGATAAGGCGAGTGCGGCCACGACTGCCAATGGCGTGAGGAGCGCGCCTGCGGCGTGGATCATCCGTCTGGATTTCATATTCCCCCCAGTGAAGCTGTATTCCGACGCTTTTCCGGACGCAGCCCAGCAGGTCTCTTGGCACAGGCCCCCGGCCGAATGGTCACGCTGCGTACGCGGACCGACACGCGCCGCACACTACACCAGTGGTGAGCTGATCCTGCGCAGCTCGCTACCGGCCGCAAGGAGCCGGCGCAGCAGCACGTAGCCGCTGCCGGTTACATCCAGTCGGCGAATCGCGGCCAGGCGAGGAGCGTATCGACGACTTCGGGCGGACTGTCGGCGGCGGTCTGCGCTGCGAGCGTGAACCGGCCGCGGTAGAACAGCAGCGGATCACCAGCGACGCTGGCGCCGAGATGCGTGACCCGGGCGACGACGACGTAGTGGTCGCCGGTTTCGTGGATCGTCTCCACCGAGCACGCCGCCCAGGTCAGGACGCCCGGCAACACGGGCGCGCCGTTCGGGGCCGGTGTCCAGCTGATCCCGGCGAACTTGTCCAGCGCGCTGACGCCGAACCGGCGGGCTACGTCGACCTGATCAGCAGCCAGGATGTTGGCGCAGAACTGGCCCGACGCCGCGATGCGCGGCCAGGTGCCGGAGGTCTTGCCGGGGCACAGAAGCACCAGCGGCGGCTCCAGCGACAGCGCAGCGAAGGCCTGGCAGGCAAAGCCGACGGGGGCGCCGTCGTCGAGGCCGGCAATGACGGTGACGCCGCTGGCAAAGTGACCAAGCACCTGACGGAATCGCTGAGGGTCCGGGTCGTACGTGTGCGGCTCGCTGTCAGGTGCGTGCATGTCCGTGACTGTAATGCCAGCCGCGCTCGACTTCGGCGGCAGCGTCTCAGTGTGCGCTGCCGGCGCTGAACACGTGGCCCCAGAGACTCACGGCGGTGCTCTCCCGGTTGACCCAGCTGGCATCGTCGACCACCCGGCCATCTGTGCCGTACTCGATGTCGAATCCGCCGGGTGTCTGCACATAGAACGACACCATCAGGTCATTAGCGTGACGGCCCAGCGTCGAGCTGACAGTTGCGTTGCGGCGGTGGCATCGATCGAGTGCGCGGCCCACGTCGTCCAGCGTGGCGACCTCGACCATCAGGTGCACTATGCCCGCAGCTGGACTCATTGGCGCCAGCGCCAGCGAATGATGGCGCGGACAGCAGCCGAGGAAGCGCATCCACACCGGCGGGCCCCCTGCCGGTCGCCCGAAGAACTCACCAGGCAGCCGCATCGAGTCCCGCAGCCGGAAGCCGAGCACGTCGGTGTAGAACGCCAGCGTCTCCGCGTCGTCACCGGCGGGCAGCACGACGTGCCCGAGCCCCTGATTACCGGTGACGAACTCGTTGCCGTACGGGCTGACCGCCGGCCTGCTGTCGAGCGCAGCCCCGCAGAAGATCTCCAGCGAGTTGCCGGAGGGATCGTCCACGTGCAGCAGCTGGCCTACCCGCCGGTCGGCGAGCTCGCTGGCATCGCCAGCCTTGACTGGCAGGCCGGCCGCCGCCAGACCGTGCGCTACCGCCGCCAGCGCGCGCTCGTCTGCTACCTCCCACCCGGACGCCAGCAGCCGGTCCTGCTCGCCCGGTACGATCACGAGCCTGGCCGGGAAGTCATCCATCCGCAGGTACACGGCGTCCGGGTCGGGACCGCGACCCTCGGTCATGCCGAGCACCTTAATGCCGAACTCACGCCAGGCCGCCGTCTCCGCAGCAGAGATGCGCAGGTAGCCAAGCGAGCTGATCAGGCCGGTCATGCCGCACCTCCGGCGAGGAATCGCAGCGATAGCTCATTGAACTCGTCGAACTTCTCTACCTGCGCCCAGTGGCCACAGCCGCCGAAGACGTGCAGCTGCGCCCGCCGCAGTTGCTTCACGGCTATGAGCGCGCCGTCGAGCGGGTTGACCCGGTCTTCACGGCCCCAGATCAAAAGCACTTCGTGCTTGACGCGGTGTGCCTCTCGCCACAGCATGCCGTCCTCGGCGTGCTCCCCAAAGAACGAGGCACCCATCGCGGCCATCGCCGCGAGGGCCTCGGGCTTGCTAGCGACGGCGAAGCGCTCGTCGATGAGCTCATCGGTCACCAGCCGCTGGTCGAAGACCATGGTCCGCAGAAAGGCGGCCATCTTGTCGCGGCTTGGGCCCGGCGGTGCGCCGAACTCCATGAGCCGCCGTACTCCCTCTGTCGGGTCGGGCGAGAACACATTGAGCGTCAGCCCGCCCGGTCCCATCAGTACCAGCCGTCCCACCCGGTCTGGATAGTTCAGCGCGAACCGGAGCGCCGTGCCGCCGCCGAGCGAGTTGCCGATGAGGTGCACCTTCTCGATGCTGAGCGCGTCCAGCAGGCCGGCGAGTGCCTGTGCGGCGACAGTGAAGAAGTGCCCGGTCGCTGGTCGCGGGTCAGATTGGCCGTAGCCAGGCAGGTCCATCATCAGCACCCGGAATCGCTTGGCAAGCACCGGCATGTTCCGGCCGAAGTTGCTCCATGCCGAGGCGCCGGGGCCGCCGCCGTGCAGGAGCATGACGGTGTTGGCATCGCCGCGCCCTGGGCCCACCTCCGGTGGCAGGCCGGCCACATGGAAGTGGAGCACGCCGCCGAGATCGGCGTAGCGGCTAGTCGACTCGGCGTCCAACCCGGACTCGCTCATCAAGTTCCTCCTGATGCAGCCCGGCCGGTCACAGCATGGCGTCGGCGGGCACCGGCAGGCCGAACTCACTGCCGCCGTACATGGACAGCGCCCGCTCCGGGTCGTTGATCGCGTGCACGCGGCCGGCGTGGGCATCGCGCCAGAACCGCTGAATCGGCGTGCCGGACTTCAGCGCCCGGCCGCCGGAGTTCTCGAACAGGCGATCCACGGCCCGGATGGCCTGCCCGGTGCCGCGGACCTGGTCGCGCCGCACCCGCAGCCGCAGGTCCACCGGGATCTGCTCGCCGGCCCGCGCGTAGCCCATCAGCTCGGTCATGTTGCGTTCCAGCGCAAGCCAGGCACCGTCGATCTCAGCCGCCGCCTCCGCGATGCGTACCTGCGCGAACGGGTCCTGCGCGGCCTTCTGCCCGGCGTAGGCGACCCGGACCCGCTCGCGCAGGTACGTCACGTGTGCGTCGTACGCGCCGGTCGCCATGCCGATGATCGGCGTGGTGATCCCGTAGGAGAACACCGAGCCGTAGGGCAACCGGAACAACGCTGCGGGATTCAGCTCCTGGCCCGGGCAGTCCAGCTTGAAGACGTCGGCGAAGCTGAGCGACCGGTGCGCAGGCACGAAGACATCATCGACCACGATGTCGTTGCTGCCGGTACCGCGCAGGCCGACGGTGTCCCAGACGTCATCGATGGCGTAATCGGCGCGCGGGAGCAGGAAGGTGCGGAAGTCAGTCGGCCGGTTGTCAGCGTCGGTGACGATCTGGCCGAGCAGCACCCAGGTCGCATGATCGCAGCCGGACGAAAAGCTCCACCGGCCGGTGACCTGGTGCCCGCCGTCTGCTTTGACAGCCTTGCCGGTCGGTGCGTAGGACGACGAGATGCGCGTGGACTGGTCGGTGCCCCAGACTTCCTGCTGGGCCTGCGGCGCGAACAAGCCCAGGTGCCAGGGATGCACGCCGAGGACTGACGAGACCCAGCCGGTCGAGCCGCACGCGCTGGCGATCAGGCGCACCGCCGTATAAAAGGTCACCGGATCGGCTTCCAGCCCCCCGAAGGCCGCGGGCTGGAGCAGCCGGAAGAACCCCGTTCCCTCCAGGGCCTTGATGGAGTCGCCGGGCACTGCCCGGCCATCCTCAGCCTCCTGCGCCCGGTCGCGCAGTATCGGCAGCAGCTCGCGAACACCGTCGATGACCCCGTGCCCTGCCTGCTCAGTCATGGCTGAACAATACCCCTCGACTAGAACATGTTCTAGTCTAGAGGCAGCGGCCGCAGGCCAAGGTGGCTGACCGGCTCGTCGCCGTGCGGGAGGGCGTATGAACGACCGGAGCGGGGTGCGGAGCATC
>DATHQE010000247.1:0-2429 GCA_035483035.1 Streptosporangiaceae bacterium | reverse complement strand
CGCCACCCCACGAGTTCGACAGCAGCCCGGTGGGCACGCCGCTGGTCTTCAAGTTCCGGAACAGCGCCAGCATCGGCTCATCGAGTATCTGCCCAGCGAACATCCGGGCCAGCAATCCCGGGCCGGCTACCGGTCCGCCGTCCTCGCGCACGAGTTCCCTGGCCAGCGCACGCTCGAACTCGTCGTTCGTGCACTCGCCGCGCTCGAGCGCGTGGATCGGATTGAGGTCCGCGCCGTCGCTGTAGGCCTGCTTGACCACTGGCGCATCACCGCGACGTAGCTCGCCCGGCTGATGCCGTCAGCAGTGAGCCAGGCGTTGACGCTGTCGGCGATGGGACTGGTCATGACGCCGCCCCAGTCGGTGATCACTCCGCGTAGCTTCGACCCAGAATCTCCTGACACGTGTTGATCGTAGCGAGGTAGTGGCGTCTCTGGCCCGGACGCCCTGCTGACAGAATCTGCCCATGGATCGGGTAGCAGTAGTCACCGGAGCAAGTAGTGGCATCGGGGCGGCCTCCGCGATCGGACTGGCCGCGGCCGGCTATCGCGTCGTGCTCACGGCGCGCCGCGCTGACCGGCTCGCGGACGTGGCCGCGCAGATCGCCGACAGCGGCGGCAGCGCCGTCGTGCATGAACTGGACGTCACCGACCGCCCGGCCGTCGACGTTTTTGCCCAGTCGCTTGACCGGTGCGACGTCCTGCTGGCCAACGCCGGCGGCGCAATGGGCGCCGACACCATCGCCGACAGCTCACCCGCCGACTGGCAGGCCATGTACGACGTGAACGTGCTCGGCGTTTTGCACGTGACGCAAGCGCTGTTGCCCAAGCTGATCGGCAGCGGGGCCGGCACCATCGTGCTGATGGGCTCGACCGCTGGGCTGATCAGCTACGAGGGCGGCGGCGGGTATGTCGTCGCCAAGCATGGCACGCACGCGATCGCCGAGACGCTGCGGCTCGAACTGTTCGATCAGCCCATCCGTGTCATCGAGATCGCGCCGGGCATGGTGAAGACCGCCGAATTCGCGGTGAACAGGTTCCGCGGAGACGCCGACAAGGCAGCGGCCGTCTACGCGGGCGTCGCCGAACCGCTGACCGACGTCGACATCGCCGACGCCGTGGTGTGGTCGGTGACCAGGCCCGCGCATGTCAACGTCGACCTGATGGTGCTACGGCCGCGAGCCCAGGCCGCTCAGTACAAAGTGCACCGGATCTTCTGAGGCCTGGCGGCCGCGGCGTTACTAGACTACGGCGGTGCACACTGGGACGACCGCGACCGAAGCCGCAGCCCGGTCCCAACTACTCGCGATCGATTCGTACTCGGTGTTCCTCGACCTCACCACTGGTGGCGACACCGCGCCGTCGCGAACCGAGATCCGGTTCCGCTGCCGCGAGCAGGGCGTGACGACGTTCGCCGATCTGGACGCGAGCACAGTGCACGACGTCGTCCTGAACGGCGAGCCTATTGATCCGGCGGCTGTTGTAGCGGGCCGCGTGCCGCTCGCCGGCCTGGCGCCCGACAACACGCTGGTGGTTGAAGCGACGGTGCCGGTGTCGCGCAGTGGCAGCGGCCTCACCCAGTACACAGACCCTGCCGATGGGCGCAGCTATGTAGTGGCCAACTGTTTCCCGACCGCAGCGTCCACCGTGTTCTGCTGCTTCGACCAGCCGGACCTGCGCGCAGCGATCACGCTGATTGTGACGCTGCCGGCCGGCTGGACCTGCATCGCCAACGGCGAGGCGCTGCATCGCCCGGCTGACGGCGCGGCCGGGGTGTGGCGGTTCGGCATGGTGGCGTCGATGAAGCCGTACGAGTTCACGCTCTGCGCCGGGCCGTACGTCGCTGCTGCACCAGGAGACGCCGCTACCACCGCGGGCCGGCCACAGCTCGCCGTGCACTGCCGCCCGACGCTGGCGAGCTCACCCGGACTGGCCCGGATCACCGGCCTGGTGGCCGCGGCGCTGGAGCATTACGTACAGCTACTGGGCGTCGAGTGCCCGTACGACAAGGTCGACATCGTCTTCGTGCCCGAACTCGGACCGGCCGCGATGCAGTTGCCCGCCGTCATGTACGTCAGCGAGGCGCTGCTTCAGCGCGCCGCAGATCCTGACGACCATCAGGTCGCAGTGGTCTTGGCGCACGAGGCCGCGCACCTGTGGTTTGGCTGCCTGGTCGAAGGCCGCTGGTGGGACGACCTGTGGCTCGCCGAGGCCCTGGCCACCTACCTCAGCGTCGACGCCGTGGGCCAGGCGCTGGGGATCGGCACTGCCTGGGCCGAATTCGGCATGACCAGCAAGGCAGGGGCGTATCAGGCCGATGGCCTGCCGAGCACCCAGCCGGTCTCGTCGCCGGTCGACTCGGCCGCCGACGCGCTCACCAGGCCATCCGCCATCACGTACTCGAAGGGCGCCAGCGCGCTGCGGCAGCTCGC
>DATHQE010000246.1:0-7019 GCA_035483035.1 Streptosporangiaceae bacterium | reverse complement strand
CGCCCTGTCAGCCTGGCCGCGGGCCCCAGCCGCAGGCCGGCTGCGTAGTAGTGGAACGCCCGCTCGGTGAACCAGCTCGCTAGCTCCGGCGGTGCCGCCGGATCGCCTGGCGCCTGCACGTGCAGCACCGCCCGCCGGGTGCGCTGAGCTGAGCTGAGCCGGATCACGGCCGCGCCGGGGGCGCCTGATGCCGCCGCGGAATCCGCCTGCGGCGAGGCTGGCAGCTCCCGGCCGGCCACGCCGTGGCTGGTGCTCGTGCTCACGCGCTCCCCCGTCCCGGCTGCGGCTGTCTCGTGCCCTGGCGCTGGCTGCCGACCGGGCGCAGATCAGCGCGGTCGGCAACCAGCGATGCCAGGGCCGGGCCGAGTCAACGGCCCCAGCGGGATGCACGGAACGTCACGTACCAGTCTCGCACTGTGATCGCCCGATGACGCGCTGAACACGCCAGGCGGGCGACACCTTGCCGCGGCCCACCGGGCCGGCCGAGATTTGCTCCGATTTACAGACCGGAACGAGGTTTGCCCACGGCCGGTCATGTTTGCCGGCTGGCAGCCGCGGGAAGCACCCCCACGTAAGCTGCTTCAGGCCGCCGCGCATATTGGCGCGTAACGGCGACGAGGCCCCTCCATGTATGAGATGGGGGGGCCTCGCCTACGTCCCGCCGCCCTGGCAAGCCGATTGCTCGGCCGCCGCGCGCTGCGTGACGCTTGCCTTGCCGCATTCGCAAGCCGATTGCTCAGATGCTCTGTGCGACTCAGCGCCACCGGTGTCAGATTCCCGACGTCCGCGCCGGTTGCCCGGCCCTTTCGTCGTTCCCGTTGGTTCCGACGTCCGTACCGGTTGCCCGGCCCTTCCGTCGTTCCCGTGATTCCCGCGTTCCCGGCGTCCGTACCGGTTGCCCGGCCCTTCCGTCGTTCCCGTGGTTCCCTCGGGGCGGATCCCGTCTTCAGTGGTGAGAGATTTCTACTGCCAATCAGCCGCGGCGCACAAGGCCTTTCCCGCGAGAAGTTCAAGATTCTTTAGTCGTCCACAGGACATCTGCCGTTTATCCCCTGTGCATGGCTTCTTTCCACCGCGCCGTGCACAGTTTCGTCCACAGGCTCTGGGGATGAACTGCTGGGCACCGGCCGCGGATCGCCGTGCCAGGACCGCCAGAGTGCCGCGTACGGTCCGCCGGCCGCCACGAGCTCGCGGTGCGAGCCCATCTCGCGGATCTCGCCGTCCGCCATGACGATGACGCGATCGGCATCGTGTCCGGTGTGCAGGCGGTGGGCGATGGCCACGACGGTGCGACCCGCGAGCACGGCGGCCATGGACCGCTCAAGGCGGCGCGCCGAACGCGGATCGAGCAGCGAAGTCGCCTCGTCCAGGATCAGCGTGTGGGGGTCGGCCAGAATAAGCCGCGCGAGGGCCACCTGCTGCGACTGCGCGGCACTGAGGCGGACTCCGCCCGAGCCGACAACGCAATCCAGCCCGCCATCCAGCGCCGCCGCCCAGCCGTCCGCCTCCACTGCCGTCAGCGCGGCCCCAACCTGCTCGTCCGTCGCGTCGGTGAGCCCTAGCGTCACGTTCTCGCGCAGCGTCCCACGGAAAATATGGTGTTCCTGAGTGACCAGGGCCACCTGACTGCGCAGCTCCTGCAGCGGCATCCCGGCAAGGCTGGCACCACCAACAGTGACATCGCCCGATGACGGACTGATGATGCCGGCCAGCAGCTTGCCGAGCGTGGACTTGCCAGCCCCGCTCGGGCCGACGATCGCGACGCGCTCACCGGGCGAGATCCGGACGGACACGTCCCTGAGGACCTCACGCCCAGGCAGGTAGGCGTGCGAGACGCCGACTGCCGCGAGCTCAGTACCCTGCGGCACGCCGCCGTCCGGGCCGCGGTCCTGCGCCACCTCGGCGATGCCAAGCAGCCTGGCCAGCGACGCGCCGCCGATCTGGAGCTGATCGAGCCAGGAGATCAGCTCATCCAGCGGCGCCACCAGGGCTCGTGCGTACAGGGCTGCAGCGGTGACCTGCCCGATGGAGCACCAGCCGCGAAGGTAGGCGTAACCGCCGAGGACGAGCGTCCCGGCCAGCGGCAGCACATAGGAGGCCTCGGCTATCGGGAAGAAGGCGGACCGCAGGCGCAGCGTGTACCGCTCGGCGGCATAGCTGGCGGCCATGTCAGCATCGGCGCGGCGGCGCCGGGCTGGCGCGAGCCGCAGCGCCTCGACCGTCCTCGCGCCCTCGGTTGTCTCGGCGAGGCTGTCGATGACCTCCGCCCAGGCCGCGTTTTCCCGCAGGTAGCCCGCCGTAGCCCGGCGGAGATACCAGCGCGAGCCGAGCCAGACCGGCGGCACCACAACGAGGCACGGCAGCAGCAGCAGCGGGCTGTCCAGCGCTATCGCACCGAGCGTCAGTACGACCGACAGCGCAGCAGTCAGCGTCGCCGACAGGGCGAATCGTGCGCTCTGGCCGAGCGCCGAGACGTCCCGCGAGGCCCGGCTGAGCAGGTCACCCCCGCCCGCCCGCTCGACGGCCGACAACGGCAGGCCGAGGACACGGTCGATGAACTCCTCCCGCAGCTGGGCAAGTAGGCCCTCGCCGAACTTCGCAGCGGCCAGCGCCCCGAACCTGACCAGCCCGGACTGGACCACGAGCGATGTGGCGATGGCGATGGCGAGCACATCGACCCGGCCAGCCGTCGTCCCAGCCGTGACGTCGTTCACGATGTCGCCGAGCATCCGGGGTGCCACCAGGCCTGCTGCGGTCGCTCCGCTGTACAGCGCGACGACCACGACCAGCTCACGGCGCCGGCTCGTGATCACGCGGCGGACGTAACTGCGCACCTGGCGGCCGTCCGCCACCGGCAGGATCTGTCCGGCTGCGGACCACGCGTCGGGCCCGGCGGCGCGGCCGGCGGCGACCGGGCCCGCCGAGATCGTGGTGTCGCCGGTCACTGGTCTTCTCCCCTGGTCACCGCGTCGGCGTAGGCGGCATTCACCGACAGCAGCTCGTGGTGAGTACCGGCGGCGGCGACCTGGCCGTCCCGCACGAAGACGACCCGGTCCGCCGCGCCGAGCAGGAGCGGGCTCGTCGTGAGCACGATCGTGGTCCGCCCTGCCCGGTGCTGCCGCAGGCTGCGAGCGATCCTGGCTTCGGTATGGGCGTCGACCGCGCTCGTCGGCTCCACCAGCACGAGGATCTCCGGATCGGCGATGAGCGCCCTGGCCAGCCGGAGCCGCTGCGCCTGCCCGCCGGATAGCGACCTGCCGCGACCCGCGAGCCGGCCGCGCAGGCCGCCGGGAATCGCATCGAGGACGTCGGTCGCCGAGGCAACGTCCATCGCGGCGAGCAGTGCCGCGTCGGCTGTGCTCGGGTCGCGGGCCTCGCCCCGGCCAGCGCAGCCGGCCTGGGCGACGGCCTGGCGGACCGGGCCGCCGAACAGGTGCGCGTCGGCGGGTGCGACGAGGATCCGCTCGCGCACGACGCTGACCGGCAGGTCGGCGATCGGGATGCCGGCCAGCTGGGGGCTCGGTCCGGCGTGCGTGCCGTAGCGGCCGAGACGGTCGGCGAGCTCGACGGCCGCGTCCGCACTGTCTGCGGCGACGCCAAGGAACTCACCCGGCGCCGTCGTCAGGCCCGACACCGGATCGTGCAGGCTGGCGAGCGGATGCGGCGACGGCCGCGGGTCGGCGGGATCAGCGACGTCAGGCTCAAGCTGCAGGATCCTGGTCACGCGGCTCGCGGCCACGTAGCCGCGGACGATCTTGTCGGCGGCCTCGGTCAGCGTCGCCAGCGGAAGCGCCAGGAAGGCAGCGAACAGGTAGAACGTCACGAGCTGGCCTGGCCTGATGACCTGGTGCAGCGCGTAGTGGGCCGCCAGCCAGGTCGCGGCGGTGACGAACATGCCGGGCAGCAGGATCTCGGCCCCGAACAGGTAGGACTCCGTGCCAGCGACGTGCACGCCGGTCCGGCGCAGCTGCTGCGACTCATCGGTGTAGCGGTCGCCGAACGTCTCTTCCCCGCCGATGCCGCGAAGCACGCGCAGCCCGGAAACAATGTCGGCAGCCCTGGCCGACAGCTCACCTTGCTGCTCGCGGTAAACATGCTGGCGCCGGTGCAAGGGCCGCAGCAGCAGCCCGACCAGTGCGGTCATAGCTGGCGCCCCGATCAGCACGATGAGCCCGAGCGGCACGGACCTGGACAGCATGATCAGCGCGGTCGAGATCAGGGCGGCGATCGCGCCGCTGCCGCGGCCGCTCATGTCGATGACCGAGCCGATATCCGCGACGTCACCCGCCGCGACGCTGACGATCTCGCCCGTGCTCACCAGCCGCACCATGGTCTCGCCGAGGCGCGAGACCTGGTCAGTGACCAGCTGAATGGTTCGGTAGGCCGCGTCCAGGAAGTTGCCGACCACACATCGGTGCCGGAGCACGCCGCTAGCCGCGGTGATCACGCCGAGGCCAAGGACGGCGGCGCAGTCCAGCGCGAACCGGTGCGTCTGCCTGCTGATAAGGGCGTCGACAGCGGCGCCGATGACGGCCGGCACGATCGACTGGGCCACCATCCACAGGCAGCCCCACAGCACGCCCATGGCCATCCGGGCCTTCTGCCGCCCCACCAGCCAGCCCAGGAATCGCCACGGCGAGCTAACTGCGGGCGTGCCCGGCTCAGCAACAGGCAAGGCACGCACGAGAGGCGAGCGTACCTGCTGGTCAGGCGCATGAGCACCAGGTTTTCCCGGCCGACTGTCAGCGTGCGCAGAGGCTATACAGAAGAAAGGAAGCGAGGCTGGAGTCATCAGCACCGATTTCATCAAGGCTGAATTCATCAGCAGCGAATTCATCAGCAGCGGGAGGAAGACACCAGATGACGCCAGATTCCGGGCGAACCCGCGACGGCGGCCGGACGCAGCGGATCGCGGCGAGGGAACGCCACCGGATCCGGCTCCGCACGATTACCGCGACGGCCGGCCTGGCGAGCGTGCTCACCGCGGCGGGCGTCGCGTACAGCCTGCCTGGATCCGCGCACGCAACGTCCACCCAGCAGGGCAGCTCGGCGAGCTCCGGGAGATCCGCCTCGGGCAGCTCAAGCTCGAGCAAGTCGTCGAGCTCGACGGGCTCAGGCAGCAGTGCAGCCAGCAGCGGCCTGCAGGGGTCGTCCGCGCCGGGCAGCAGCTCCGGGTCTGGTCAGGTGACATCCGGGGGGTCTTAGCCCCGGTGAGCCCGCCGTCGCCACCGCTGGATCTACGATGGCAAAAAAGGACGGACTGCGCGCGCTCGCCGGGAGAGCTCATGACGGATCTGGAAATGGCGGCGAACGCGAGCCCCGAGCTGGCGATCGAGCTCGGCGACGATTACGTCGCAACCCTGGAGATCAACCGGCCGCCGAGCAACCACTTCAACCCGGCACTCATTCGCCAGATCGCCGACGCCTGCGACGAGCTGGCCGCAGACGCTCGCTGCCGGGCCGTCGTCCTGTGCAGTGCCGGGCGGGTCTTCTGCGCCGGAGCCGACTTCAGCGATGCCCACGCGATCGGCACGCCGGACGGCTCCCACCTGTACGACTTCGCGATCCGGATCTTCGAGCAGCCGCTGCCGATTGTCGCGGCGATCCAGGGTGCCGCGATCGGGGGCGGCCTGGGCCTCGCCATGGCCGCCGACTTCCGGGTGGCGGCACCAGAGGCCCGGTTCGCGGCGAACTTCGCGCTGATCGGCATCCATCAGGGGTTCGCACTGAGCGTGACCTTGCCCGCCGCCATCGGCCAGCAGGCCGCGCTTGACTTGCTGTATACCGGCCGCCGGGTCGGCGGAGCCGAGGCCCACGCACTCGGCCTCGCCGATCGGCTCGCCGAGTCGGGTCAGGCGCGAGCGCAGGCGCATGTGCTGGCAGCGCAGATCGCAAGCTCGGCGCCGCTGGCCGTCCGGTCCATCCGCGCAACCATGCGGCGCGAGCTCGCCGGCCAGGCGCGCGCCGCGATGGCCCACGAGCGGGCCGAGCAGGAGCGGCTGATGCAGACCGCGGACTGGCTAGAAGGACTAGCCGCCGTCAGTGCGCGCCGGCCAGCCGCCTTCTCCGGCCGCTGAGGGCCGCCGCGATGCCGGTTCTTGACCGCCCCGGCGGCGCTATCCGCTACCAGTTCGCTGGCGCCGGCAGTCCCGCCGTGCTGCTCACGCACGGGTTCGCGGCGACATCGGCGATGTTCGCCGCAAACCTGCCCGACATTGCCGCCCGCCACCAGGTGATCACCTGGGATCTGCGCGGCCACGGCGGCAGCGACTACCCGGCCGACTCGCAGTATTACAGCCCGGCACACGCGCTCGGCGACATGGCCGCCCTGCTGACCCACTGTGAGCGTGATCGCGCCGTGCTCGGCGGCCACTCACTTGGCGGCTACCTGTCGCTCGACTTCGCCCTGAGGTTCCCCGACCGGGTCGCTGGGCTCGTGCTGATCGACACCGGGCCGGGCTTCCGCAATGACGCCGCCAGAGACGGCTGGAACCGCCGGGCCGAGGCCACCGCTGCGCGGCTAGCCGAAACGGGCCCGGGCGCCCTGGGCTCCAGCGCCGAGCTGCACGCAACCGAGCACCGCGATGCCAGCGGCCTGGTCCAGGCGGCCAGGCACACCCTGACCCAACGTGACTCGCACGTGCTGGACGGGCTGCCTCGTATCGCCGTGCCGACGCTGGTCATCGTGGGGTCTGAGGACGCGCCATTCCTGGCGGCAGCGGACTACATGACGGCCAAGATCCCGCAGGCGCGGAAGGTCGTGATTCCCGGCGCAGGACACGCGCCGAACGTGGAGAAGCCTGAGCTCTTCGACGCCGAATTGCACAGGTTCCTCGACGACATCACCGGCACGGAAGGACGAGCATGACCGACCATGCTGGCGCCGGCATCGCATCCGAGCAGACGAGTGCCGAGCAGGTGAGTGCCGAGCAGGTGAGTGCCGAGCTGGCCGAGTGGGTGGCGCAGCACTGGGATCCGGCGATGCCGCTGCGGGCCTGGCGCGAACTGCTGCTGGCATC
>DATHQE010000245.1:0-22622 GCA_035483035.1 Streptosporangiaceae bacterium | reverse complement strand
TATCGCGTCTGTTCGCCGTACCGCTGCGGGTTAAGCTGACGCTGTGCATAGTGAGCTAGTGTTCGCGCGGCTGGGGATGGGGACCGACGCAGTCGGCTACGTCGAAGCCTGGGACCTGCAGCGCCAGGTCCACGATCGGCGTGTGGCGGGCGAGATCCCCGATACGTGCCTGCTGCTTGAGCACCAGCCCGTCTACACGGCTGGCAAGCGCACCAGCCCGCTCGACCGGCCGGTCGGCGATCCGGGCGCGCCGGTCATCGACGTCGATCGCGGCGGCAAGATCACCTGGCATGGCCCCGGCCAGCTTGTCGGCTATCCGATCGTCGCGCTGGGCGAGCCAATCGACGTGGTGAGCTATGTCCGACTGGTTGAAGACGCCATGATCGGGGTGTGTGCCGAGTTCGGCGTGTCGGCCGTCCGGGTCGACGGGCGCAGCGGCGCCTGGCTACTAGGCGACGGGCTTGGCCGGCCAGACCGCAAGATCGCGGCGCTGGGCATCCGGGTGGCAAGGGGCGTGACGATGCACGGCTTCGCGCTGAACTGCGACTGCGACCTGTCGTGGTACGACCGGATCGTGCCGTGCGGCATCCCCGACGCCGCCGTTACCTCACTGTCCGCCGAGGCTGGCCGGCCCATCACCGTGGCCGACGTGCTGCCGGTCGCTGAACGCGAGCTCGCGCGGGTACTCGATGCGACGAGCGTCTCGAGGATCACCGGCCTGCCTGCGGCGCTCGCCGGGGCAGGCGCGACCGGCTGACCCGTCCGCCTGGCTAAGGCGTGGCCGCTGCCGCGAGGCCAGGTCCGGTCTGTGTGCACCCGTGCTCGCTGGCGGCGATGGCCGCTGCCACCCGCGGCAGCGCTGCCGGGAGCAAGAGCCCGTCGAGTTCGTCCGGCCGCGCAATCCGCCACTCGTCCAGCTCGGCGGCCTGGAGCCGGATGTCCGCCGTGGCCGACAGGCAGCCACCGTCGAAGATGAAGAAGACGACCGGCCGCGCCGTCGGCCCGTAGATCTCCTGCGACGGCTGCCAGTCCACCGCCAGCAACGCGCCTATGGGCTGGTCGATGCCGAGTTCCTCAGTGACTTCCCGCGCACAACCCGCGCGCGGTGCCTCGCGGAACTCGCAGATCCCGCCGGGCAGCGTCCAGTAGTCGCGGTAGTTCGGCTTGACCACCAGCACTCCCCCGGCGCCATCGCCAATCACCGCGCCGGCGCTGACGATCACGCCGGGCAGGCCGGCGTGCCAGGTGACCGGCTCGACGAAGCCCTCTGGTGGCAATGTGCTCAGCTGTCCTCGCCGGCTGCCCGCGCCAGGAATTCGCTGAGGTCAGCGGTCGGCACCGCGACCTGCTGGCCGGTCCGCATGTCTCGCACGGTCGCCACGCCGTCCTCGTGCTCCCGCTCGCCGTAGATCACGGCCCAGCGCGCGCCCGCGTCACTAGCCCACTTCAGCTGTCTGCCGAGCTTGGCAGATGAGCCGAGGTAGACGCTCGCGCGCAGCCCGGCAGCGCGCGCGGCGGCTGCGAATCCGAATGACTGCACCTCGAGATCCGGCTGCATCAGGGTGACCGCGACGTCCAGCCGCCCCGGCCGGTCCGCGGCTGCCCCCGGCAGCAGCGGAAGAATTCGCTCGACGCCGATCGACGAGCCGGTGCCTGGCACATCCGGGCCGCCGAGCTGCGCCAGCAGGTGGTCATACCGGCCGCCGGAGCCGATCGACCCGGCCACGCCGGGCGCGACCACCTCCCAGATCGGCCCGGTGTAGTAGCTCAGCCCGCGCACCATGCGCGGCGTGAAGGCGATGCGCCCGGCCGGCACCTGGCCCGACAGCAGCGACAGCACGGTGTCGACCTGGTCGAGCCCCGCTGTGCCCTCGTCGGTCTTGGCCAGGGCGACCCGGACGCGATCCACCGCGTCAGGCGCGGTCAGCGCGGCGACGAGTTCTGCTGCCTGGTCCGGCGCGAGGCCGCGGTCGGTAAGCTCGGCGACCACCGCACCCGGCGGGAGCTTGTCCAGCTTGTCGAGCGAGATGAGTACGCCGGCGCTGAGGTCCGGCGGGATCGCGAACGCCTCCTGCATGCCTGCCAGGACGCGCCGGGAGTTCAGCTGGATGGTGAAGTCCGGCAGCCCAAGCTCAGCCAGCGCGTCGTGCTGGGCACTGAGCGTCTCGGCGTCGGCGAGCAGCGACGTACTTCCGAGCGTGTCCAGGTCGCACTGGACGAACTCCCGGTAGCGATCTTTGCCCGGCCGGTCGGCGCGCCAGACGGGGCCCAGGGCGTAGCGCTTGTAGGGCATCGGCAGCTGGCTGCCATATGCCGCGACGACGCGCGCCAGCGGTACCGTCATGTCGTAGCGCAGTGCCAGGTCAGCCTCGCCGGTCGCCTCGTGCTCACCCCGGCGGAGGATCTTGAAGACCAGCTTGTCGCTCTCGTCGCCGTATTTGCCCAGCAGTACATCCAGCCGCTCGAAGGCGGGCGTCTGGAGCGGCTCGAAGCCATACCGGGAGAACACGTCGCGGATCACGGTGAACGCATGCTCGCGCTGCTCGACGTCGGCGGCGAGGAAATCACGCGTGCCTGAGGGCGGGTCGAACTGGCTCGGCATGAGCCTATGGTCCCCGATGGCGGGCCTGTTCGTCACATCGGCCCGCCGGCCGGTACCTCTGTCAGGCGGTTCGGCGCGTGCCGACGAGCAAGGAGTTCGCCAGGTCGGGCAGCACAACCTCGGTCCACGTCAGGCCACGCTGGCCAGCGAACAGGCTCCGCTTGATGTCGAACTGGCGGAAGGACGAGTCCGCTGGCAGCGCGAGCACGGGTGTCACGTCATCCATGACGATGCGGCCGCCTGGCCTCAGCATGCCGCACACGTCGGCGAAGGCCGCCGCGTCCCGGACGCCGCAGTCGGCGAAGACCAGGTCGAAGGGCGCGTGCGGCGCCAGCACCGTACCTGCGTCACCGCCGAGGACGTGGATCCGGGCGTCGCCCGCGAGCAGTTCGGCCGCCGCGGCGGCCCGGCCCGCATCGAGCTCGGCCGTGACGAGCGTGCAGTCGGCCGGCATCGCGCTGGCCAGCCACGCGGCGCCGATGCCCGCGCCAGTGCCGAGCTCGGCGATCGCGCCGCCGCGGCAGCTGGCGGCCAGCATCGCCAGGAACCTGCCGACACCGGGCAAGCACGCCGATGGCCGCCCTGGGCCAGCCTCCTGCCGGGTCAGGGGAAAACCTGCCTGTCGCGCAACCGCGTACGCCCGCTCCACCAGCGGCGGCGCGTCCTCGCTCAACACCAGGCTTTCCTCGGTCACGGTGCTCCTTCCTGAGACGACGGTGCGCAGCTCACGTCCGGCGCCGGTACCAGCCACCACCGGTTTGCCTCAGCAGGCTCGCGGGGAGGCAATCCTGGTCACGAAACGAGCTGCGCCGGGAGCGCATCCAGGTTAGCGAGGACTCTCCCAGCGGGTCGCGCCGGACGGAACTGGAACGAAGGGGGAAGCACGATGACAGATGCAAGCAAGGCGGCCCCGAAGATCCTCGACGTCCCCATCGGGCTGACTGCCACCGGGATGCGGACGGAGTTCGACAGCCTTGGCCAGGTCCAGGTACCGGCGGACAGATACTGGGGCGCCCAGACGCAGCGCAGCCTGGAGCACTTCGACATCGGCAACGACCGCATGCCCAAGGAGGTGTACCACGCCTACGGCTACGTAAAGAAGGCCGCCGCGCTGGTGAACACCGAGGCCGGCCGGCTCCCAGCCTGGAAGGGGCAGCTGATCGAGCGTGTCTGTGACGAGGTGATTAGTGGCGCGCTGGACGCGGACTTCCCGCTGTACGTGTGGCAGACCGGGTCGGGCACCCAGTCGAACATGAACGTGAACGAAGTCATCTCCAACCGGTGCATCCAGCTGACCGGCGGCACGCTCGGCTCGCAAGAGCCCGTCCACCCCAACGATCACGTGAACATGGGGCAGTCCAGTAACGACACGTTCCCCACCGCGATGCACATCGCCGCCTACAAGATGGCCACCGAGCGGACGATCCCGGCGCTGCGCCACCTCCGGGATGCGATCGAGGGGAAGTCCAGGAAGTGGGCTGACGTGGTCAAGATCGGCCGGACGCACCTGGAGGACGCCACCCCGCTCACCGTCGGGCAGGAATGGTCTGGCTACGCCGCCGCCCTGGATGACGCCATCGCCGAGGTCGAGCACGCGACCAGAGGACTGCTGAAGCTCGCCATGGGCGGGACCGCGGTCGGCACCGGGCTGAACGCGCCGGCCGGGTTCGGGGAGCAGGTCGCGGCCGAGATCGCAGCGATGACGAGGACGGCCTTCGAGACTGCGGCCAACAAGTTCACCGCGCAGGGCACCCTGGACCGGATGGTGCGCGCACACGCCGGGCTCAAGGCCGCCGCGGTGACCCTGTTCAAGATTGCTAACGACCTGCGGTGGCTGGGATCCGGCCCGCGCACCGGGATCCACGAACTGATCTTCCCCGCCAACGAGCCCGGGTCGTCGATCATGCCTGGCAAGGTCAACCCAACTCAGGCCGAGGCGATGCTGATGGTCGCCATCCAGATCATCGCCTCCGACGTGGCCGTGACCATGGGCGGCGCCGAGGGCAACTTCGAGCTCAACGCCTTCCGCCCGATCCTGATCAGCAACTACCTGCACTCCGCGCTCATCATGGCCGACATGTGCGATCACTTGCGCAAGTTCATGATCGAGGGCACGGAAATCAACGACGCCAAGCTCAAGCAGGACATCGACCGGTCGGTGATGATGGTGACCGCCTTGTCCCCCGTCATCGGCTACGACAAGGCCGCGGCGATCTCCTACTACGCCATCGACAAGAACCTGACCCTCAGGCAGGCCGCCCTGGACAAGGGGGTCAGCGAGGACTTGTTCGACAGAGTCGTCAACCCCCTCGCCCTCACCCGGCCCGGCACCGCCGACATCCCCGCCGCGGCGGCCAACTCCTGACATGTCATTCCTGAAAGGAGAGCAGGCCGCCGTCGGCCATCAGCAGCTGGCCGGCAAGGCGGCCCTGATCGCGTCCGTGGGCCAGCGGGGCTACGCCGACTGGGCCAACCCTGATCACCGGCTGCGGCGCTTGCTAGCGGAGTTCATCGGCATGGCCGGGCTGACATTCGTGCTGTCTGGCGCCGCCGCCATCCTGGCCCGCTACGGCGGCCACGCCCTGCAGCCATGGCAGACGGTGTTTGTGCTCTCGGCGGTGTCGGCGCTCTGGCTCGTGGTGGCCGTGTTCTTCCTCGGAGACATCTCAGCTCATTTCAACCCGGCGACAACGCTGGCGTTCGCGCTGCGCCGCGACATGGGCTGGGTGATGGCCGGCGTCTACTGGATCGTTCAATTCGGCGCCGCTGTCTGCGGGTCCCTGCTGGCGCGCGGCTTCTTCGGCCCGGCAGGGCACTTGGCCGCCACGATGCCAATGCCGGGCCTGTCCTGGCAGGCCGCCGGCTTCGAGGCGATCATCACCTTCGGCCTGATACTCATGGTCCTCAACATGGCCAACGGGCCCAAACTCAACGGGCCGTTCGTCGCCCTGGCGGTCGGCGCCTACATCATGGCCTGGGGGACCATGGGCGGACCGTATGACGGTGCATCAATGAACCCCGCCCGCAGCTTCGGGCCCGATGTCGCCATCGGTCACCTGGCGACCTGGTGGGTGTACCTCATCGGTCCGGCGGCCGGCGCCTTCATCGCCGTCGGCGTGGCGTATGTACTGCGTGGCCCGGCCAAAACCGAGGAATCCATAGCGGCCGAGGGAACGCCGTTGCACAAGGAGAACTGAGCGGCAGCTCATGTGCGGCGCCGGTAGGCGCGTACGGCCAGCGGCGCGAACACCACGAGGATGCCAACGGCCCAGAGCATCGACTCCGCCGCGTTCACTGCGACCGGACCGCCGTCCATCAGCCCGCGACAGGCGGCGGCGAGCAGCGTCATCGGGTTCGCCTTCGCGAACGCCTGCAGCCAGCCCGGCATGGTTTGGATCGGCACCAGCAGTCCGCTGGCGAACACGATCGGGAACATCGCGGTGAACCCAAACGTCTGCACGCCTTGCGGGCTCTTCACCAGCATGCCGATCAAGGCTGAGACCCAGCACATCGCCATCGCGAATGCGAGCACCAGCAGGCAGCCTGCCACGGCGGCGAGCGGGTTCGTGGTGATCCGGAAACCGAGCACCATGGCGAACCCGAGCGTGACGACGACCGAGATGACGTACCGGGTGACGTCGCCCAGGATCGCACCGGCGAGCGGCGCCCAGCGGGCGATAGGCAGGCTGCGGAACCGGTCGAAGATACCCGCCGAGATGTCCTGGTTCAGCATGAGCCCCGTGCCCAGCGTCGCAAACAGGACCGTCTGGACCAGGATGCCCGGCAGCACATACTGCAGGTACTTGTGCGTGCTGCCGTGGGCAATCGCGCCGCCGAAGACGTACGTGAACAGCAACAGGAACATGATCGGCTGCAGGCTGAGCCCGATCAGATCCTCGGAGTTGGTCCTGATCTTGAGGACGCTTCGCCAGGTCAGCGTGAATGAGTTCCGCAGGCCTGCCAGCGCGCTAAGCCGCCGGGCTGGCGCGGGCCTGCTGAGTGTCGTCGCAGTCATCGGGTCACCTCCGCCGGGGTGTTAACGGCGGCCGCTGACTGGCCCGGCCCGCCGGGGTGGTCATACCTGGCTGCGTCGTCCTGGGCCCGGTGCCCGGTCAGCGTCAGGAAGACTTCATCAAGGCTGCTCTTGCGCATGCTGAACTCGGCGAGCTCGATGCCGCTCTCGTCGAGCTGGCGCACGATGCCGGGCAGCATGACGGCGCTCGGCACCTGGGCGATGACCTGCCGCGCGCCAGGCTCGGTGACTGGCTCGCCGCCGGTCCAGCTCGCCAGCAGCACCGCGACGTCGCGCAGCCGACTGTGATCGGCCGGCACAATCTCGAGCACCTGACCGCCGACCTTGGCCTTGAGCTCGTCCGGCGTGCCCGTCGCGATGACGCGACCGTGGTCGATGACGACGATGTCGTCGGCCAGCTGGTCAGCTTCGTCCAGGTACTGAGTGGTCAGCAGCACGGTCACGCCGTCAGCGACCAGCAGCCTGATCATGCCCCACACATCGCTGCGCGCCTGCGGATCGAGCCCCGTGGTCGGCTCGTCGAGGAACAGCACCTGCGGGCGACCGACCAGGCTCGCCGCCAGGTCCAGCCGACGCCGCATGCCGCCGGAGTACGTCTTCACCGGCCGTCCGGCCGCATCGGACAGCTCAAACCTGGCGAGGAGCTCGGCCGCCCGCGCCCGGGCCGCCGGACGGCTGAGACCGAGCAGGCGGCCGATCATGATCAGGTTGTTGGTGCCGGTGAGGCCGTCGTCCACCGACGCGTACTGGCCCGTCAGGCCGATGAGCTGCCGGACCCGGTGGGCGTCCTTAACGACGTCATAGCCGCCAACCTCGGCGCGACCGCCGTCAGGCAGCAGCAGCGTCGTGAGGATCCGGACGGCTGTTGTCTTGCCGGCCCCATTCGGGCCCAGGACGCCCAGTACAGTGCCCGCCTCGGCGGACAGGTCCGCGCCAGCCAGCGCGGTGGTCTTGCCGAAGCTCTTGGCGAGGTCCTCGGCTCTGATCGCTTCCGTCACTGCGGTGCTCCCGTTCACATCGCGGATAGCTAGCGCGGTCAAGATATATCGCTTCACGGAGCGAAGACAAGATATATCTCTAAACTGCGGCCGAACGCCCCGAGAAAGATCCGGGCGATCAGGTTCTGGTGAACAGGCAGTGACGAACGGGCAGGGGCAAGCCCGGCCACGTAAACGCGTGTACCTCCGGTACGAAGAGTTCGTACCGGAGGTACACGCATCTTGGGTATCGCCCGATCCGGCCCCTGGCGAAACGGACTTACCGGCTATACCGGAGCGACCTCAGCCGGTCGGCCCGGCGGTGAGGGTGACGGTCGCGGTGTGCGTCTGGCCGAACGCATCGGACCAGGTGATCGTTACCTTGTCACCCGGGTGGTGGCCCTCCATCACGGTCTGCAGGGCGGAGCCTGATGCGACCTGCTGACCACCGACCGAGAGGATCGTGTCGCCGCCGCCGAGACCCGCCGCGGCCGCTGCGGTGCCGCCGACCACGCCCTCGATCGGCACGCCCGAGTTGGTCTGGCCAAGACCGCCGGCGCTGTCCGGGGTCACCTCGACGCCGAGGAATCCGGTCGGGCCGATGTGCACGGTGGCCGACGCCTGGCCCGCCTTGATCTGGTCAGCGATCGAGATCGCCCGGTTGATGGGGATGGAGAACGCCGTCGTGGTCACCGACGATGTCGTGCCAAAGCCGCCTGAGTTGTCTGTCGATGCGGCCGTGTCCATCCCGATGACCTGGCCCTGCGAGTTCAGCAGGGGGCCGCCCGAGTCGCCCGGCTCGATGTTCGCGTTGGTCTGGATCATGTTTGTCAGGTGCTCGACGGTGCCCGAGCCCTGGTCCTGCGCGTCGACCGAGGCGTCGACGGCGCTGATCTGGCCGGTCGCCACCGACGGCGTGCCGTCCTTGCCTTCGGCGTTGCCCAGCGCGACCACCTTCTGGCCCGCCATCGCGGTATCGGAGTTGCCGATGGTCACGGTGCTGAGGCCCGAGGCACCAGCCAGCTGAAGGACGGCCACGTCGTTAGCGTCGCTGTAGCCGACAACGCTGGCGCTATAGGTCCGGCCGTTCCCGATGTCCCTGACCTTGATCGAAGTCGAGCCGGCGACCACGTGGTTGTTGGTGAGGATCTCTCCAGTCGGAGTCAGCACCATCCCGGTGCCCTCAGCCGTGCCGTGCTGGTATCCCAGCGTCGAGATGACGTCAACGACGCCTGGGTCGGTCTGGCTGGCCAGCGCGGCCGTCGTCAGGGTGCTGGACCCAGACGTCGCCCATGCGGTCCCGCCAGCGGCGATGGCAACGGCGGTCAGGCCCGCGGCAACTGCGAGCGTTCTGCGCGACCTGCGCTTCCTGGGCTCGCTGGCCGCATGCGCTGGGCCGGCGTAACCGCCCGGCATGGCTGAACCCGGCCACATGGCGGGCGGCGGCGGAGGCGGTGGCGTGGCGCCATAGCCGAGCTGGCCGCCATACGGGGCCTGGCCATAGGGGGCCTGGCCATACGGGGCCTGGCCATGGGGGGCGGGCGGGGTCTGCTCCGCCCGGTCGGTGTGCTCGGTGTTCGGAGTCTGCTCGCCATCTTGGCGCTGCGGGCCATGCTCGGTGGTCATCAGAACCTGTCCCCTCGGAAGCCTCTCGCTACGTCGCTTCGCTGTGCGTACAGTTAGATACTCGGGTGGGGGGCTGGGGCACCCCTTGCGGCTTCCTGACCGTTACCTTCCGATCGGTTGAGGCCACCCTGGGGATTCCCTGTGGAGTTCGTCAGGACGGCGTTGTACGTGCGCCTGGCCAGCCGTAATAGGCTGAATCCGTGGTACTAGCACCCGAAGGCCGCCGGCTGCTCCGGCTTGAGGCTCGCAACAGCCAGGTCCCGATCGAGCGCAAGCCGCCGTGGATCAAGACCAGGCTGCAGACCGGGCCGGCGTACACCGAGCTCAAGCAGCTCGTCCGGCGCGAGGGCCTACACACCGTATGCGAGGAAGCGGGCTGCCCCAACATCTACGAGTGCTGGGAGGACCGCGAGGCGACCTTTCTCATCGGCGGTGACCAGTGCACCAGGCGCTGCGATTTCTGCCAGATCGCGACCGGCAAGCCAGGGCCGCTGGATGCGGACGAGCCGCGGCGGGTGGCCGAGTCCGTTGCGGCGATGGGCCTGCGCTACGCGACTGTCACCGGCGTTGCCAGGGACGACCTGGCCGATGGCGGGGCCTGGCTGTACGCCCAGACCTGCCGTGAGATCCATCACGCGGTGCCGGGCTGCGGCGTAGAGCTGCTGATCCCCGATTTCAACGCCGATCCTGACCAGCTCGCCGAGGTCTTCTCGGCCAGCCCAGAGGTGCTCGCGCACAATCTGGAGACGGTGCCCAGGATCTTCCGCCGGATCCGGCCAGGTTTTCGCTACGAGCGATCACTCCGCGTGCTGACGATGGCCAGCGCGGCCGGCCTGGTGCCCAAATCGAATCTCATCCTCGGTATGGGCGAGGATCGGGCTGAGGTCAGTCAGGCCATGGCCGACCTGCGCGCAGCCGGGTGCGAGCTGCTCACCATCACCCAGTACCTGCGGCCGTCCGTACGCCACCACCCGATCGACCGGTGGGTCCCGCCGGAGGAATTCGCGGAGCTGGCCGAGGAGGCGACCGAGCTCGGCTTCGCTGGCGTGCAGTCCGGGCCGCTGGTCCGCTCGTCATACCGAGCAGGCCGCCTGTACCGCCAGGCCATGGAACGGCGCGCCGGCCCGGTATCCTCGCCATCATGGTGAAAAAGTCCGGCGCTGAGCCGACGAACCCGGCCGACCCCGCATCGATGGGGCGGATCAAGCAGATCCGCATGGTCGCGGGCATCGTGCATAAGGGGAACCCGAGGGCGCTGCCCCTGGTCGCGCTGGCCGGAATTGGCACCGCGGCCATCGTCATCCTGATCGGCTTCTTTGTCGGCTTGATCTACCTGTTCATCCCGCTCGGCATCCTGACCGGGGTGCTGGTCGCGATGATGCTGTTCGGCCGGTTCGCGACGGCGGCGCAGTATGCGGCGGTCGAGGGCCAGCCTGGCGCGGCCGCGGCGATCTTGCAGAGCTTGCGTGGCGGTTTCACGACCACCCCCGCCATCGCGGCCAACCGCAACATGGACGTGGTGCACCGCACCGTCGGCAAGCCAGGCGTCATCCTGGTCGGCGAGGGCTCGCCCAGCCGGCTGCCGAGCCTGCTTGCGGCAGAAAAGAAGCGGATCGCGAGGATCGCCAACCAGGTCCCGATCTACGACTTCCAGGTCGGTGATGCCGAGGGGCAGATCCCGATCCGGCAGCTGAACAAGAAGATCATGAAGCTGCCGCGTAACCTCCGCGGCCAGGACGTCGCAGACCTCAATTTCCGGCTCGGCATGCTGCCGCAGCAGCTCCAGATGCCCAAGGGCCCGGTCCCGCGCTCTGCGCGTATGCCTAAGGCGCCCAGGCCCCGGACACGCTAAGCCGGGCGGCCTGCTAGCTGCGGACGACGACGGTTCCGGCCGCCTTGTCCTGGAGTCCGCGCAGATCCCGGTCCATGATCATGGCCGGGACCACGAGCATCAGCAGCAGCGTGCGCGGCAGCGCCCACAGGCCCACCGGGCGGCGATCGAGCCGGACCACCCTCAGGCCGAGGAGCCGCTTGCCGATGGTGGTCCCCGTCAGCGCCGTGAGCAGGAAGTCCTCGGCGCCGAACACCACGGGCGTCCACAGCCTCGGCTGCGCTAGCACGCTCGCGGCGTGTGCGCTCTGCGAGTGGTACAGGAAGGCGATGGCGATGATGCTGCACGCGAGCCAGTCGATGACCAGTGCAGCAAAACGCCTGCTCCAGCCTGCCACCGAGCCTGATCCGAACTCCGGCAGCCCGAGGGTCTGCCCGGGATAGAACGTGCCGCTCGCGGCCGCCTGCTGGTTACTCACGGCCTAAAGGTATCCGCTGCCGTGGGGCGGTGACCCGGCACCGGCATCGATTTGGCATCGTGGAGTACTGGGCGCCGGTGATCCACGCCCCGTGGGTCCTGCGTAACACCAGCGAAACATCGGGGACACGGTCAGGAAACTGTCTGGCGATAGCCTCACAGTCGCCCTGGCAGTTAGCACTGCGCCCGCGGCAACAACCGCGGCTGCGCCTAAGGAGAGCTGATGTTCACAAGCGGCGATGAGGTTCTGCGGTTTATTGAATCCGAGGGGGTGCAGTTCGTCGACGTCCGGTTCTGCGACCTGCCCGGCACCGTACAGCACTTCACCGTGCCTGCCGAGACCTTCGATGCGGACGTCTTCACCGAGGGCCGGATGTTCGACGGCTCGTCGATCCGCGGCTTCCAGCAGATTCACGAGTCTGACATGCTCCTGCTGCCGGACCCGAGCACCGCAGTCCTTGACCCGTTCCGGCAGCACAAGACGCTGAACCTGACGTTCTTCGTCCACGACCCGCTGACCGGCGAGCCCTATACCAGGGACCCGCGCAACATTGCCCGCAAGGCCGAGGACTACCTGCGCGGCAGCGGGATCGCCGACACCGTGTACTTCGGGCCGGAGGCCGAGTTCTACATCTTCGACTCCGCGCGGTATCAGACCAGCTCGAACGAGGGCTTCTACCACATCGACTCGATCGAGGGCGCCTGGAACACCGGCCGGGAAGAGGAAGGCGGCAACCTCGGCGCCAAGCCCGGCTACAAGGGCGGCTACTTCCCCGTCCCGCCGATGGACCACTACACCGACCTGCGCTCGGAGATGGTCCGCAAGCTGATCGACTGCGGCATCACGGTGGAGATGCAGCACCACGAGGTGGGCACGGCGGGCCAGGCCGAGATCGACATCAAGTTCGACACGCTGCTGCGCATGGCCGACAACCTGATGCTGTACAAGTACGTGGTCAAGAGCGTGGCCAGGGCCGCGGGCAAGACCGTGACCTTCATGCCGAAGCCGCTGTTCGGCGACAACGGCTCGGGCATGCACTGCCACCAGAGCCTGTGGAAGGACGGCGCACCGCTGTTCTACGACGAGGTCGGCTACGCCGGGCTCTCGGACACCGGCCGGTATTACGTCGGCGGGCTGCTCAAGCACGCGCCGTCGCTGCTGGCGTTTACCAACCCGACGATGAACTCCTACCACCGGCTAGTGCCGGGCTTCGAGGCGCCCGTCAACCTGGTCTACAGCCAGCGCAACCGCTCAGCCTGCATCCGGGTCCCGATCACGGGACCGAACCCGAAGGCCAAGCGCCTCGAGTTCCGGGTGCCCGACCCGTCTGCTAACCCGTACCTGGCGTTCGCCGCCATGATGATGGCCGGCCTAGACGGCGTGAAGAACAAGATCGAGCCGCCGGAGCCCGTCGACAAGGACCTGTACGAGCTGCCGCCCGACGAGGCCAAGGCGATCCCGCAGGTGCCGGGCTCGCTGGAGGCCGTGCTCAACAACCTGGAGGCCGACCACGACTTCCTGCTCGAAGGCGGCGTGTTCACTCCGGACCTGATCGAGACCTGGCTGGACTACAAGCGCACCAACGAGCTCGACGCGATCCGGCTGCGCCCGCACCCGCACGAGTTCGAGCTGTACTACGACGTGTAGAGATCATCATGACTCTGACCGGCCAGAACTCTCGCTGATCTTGTTATCGTTCCGGTCCTGTTCCGGCTGGCCGGGCCTTGAGCGTCGCCTTGGCGCTGGCGTGACGTAGCGGTACCTGCACGAGCGTCACGTCAGCGCCCGATGCGATCAGCAGCGAGCCAGGTAGAGCCTCAGGCCGTGGTCACGGAAGTCGCCGAGCTCGGTCCCCCGGCCAACAGCAGCATGTGCCCGCGAGTAGGCGCATTGATCCTGCCATTTCTCGCACCTATGACCGGCTGCCGCCAGTAAGGAAGCCCCGGCTTCACGTTGGTGGTAGGCACACCCGCAGAAGGCCCGCCAGCGCCCTCGCCCGGGCGCGCGCATCGGGCGCAGTGTTGCAGCAGGCAAGCCCGGCGCGAAGCCTGAGCGGGGATCCGGTAGGCCACGAGAAGAGGAGCTGGCGATGCGAATACTGGTCGCGGCCTGGGACAGCGGTGGTGGCGTGGAGGCAGTGGTCACCGTGGCCGGGAAGGCTGCCAGGCGTGGCCATCAGGTCAGAGTGCTGGGCACAGAGGGGTTGCGTGAGCGGTTCGAGGCCGTCGGTGCCATCTTCCGGACTTACCGATACGCCCCAGACAACGACCTGAGCCGGCCGGAGACCGATCTGGTCAAGGACTGGGAGGCCCGCACGCCGATCGGTCTCTTCGGCCGGGTGCGAGACCGGCTCATGTTCGGGCCGGCCAGCCAATTCTGCCGGGATGTCGTGGACGAGCTCGCGGCGGAGCCGGCGGACGTGCTGATCGTCGATGCGCTGATCCCCTCGGCGCTGTCGGGCGGGGAAGCGGCGCGCGTGCCGACGGTCCTGCTCATGCACGGGCCCTACATGTTGCCGCGTGATGGCGCGCCGCCCTTCGGCCTGGGCCTGCGGCCGGCCCGCAGCAGCGTCGGCCGGCTTCGTGACCGGGCCGCCTGTGCCGCCAGTTACGCGTTCCTGCGCGCCGGCATGTCGCCGCTGAACAAGGCGCGGTCGGAGTATGGGCTGGCTCCTCTCGCCAGCGCGCGAGATCTTGAGGCCGCCCCCGACCGGATCCTGGTGTGCAGCAGCCCGAGCTATGACTTCGCGCCCGGCTCCGTTCCTGCGCACGCCCGGTATGTCGGGCCTCAGCTGGACGACCAGCCGATGGGGCCGTGGGCCGATCCGTGGATCGGCGGCCCGCCGCTGCCACTGGTTCTCGTCAGCCTGAGCAGCACCGTCATGCGCCAGGAACAGCTACTCCAGCGGGCCGCGGACGCGCTCTGCGAGTTGCCGGTCCATGGCGTGATAACTACCGGCCCTGCTGTAGACGCAGGGCTTATCTCGGCACCGCCGAATGTCGTCGTTCAGCGGTGGGCGCGGCACGCCGACATCTTGCCGCATTGTGCCGCTGTGCTCACCCATGGCGGGCACGGCACGGTCATGAAGGCGCTGGCCGCGGGCGTGCCGCTAGTTGTCGTTCCGCTTGGGCGTGACCAGCCTGACAACGCGGCCAGGGTGGCCATGGCCGGCGTGGGGGTGCGCGTCTCCAAGAACGCCAGCGCCGCGCGGCTGCGGGCTGCCATCCGCGGCGTCCTCACGGACGACGCATATGGCGCCTCAGCTCGCGAGATGGCCCTCAGGCTCGAGGGGGAGCGGAAACCCGGAATGGTCATCGACGAAATCGAGCGGCTCGCCAGCCTTCATGCCAGTATTCCGGGCGGCGCTAGGTAGCACCCTGCCGTCCTGTCCCGCGACGGGCGAGCAACTATGAAAAAAGGCCCGCCATGACTAACCAGTGCTCTGGTGCTGGCGGTGCCCGCAGCCGTGAACACACGGCTGGTAGGGCCCCCGTTGATCCCGACCACCTGTGTTTGCCCCCCGGCACACAGATGGCAGGCATGCCTGCCAAGGCGGGCACCGCCCAGCTACCTCTCCGACGCGGCGGCGCGCTGCCCCTGGTATCCGCCGCCGTTCTGGTGCCTAGCAGACCGCACGGCTGTGCAGATTCGCTGCCGAAGGTGTGTGCACTATGTGAAGGATTGCGCCGCTGCCCGGGGACCGGCAGGCTGGCCGGGTGAACTTTAGCGCCGACCCGGATGCCGTCCAGATCACGGCCGAGTTGCGCGCGGCCGGATCGGCGCAGCGCGCTGCCAGCGAGCAGAACTATCTCAAGAGCACGCTCGAGTTCAGCGGTACGACGGTCCCGGCGACACGGGCGATCGTCCTCACGTGGCGGCGCGCCCATCCGGACCTGACCGGCTCCCGGCTGACCAGCTTTGCGGCGGCCTTGTGGGACGGGCCGCTGTTCGAGTGCAGGCTGGCCGCCGTCATCCTGCTCACTGACCGGCGCGCCCTCCTCGAACCGCGGGATGTGGCACTGGTCGAGGAACTGCTCCGTACGTCGGACACCTGGGCGCTCGTGGACGGCCTGGCTGCAGACGTGATGGGGTCGCTCGTCCAGCGGTTCCCTGAACTGCTGGCTACGCTTGACCGCTGGGCTACCGACGACAACTTCTGGATCCGCAGGTCGGCGATGCTGGCGTTGCTTGTGCCATTGCGCCGCGGCGATACGGCGCAGTTCGAGCGCTTCGCCGGCTACGCCGACGCGATGCTGGCCGAGCGCGAGTTCTTTATCCGCAAGGCCATCGGCTGGGTGCTGCGTGAGACTGCCAAACGGCAGCCCGACCTAGTCGCCGCGTGGCTCACCCCGCGCGCCAGCCGGACTTCGGGCGTCACCATGCGCGAGGCGGTCAGGTGGCTGCCGACGGATCAGCGTGACGCATTGCTGGCCACCTACCGGGCCCGGAACGCGGGATAGAGCGGCAGTTCAGGTGCCTGCCACCCGGTCGTCGCCGCCAGCAGCCACCGCATGAGCTCGGCAACGGCTGGCAGCTCCCCCGTCGGTTCGAGCTCGGCGGCCAGCGCCTGCCAGCGGTACCGCATGAGCTGCCGAGTGTGCGGCGACTCCGCCTCGGGGTTCATTGGCACGTCACCAGACAGCGACCGTCGCAAGAGCCACGACGTCGACGACAAAGTCCATGCGGCTACTGCCAGCCGGATGCCAGGCGCCCAGATGGCGTCGTCCGCCAGGTCGGGCCAGGCCAGGCACGCTTGCATCCGGTAGGCATCCTCCGCCGCTGCGCTCAGGCCCGGCGGGAACCGGAACACGCACCAGCAGGTGCTGAACGGCATCCGGATATAAGCCGCGTCCAGGAAGGCCGAGTGGAAGCCGGCTTCCTCGAAGTCGATGAACCTGATCCCGTCGCTGGTCAGCAGGTTGTTGTCCGGGCAGACGTCACCCGGCGAGAACACAGTGTGGCGGCTGGCCGTGACTGCCGCGACGATCTGGGCAAGCTCGGCGTCCAGCCCGGCCGGAGCCGAGACCCCGATCTTCCCCGCCTGAGCTGCGGCCGCCAGCACGCGGTCAGGCAGGCCAGCTCCGTGCCGCGCGTCTGGGCAGTCGGCCAGGTACCGCGCCTGCGCAGCCTCGAACGCCGCTTGCCGCGCCTGCGCGGCGACGGACAGCCGGCCGCAGGCCGCCGCCCACTCCAGCAAAGCCGAGTGCGCTGTCGCTGCCGAGCCGGCCAGTAGCGCGTCGGCCAGGCTGCCACCTGTGCCCAGGTCGGCCATGACCAGCGTCCGGCTATGTTCGTCGACGGCGAGGAGGTCCGGGCTCAGGCCGGTGCCGCTGGCGATCTCCAGCCCTGCTGCCTCGGCCGCGAAGCTGCTCGTGCCCTCGGCGGTTGCCGGATATGCCTTGACGATCACGCTGCCGCCGGCCGAGTCACGGCACCGCAGCACCACCGACCAGTCGCCGCCGCCTGGCACGTCCTCCGGCTGGGTCAGCGGCCTGCCCAGCGCCGCAGCCGCAGCCGCGACGACTTCGGCCGCAGCCTGATCGAAGTTCTCAGCCACGCTCGCTGCCCTCGCTTTCCGGCGGCGGCGATGAGGCACACCCCGTTACCCGTAAAAAATGCGCTCCATGACGGCCCGAGCCTGCCGGGTCGACCGGCGCCAGTCCTGGACGAGGTCCTGCGATCCGTCCGGCGGATAGCCGAGCACCCTGGCAACGACGGCCAGGTCGACCGGCGAAGTGGGCAGCGTATCGGACGGGCGCCCGCGCACCAGCATCACCGCATCCCGGATTCGGCTAGCAAGCAGCCAGCCGGCGGTGAGTGTCTGAACGTCGGGCGCCGAGATCAGGCCGGCGGCGCTCGCCGCCGCCAGTGCCGCCAGGGTTCGCGTCGTGCGCAGGTCCGGTACCGCCCGCGCGTGCCTGAGCTGGAGCAGCTGGGCGACCCATTCCACGTCAGCCAGCCCGCCGGGCCCGAGTTTCAGGTGCAGTCCGGGCTCTACGCCGCGCGGCATGCGCTCGGCTTCCATGCGCGCCTTGATCCGGCGGATCTCGCGGATCGCCACCTCGTCGATCCCGCCTTCGGGGTACCTGATGTCGTCGGCCATCGCCATGAACGCTGCGCCAACGGCGCTGTCACCGGCCACGAACTCGGCTCGCAGCAGCGCCTGCGCCTCCCACGCCACCGACCACCGCCGGTAATAGGCCCGGTAGGAGGCGAGCGTCCGGACCAGTGGTCCCTGCCGCCCTTCCGGCCGCAGGCCTGCATCGATCACCAGCGCGGGATCGGGCCCAGGCCGGCTGAGCAGCGCGCGCACGCGCTCGGCCACGGCGTGCGCAGCTCTGGTCGCGGCCTCGTCGCTCGCACCAGGCAGCGGATCATGAACGAACAGGACGTCCGCGTCGCTCGAGTAGCTCATCTCGTGCCCGCCGAGCCGGCCCATCGCGATCACGGCCAGCCGCGTCGGCATCGGGCCGCTAGCCCGTTCGGCGTCAGCGACTGCTGCGCGCAGCGTGGCCGCGATCGTCACCCGCGCGACCGTGGTCAGCGCCTCCCCCGTCGCCTCGATGCCAGACAGGCCAAGCACGTCAGCCGCCGCCGTCCGCAGCAGCTCCCGCCGGCGGATCGCCAATACAGCGCGGGCCGCGTCGGCGGCGTTGTCATGCCGCCCGGTCGCTGAATCCGCCTCGGCCAGCAGCTCCGCCGCCGGCCGCGCGGTCAGCTGCGCGTCGTCGCCGAGCATCGCGACCGCGGCCGGCGCCCGGAGCAGCAGGCCGGTGGCGTACCGGCTCGAGGCCAGCAGCCGGGCCATCCGCTGCGCTACCACGGCGTTGTCACGCAGCAGCCGCAGGTACCACGGCGATCCGCCGAGCGCCTCGCTCACCTGGCGGAACGCCAGCAGGCCAGCGTCCGGCTCGGGCGCGTCCGCGAGCCAGCCGAGCAGCACGGGCAGCAGCGTGCGCTGCATCGCCGCCTTCCGCGACATGCCAGCGCTCAGCGCTTCGATGTGCCGCAGCGCCCCGGCCGGGTCGGCGAATCCGAGCGCTTCCAGGCGGTCGCGCGCCGCCTCCGGCGTGAGCCGGCTGGCCTCGCCGGGCAGCCGGGCGACCGCGTCCAGCAGCGGGCGGTAGAACAGCTTCTCGTGCAGCTGCCGCGCCTGGCTCGCGTGCTGCCGCCACTGCGCGGCCAGCGCGGCGGCCGGATCAGCGGATCGGGCCAGGGCCCCGGCTTCGCCGGGATCGAGCTGCATCCGGCTCAGCGCCCGGCCGATCTCGCGCAGGATCCTGGGATCCTCCGGCAGCCGGTGCGTTCGCCGCAGCTGGCGAAGCTGGAGCAGGTGCTCGACCCGGCGCAGGAACCGGTAGGCGGACGCCATCGCGGCGGCGTCAGCCCGGCCGACATAGCCACCGGCGGCGAGCGCGGACAGGGCACGAAGCGTGGCCGGATCGCGCAGCGACTCATCGGCCCGGCCGTGGACGAGCTGGAGGAGCTGTACCGCGAACTCGATGTCCCGCAGCCCGCCCGGACCTAGCTTCAGCTCCCGGCCTGCCTCGGCCGCGGGCAGGCTCGCGACCACCCGCCGCCGCATCGCCTGGGCGTCAGCCACGAAGCCGTCCCGCTGAGCGGCCTGCCAGACCAGGGGCGTGACGGCAGCGAGGTACTGGGCGCCGAGCTCAGCGTCGCCGACGGCGAACCTCGCCTTCAGCAGCGCCTGGAACTCCCAGGTCTTGGCCCAGCGCTCGTAGTACGCCTTGTGGCTGGCTACAGTCCGGACGAGCGGGCCATCCCGGCCTTCCGGCCGCAGGTTCGCGTCGACGGGGAAGAGCGGTCCCTCCGGCGTGCTCTGCGTACACGCCCGGATGAGCCCGCTGGCCAGCGCGGTCGCCGTGCGGAGCGCAGCCACGTCGGCGCTTTCCTCGCCCGTCCCGCCGGCGACGAAGATGACGTCGACGTCGCTGGCGTAGTTCAGCTCGCGGGCGCCGCACTTGCCCATGGCGATAACGGCGAGCCGGGCAGGTGCCGAGCCCGGCGCCAGGTCGGCGCGGGCGATCGCGAGGGCCGCCTCAAGCGCCGCCGTCGTCACGTCGGCGAGCCCGGCCATGATGTCCTCGAGCGGATCCGCGCCGGTCAGGTCCCTGGCCGCCAGCTGGAGCACCCGCCGGCGGTAGGCAATGCGCAGCCGGGTGGCCGGATCGCGACCGTCGACCGGCGCCAGGTTTGCGACCGGCTCCGGCCCTTGGCCCGCGCCAACCGCCGCCAGCAGTTCGGCTCGCAGCTCCCCTGACCCGCTGCTAGCAGGGAACGGGGTGTCGTCAGCCAGCAGCCGCCAGTCCCCCGGATGCCGGGCGAGGTGATCACCGAGCGCCGCGCTCGCGCCGAGCACGCTGATGAGGCGGTCCCGCAGCCCGGCATTAGTGCGCAGCGCCCGGCGCAGCTCGGCATCCGGTGCGATGCGGGAGAGGCTAGCCAGCGCCAGATCCGGGTCGGCAGCGGCCGCCAGCGCCTGAAGCACGGGCCGGTCGGGGCTGGCGTCTTCGGGCTCGCCGACGACGCTCTCGATGCCAAGCCCGGCCAGCAGCTGCTGCGCGCGCGCGGTGTCGGCGAAGCCCATCGCCGCGAGCTGCCCGGCCAGGGTCCCACGCGGCGTGCTCACTCCAGCACGTTAGCCAATCGCAGGCGCGTTCGTCGCCAGTGAGGCGCGGAGTGGCCAGCCCCTTCCTGCGCGTGAACGTCCGAGCTGACGTCGTCGTTGTGACGACGACGATGCTGTATGGACATCGCTGCTGCCACAACCATGCCCCGGACAGCCGCGCAGGCTCGACCGCTATGTCACCTTATGCGGATTTCAGCGGCCAGTTAGAGCACGCCGATGTAGCGGTCGAGTTCGAACTCGCTGACGTGGCGCCGGTACTCCTGCCATTCCTCGCGCTTGTTGCGCAGGAAAAAGTCGAAGACCTGCTCCCCGAGCGTCTCGGCGACAAGCTCGCTGCCTTGCATGACGGTGATCGCCTCGGACAGGTTCTGCGGTAGCGGCGCGATGCCCAGGGCGTGCCGCTCGGTCGAGGTCAGCGCCCAGACGTCGTCCTCCGCGCCGGGCGGCAGCTCGTAGTCGTTCTCGATGCCCTGCAGGCCGGCCGCGAGTATGACGGCGAAAGCCAGGTAGGGATTGCACGCGGGGTCGATGGAGCGGAACTCGATCCTGGTCGCGTTGCCCTTGTTGGGCTTGTACATCGGCACCCGGATGAGGGCGGACCGGTTGTTGTGCCCCCAGCAGATGTAGGCGGGCGCCTCGCCGCCGGCGCCAGCGATGCGCTCGGTGCCACCCCAGAGGCGCTTGTAGGAGTTCACCCACTGGTTACACACCGCAGTGATCTCAGCCGCGTGGCGTAGCAGCCCGGCGATGAACGCGCGGCCCACCTTCGACAGCTGGTACTCCCCGCCCGGCTCGTAGAAGACGTTGCGGTCGCCCTCGAACAGCGACATGTGGGTGTGCATGCCCGAGCCCGGATGCTCAGTGAACGGCTTCGGCATGAACGAGGCGAACACGCCCTGCTGCAGCGCCACTTCCTTCATCGCCAGGCGGAAGGTCATGACGTTGTCGGCCGTGGTCAGGGCGTCAGCGTAGCGAAGGTCGATCTCCTGCTGGCCGGGCGCACCCTCGTGGTGACTGAACTCCACCGAGATGCCGAGACCCTCGAGCATCGTGATCGCCTCGCGCCGGAAGTCGTGCGCGATGCCGTGCGGCGTGTGATCGAAGTAGCCGCCAGCATCGATCGGGCGCGGCCGGGCGCCCGGCTCAGGCTTCTCCCGCAGCAGGAAGAACTCGATCTCCGGGTGCGTGTAGAAGGTGAAGCCCAGCCGCGCGGCCCGGGCTAGCGCGCGCTTGAGCACGTGGCGGGGATCGGCGTAGGACGGATTTCCGTCGGGGGTCAGGATGTCGCAGAACATCCGCCCAGTCCCGGCTGAGTCGTTGCCTACCGGCATGAGCTGGAACGTCGACGGGTCCGGCTTGGCGAGCATGTCCGCCTCGTAGACCCGGGCGAACCCCTCCACCGCCGACCCGTCGAAGCCGATGCCCTCGGCAAAGGCGCCTTCGAGCTCAGCCGGCGCCACGGCGACCGACTTGAGGTAGCCCAGCACATCGGTGAACCACAACCGGACGAACCGGATATCACGCTCTTCGAGCGTGCGGAGCACGAACTCTTCCTGCCTATCCACCGACACAGTTTGCCCGGCCTATGTTTCCTGCTTGTTACCGGGCCCCTGCGGGCGGCCCAGCCAGCGGGACCGGGAGGGCCGAGAGGCCCTCCCGGTCCCGCTACTCGCTGACGTACTCGTCGTGCCGGCGCCACCAGAAGCCGTTCTCGTTGCGCCCGCGTGGCGCGCGATCAAGCCACTGATACATGCCCCACAGGCCATCCAGCCCGCGCGCATACGCAGAGTAGGTGTGGTACACGACGCCATCCTCCAGAACGAACGCGCTGACGCCGGGCCCCTCCCGCCGGAACGTCTCCCAGTCCGTTCCTACGACGCTCGATGCGAACTCGTCGAGCCCGGAACCGGCTGACGGCCGCAAGTCCATCTGGCGAAAGTTGTACTCGACGGCTCCCGCCTCCCACTCCTCGCGGGTGTGCGCCGCCTGGAAGTCGTAGTTGAAATCGCTGCCGAACGACGACGCCCACGGGAACCCCCAGCCCATTCGCTGCTTGTACGCCTGCAGCTGGGCCAGCGGCGCCCTGGACACCGCGCAGAGGGTGACGTCGTGATTCGCGAGGTGGACGACGGAGCCGTCGAAGCCATCGGCGATCGCCGAGCAGGACGGGCACCCGGCGGTGAAGTCTGGCCCCAGCATGAAGTGGTAGATCAGGAGCTGCGAGCGGCCTCCGAAGAGATCCGCGAGGGACGCCGTGCCCTCGTCGGTCTCGAAGCGGTAGTCCTTGTCGATCCGGACCCAGGGCAGCTCCTGCCGCCGCCGGGCCAGCTCATCGCTGCGCCGCGTCAGTTCCTTCTCGGCGTCGAGCAGGTCCAGCCGGGCGGCGAGCCAGTCAGCGCGTGTCCCGATCGTGTGACTAGTCATT
>DATHQE010000244.1:0-3253 GCA_035483035.1 Streptosporangiaceae bacterium | reverse complement strand
CATGACCGCCCTGCCTGCGCGGACCCGCCGCCAGTCCGCAGGTTGGGTAGCCAGCGATTACTGGGAAATGGCCAAGCGCAGCCTCCGGCACATCCGCCACGATCCCGAGCAGCTCGTCAACGTGACGCTGCAGCCCATCCTGATCGTGGTGCTCGCGGACTTCCTGTTCGGTGGCGCCATCAGGACCGGCACGCGCGACAGTTACATCGACTTCGTCATGCCAGGGATCCTCGTCGTGACGGCGGCCTTCGCCGCGGTCACCACGACGATCAGCGTCGCGGCCGACATGCTGGAAGGCGTCATCGACCGGTTCCGCACCCTGCCCATGGCCAAATCCGCCCTGATCACCGGCCACGTCATCGCCGACCTCGCGCGCAGTCTGTGCGGCCTCGCTGTGACGATCGCCGTCGGCTACGCCGTCGGGTTCCGTCCCGCCGCGAACCCGGGAAGCTGGGCTGCGGTGGTCGCCGTCTTTCTGCTCGTCACGCTCGCCCTGTCCGTGCTCGCGGCGGTGATCGGACTGCTCGGCAAGAGCGTGGAAGTCGCCCAGCAACTCGCCGCGATCATCATCATCCCGATCTTCTTCAGCAGCGCCCTCGTCCCGGCCGGGACGATGCCGTCCTGGCTGCGCGTCGTCACCGCGAACCAGCCCGTCACGCAGGCCGTCGATACCCTTCGGGCGCTGCTCCTGAGCCAGCCGCCGGGTGACCACCTCTGGCTCACGCTGACCGAGTTCGGCGGCATCGTCGTCGCCGCGTTCACCCTCGCCACCGCTCTCTTCCGGCGGCGGAGCCGATTCAGTCGATCGTGACGTAGTCCGGGCCGGCGTAGTGGCCGGTGCGCTGCTTAATGCGCTGCATGAGCAGGTCGTTGAGCAGGGTCGACGCACCGATCCGGAACAGCGCGGGCGTCAGCCAGGCCTGCCCGGCCACCTCGTTGACGAGCACGAGGTAGCGGATGGCGTCCTTGGCCGTGCGGATGCCGCCTGCCACCTTGACGCCCACACGGCGGCCGGACGTCAGCTCGAAGTCGCGGACGGCGGCCAGCATCACCAGGGCGACGGCGGGGGTCGCGGCCGGTGTCACCTTGCCGGTGGAGGTCTTGATGAAGTCGGCGCCGGCCATCATCGCCAGCCAGGACGCACGCGCGACGTTGTCGAGCGTGGCCAGTTCCCCGGTCTCGAGTATCACCTTGAGGTGAGTCGGCCCGCACGCCTCGCGCACGGCCCGGATCTCGGCGTAGACCTGACCGTAGTGCCCGGCGAGGAACGCACCGCGGTCGATGACCATGTCGATCTCGTCCGCGCCCGCGCTCACCGCATCCTGGACGTCGGCGAGCTTCACCGCGAGCGAGGCCCGCCCGGACGGGAACGCGGTAGCGACCGACGCCACCGCCACCGTGCTGCCCGCCACCGCCTGCTTCGCGACGGCCACGAGGTCGGGATACACGCAGACGGCGGCGACGGACGGGGCGCCGGTGTCCGGGTGGCGTGCCTTGGCGCATAGGGCGCGCACCTTGCCCGGTGTGTCGGCGCCTTCGAGCGTGGTCAGGTCGACCATCTGGATGGCCAGGTCCAGCGCGCTGAGCTTGGCGCCCTTCTTGATCGACCGGGTGGCGAGCGCGGCTACCCGGTCGCCGACGCCGACCTGGTCGATGCCCGGCAGACCGTGCAGCACCTGCCGAAGCCCGGCGTCCGAGGTGGCGACGTCGGCCACGTCGAACTGCCAGCTGTGCGCGCGCTCAACAGATTCAATCCCCACGATCGCGACGTTACCGTAGTCCGGCCAGGGCCGGCTGTCAGCCGATCCGCTCGAGGATCAGGCCGGCTGGCTCGGGCGACTGCGGTCCGATCTCGAGCGCCCCGGCAAGCGCCTCGAGCGCGCGGTCGAACCGGCCTGGTTCGTCACTGCGCAGTTCGAGCACTGGCTGGCCGGCGTCGACCCGATCGCCGGGCTTGACCAGGCAGATGATCCCGGCAGCCGCGGACACCGCGTCTTCCTTCCTGGCCCGGCCCGCGCCGAGGCGCCAGGCCGCCACGCCTACCGACCTGGCATCCAGGCCGCTGATCCAGCCGGCCGACTCGGCCCGCACCACCGTGACGTGCCGCGCGGACGGCAGTTCAGCGTCCGGGTCGCCGCCCTGTGCCGCGATCATCGCGCGGTATCGCTCCAGCGCGCGGCCGTCGGCGAGCGCGGCCGCCGGGTCGGCGTCGATCCCCGCCAGCGCGAGCATCTCGGCCGCCAGCGCCAGCGTGACCTCGACCAGGTCGGCTGGGCCGTCGCCCTGCAGCGTCGCGACTGACTCCTGCACCTCGACGGCGTTGCCGACGGCGCGGCCGAGCGGCGTGTCCATCCTGGTCAGCAGCGCGCTCGTGCGCACGCCGTGTGCGTTGCCGAGGTCGACCATGGTCTGCGCGAGCTCGCGGGCGGCAGTCAGGTCGGGCATGAACGCCCCGCTGCCGACCTTGACGTCCAGCACGAGCGACCCCGTTCCCTCCGCAATTTTCTTGGACATGATCGAACTGGCGATCAGCGGTATGGATTCGACTGTGCCGGTGACGTCCCGGAGCGCGTAGAGGCGGCGGTCGGCGGGCGCCAGGCCGTCGCCCGCGGCGCAGATCACGCAGCCGGTGGACGACAGCACCCGGATGATGTCGGCGTTGGACAGGCTGGCGTGCCAGCCGGGGATCGACTCCAGCTTGTCCAGTGTGCCGCCGGTGTGCCCGAGACCGCGACCGGACAGCTGCGGCACGGCCGCGCCGCAGCTTGCCACGAGCGGCGCCAGGATCAGTGACACCTTGTCGCCGACCCCACCGGTCGAGTGCTTGTCGACCGTCGGCGCGGCCAGGCCGCTGAGCTCCAGCCGCTCGCCGGAGCTAATCATGGCCCTTGTCCAGGAGCGCAGCTCACCGGCATCGAGGCCGCGAAAGTAGATCGCCATCAGCAGCGCGGACATCTGCTCGTCGGGGACCGTGCCCGCCGTGTAGGAGTCGATGAGCCAGCGGATGTCTGTGCCTGCGAGCCGCCCGCCGTCCCGCTTGGCCCGGATGAGGTCGACCGCGTCAGGCATCGCGCCCGCTGTCACCAGCTCCGCTCCGGATCGCCAGGTCGGCCGCGGTGAACGCGCCGGGCAGCAGGTCGTCGAGGCGCTGCTGCCCGTGCTCGGCGTCGAGCAGGAGGCCGGGCCCGCCCGCCTCGAGCAGCAGTTGCCGGCACCGGCCGCACGGCACAAGCGGCGCGCCGTCGGCCGCGAC